>NC_015574.1:1610000-1975000 GCF_000214725.1 Methanobacterium paludis | reverse complement strand
TGATTCGAAATTTTAAGATATATATAGATTAAATAATCAAATGAATTGGAATAGTGATTGATAAATCTTAAACAAATTGATCAAAAAAAATTAAAAGCATATCAAACTGTTATTAAAACTTCTCCAAGATACGCTCATAGATCTTCTGGAGCTTGCCGTCGGACTTCTCATACATCCTTCGAAGTATCAATTCAGGTGTACTTTTTGCTAAATGGTTCATTCTTGGTGTTCTATCCACAATCAGGTTGTAGTCTGCATCAAGTCCTTTGGCTTCGATTCCATCCACTCTTACATCGGTGTATTTCAAAATTTCACGGGCCATATGGGTTACAATGATTGCAAAGGATTCAGAATCATGAACGAAGTCCATGAAGCTGGATATGATTTTAACGGCAGCTTCAAGTTCGGTTATGGCTTCAAGTTCATCCAGAAGAATTAATTTATCCTCTTCGCGGGTGACAATTGGCATGAAGGTCCTTAAAAATGATTCAAAAGCTCCTGCATCAAGTGAATGCTTTTTAGAGAAGAAGTAAACTTCATCAACGAGTTTTACCTGGGCTTCCTGTGCGCAGACAGGCAGACCCATTTGGGCCATGATTGATATTTGGGCTAATGTCTCGAGAAGGGTTGTTTTACCTCCACTGTTTGCACCGGTCAGAAGAACCACGTTTTCAGGAGATTCAAGTTGATAATCAATTTTTTGGATATTTTTATCATTAATTAAGGCTAAATTGAGGTGTAATCCTTCTTTAAATCTGAATCCATCTCCAATAGTGGGTGTATGGAGGTCGTAATAGTAAGCAAAACATCCCAAGGCGAATTCATAGTCAAAAAGGAGAATTTCCTGGATCTCAGATTCAACATCCACTTTAAATTTTGAGATGATTGAAGCTGCCTTAACTTCTTCTTCAAATGTTGTTACCTGTTTTTTGGACATTTCCTGTTTTTTAATTCTTTCTAGCTCAGAGTAGTCTATTTCAACAGGATATTTTTGAATAAATGGGTCGAAGGCGCATCCAGTTTCTTCTTTAATCTCATCTCTTGCATCTTTCATTACTTCGTCGAATATTTTCTGGATCTTGCCGGGCATTTCCTCATTTAAAAGGTTTAAAACTTCATCTCCTTTAAGATCAACTTTTTTAATGGCATCTTTAAGTTTTAAATCTGCTTTTTCCTTTGAAGATTCAATTGCTCTGTCAAAAACAGTCTCATCAACATCAACAGATTCCAGAGAGTCTAAGATATCCAGAACTTCTTTGATTATGGATTTTCTTCCTAATATTTCTTTTATTTTTAAAATATTACGTAGAAGATCATAATTTTCTTTAAAATATGATAGAACTGTGTTTGGAACAATTTCAAATGCTTCAGATTCATTATTCACCATTGTGATATTGTAAGCATCTTCAAATTCCATAATACCCTCAGAATATACGTAAACTATCAATTCAAAGTCTTCGAGGCTTTCAAGTTCCTCTGAAGTGATTACTGGACAGTAACTGTTAAGGCCCAGTTCTATTATTTGGTGGTAATCGTCACTCGACTCCACGAGAATGGCCTTGGAGGGGTCGTATTTTGGTTTGGGATCATCTGTGGGATCTATTTTTTTTAAGAGCCTTTTGATTTCATCTCTGGGAAGATGGCTTGCAGCATACTTTGCCTGCATCACAAAACTCATACTTTCCTTGATGGTCTCTTCATTTTTAATTGGGCTCATCAAGAGAATTCTGTTTTTGGCATACTTGGTACTGGCAAAGCCGAGAATCCTTCCAACAATATCATCATATATCTGAACGGCTCTTTCAGTTTTTAAAAATTCTTCGGTGGGATTTCCCAGCACAGAGTTGACAATTTCAATGGCCCTGTGTTGACTCACACCTTCTATTCCTGCGATGCGGTCCACTTCAAAATTTTTCACAGCTTTGAGAAATTCTTCTCTTCCTCCAAAGCTTTTAATAATTTTATCGGCCAGTCTGTCGCCTATGCCCTTTATTTCCATGAGATCCACTTTATCACCATTAGTATTATTAGGATAATACCCTTAATTTTTTTATACTTACATCCGGTTTAGGGTACTATTTCCATTGGTGTATAAATGGTTTTAGAGACAGCATGTGAGAAGTTTTTAATTGCTTATTTTTAATTGATCTCTCCATTTTCAGCATTATATGCTCTGTTTTGGCCCATCGTCTTTCATGCTGTCAACATCTTATAACTGCTGCAAAAAATAGTAGAAACATTTTCTGGGAAATTTATATTACTTTACAATAGAGTACCCGGGATTAAATAATTTTTTTAATTGCATTGAATAATTTTTAATAAACTAAATTAAGATTGGATGGTAAAGGGTATAATATGGAGTTTTTAGTTTACATCGTCATTTTGTTAATCACGGGTACATTTGTTGGATTTGCATCCGGACTTCTCGGTGTTGGGGGAGGTTTTATAATGGTTCCTGTCCAGTTTTTCCTCTTGACAGCCATTGGTGTTGATCCAACAATTGCAATAAGAATTGCCTTTGGTACAAGCCTTGCTGTGATACTGCCAACAGCCTTAAGTGGAACACTGGGTCATATGCGTCGTGGGGCGGTTTTAAGACGTCCAGCAATGTTTATGGGTGTTGCTGGAATTATAGGGGCATTTATAGGAGGAATAACTGCATCAAACGTGCCGGGTGATATTTTAAGATTTCTTTTTGGGTTCCTGGTTCTTGCAGCGGCTTTATGGATGGTAGTTGCAAGGTACCCTGAAACAGGGGAAGAACCTAAAAAAGGATCATTATCTTATATTTTTTGGGGTTTTGCAGCAGGTTTTGCAGCAGGACTTCTTGGAATAGGTGGTGGAATTCTAATGGTACCAATTCTCATTATTTTAATGGGGTTTGGCGCCCACAAAGCCGTTGGAACATCCAGTGCAGTTATAATCTTCACATCCATTGGCGGAATAGTGGCATATATCTTAGGTGGTATGAACGCCACTGGACTGCCCCCATATTCCGTTGGTTACATAAACATCCTTCAACTTGTCCTGCTTGCAGGTGCAAGCATTCCAATGGCACAGGTGGGGGTTAAAGTATCCCATAAACTCCCAGAAAAGCAGTTAAAATATATTTACATGGCTTTAATGTTTTACATAGGGCTGAAAATGATTGGAGTTCTTTGATGAGCAAATATTTGCTCTGAAATTGATTTAAATCTTAATTTTATTTATTCTTTTTATATTATCTCACCGTTTATCGAAATTGTGTAATCTTTGATAATTATGTTCTTTTCAGCTTTTTCTAACGCTCTTTTAACTATAGTCTCAATACCTGAGCAGCATGGAACTTCCATATGCACAATTGAGATTGACTTTATTTCCTGCTTCTGAAAAATTTCAGCTAATTTATCCACGTATTGATCTATGGTCTTATCCAGTTTCGGACAAAGGATTATTAAAACCTTATCTTTTAAGAATCTTTGATGGAAATTAGCATAAGCAAATGGTGCACAGTCTGCTGCTATTAATAAATCTGCATTTTTTAAATAAGGTGCATTTGGGTTTAAAAGCTGTAACTGTACGGGCCAGTTTCTAAGTTCTGCGCCGAAAATCTGTGGTTGATTGCTGCTTTCCAGTTTACTTTCACTTAAATCCCTCATTGTTGAACCAGGACAACTGGAGGGTAATGGGCTTTCTTCTTCATAATCAGGAATTTCAATATTTTTTTCCTTTAAAAAGCTAACAGCTTGATTAAGAAATTCCATCTGACCATGATCATTAAGATGTTTTAAATGAGCTTTTATGACGTTGGGACCAGCTTTTACAATATTTTCCATAACCCTATTCTCATCATAAGGCTCAGCTTCTCTTTGTTCAACTTCTATAGCTCCCTGTGGGCAAGTTCCAATACAGGCTCCTAAACCATCACAGAACAAATCACTTATAAGCCTTGCTTTCCCGTCAATAACCTGTAAAGCTCCCTCAGGACACCCTGGAATACAATCCCCGCAACCTGTACACTTTTCTTCATTAATTCTGATAACATCTCTTTTCATAATCCTTCCCCTCCATTTATTGCTCATATTTTTTTGAAATTTTCAGAGATTAAGTCAAGTTAGTGTTAACTTTTATGGGCCTGTAATGTCATTTAACTCCGCGTATGAAGTTTCCAGTTGTTATCCCGCCTGTTGAAATTTTTTTAACATTATTTTTAAGCATATTAAGGGTCTTTTTTAATTCATTACCTTTTTCAGTTTTTTCAACGGCATTACTGTAAATTGCTGCCATTTCAAGTGCATAACTTGGGGGTTTGCCTCGTGCATCAATTACAACCGAATTAATCCCCATACGAAGTATTGATGGCATGTAATCTACTAAACACAGTTCAACCGCATTCAATATATGGGTTCTACCGTTGTAATTTGTATTAACTGGAAAAACACGTTTTTTAGCATCTATTATCCCTATAAACTCCTTTTTAGCATCATACATTTTCAAACCATTACTTTTAGGGTTTATAAGTGGAAGACAGTCTTCAGTAACCATTGATTCAATATTTCCTTGTACTAAAAGTTCAAAGGAAGTTGGAATGTTTTTTGTGTGGGAAGTTGAAATTAACCTTTTAATTTCATTTTTTGAAAGTTCAGGGGATACAGTAATGCTTTTAAAAGTTATCCCTGGATTTTTTGGTGGATCGTTTGATGTCTTTGATAATTGCTCGGCTATCAAATGGTTCCACACATTCAGTCCGGTGGATCCATAGATTTCAATCTTATTATTTTGGGTTTTTATAGCTTCTGCAGCACCAATACCATCCACCATCACTCCAGAAACGTTCAAATCAGATAGTTTATTGATTAAAGGAGTTGTATGATCTAAATATGATTGGGAAGTTATGTTAGGCAATTTCCAGATTAAATCAACATTCATCTCACTGCAAATTGTTCCAGCTTTTCTTAACAATTCAAAAATATCTTCAAAATACCTTGCAATATACTTTTCATCCGGATTGCTGTTTTTAAAGTTGGAATACGTGGAATGAGGCTCAAAATAAACACGCTTGCACCCTCCTTTACATGCGGCAGTCAGTGTTTCAAGGTTATCCATGTAAACCCCAACATCGGTTTTTGATGGTTTGTAATCGAAATTTGCTGATTTATCAGATTCAGGTTTATGTTTAATCTTTAAATCAGATTTTAAACCGTTTAAAAGATTATAAAAACGGGTTTCTGCAGCTTTTAAATCCTTTTTTTCAGGTATATAATAATTTAATAATTCTTCTGCAACTTTATCCAGGAGATCTCTTCTTAACTGGTTTAATTTACCGATAGAAACGAATAGATCCCCTGGATACTCCATTTTAATCTCTTTGATGATGAAGGGAGTGCCACCTGTTTTTTTTAGCTGTTTTTCAATTTGCTCATGGCTTAGGGGGCGTTTGATAGCTGTTTCAAACTGTAAAGGTGATCTATAATGTAAATGTTTGTGGGTTACTTCGTGTTTTGGGGTATCTGTTACTGGGATAGTTACTGGGAATTCGCAGTCTAAATGTGCAAACTTGTTCTCATCCCATTTAATGCTGATTTTAATTGGAATTAAACGCTTTGAAGATGATTCATTAATTAATTCATCTGCAGAATCCATTAAAGATTTTTTACGGGTTATGAAAAGTTTAGATTCTGGTTTTACAGGTCTTTGAACCTTTAAAATAATTTTATTTTTGTTCATTGAGGGTTCTTTCTCTAAGAACATTCCTTGATCCCTCTCATCTTGATTTAATGATTTAAAAACGATGCCATCGCCTTTTTGGGGAATAATCGGATTTTTTATTTTAACCACAACTTCACCAGACTTTTTGTAACCGACCACATCTCCAACGTATAAACCTCTGTTACCGGGTCCGTCTCTGGCCATTAGAGATCCGCGACGTGCATTCATTATGTAACCTTCGGTAAAACCCCTGTTGAATGCGAGTTTAAGCTTTGAAACATCTTCATCAGTTGGCTTCCATTTCTCCCTTTTCATGGAATCAATGGCTTTCCTGTATATTCCAACAACAATTGCAACGTACTGGGGGGATCGCATACGTCCCTCTATTTTAATAGAGTTCACATGGGCTTTTGAAATTTGATTCAAATGTTTATAAACTGATAGATCTCTGGTTGAAAGGAGATAATGTTCTTTTAGGGGCATAACTCTGGTGTTCTGAGGTCTCCCAAATTCGTCTTTTTCCCCAACAGTGAAATCGTAGGGCTTACGGCAGGGTTGTGCACACATCCCTCGATTTCCACTTCGCCCACCTATAAAAGATGACATGAGGCACTGCCCGGAATAGGAGTAACATAAAGCTCCGTGTCCAAAGACTTCAAGTTCTATTGAACTTGATTTGTCTGCTTTTAGTTCTTCATTCAGCTTTTCAGAGATCCTTTTTATATCTTGCACTCCAACTTCCCTTGCAAGCACCACACGCTTGAAACCGAATTCTGCTGCCCATTTAACTCCCTCAAAGTTGTGGATGGTCATTTGTGTTGAGGCGTGCATGTCTAGATTTGGAACCATCTCCCTGCAAATACTTGCAACACCAAGATCTTGGATTATAACCGCATCAACGCCTATTTTATAAAGCCATAATAAATACTCTGCCACATCTTGAAGTTCAGAATCTTTTATAAGAGTATTTACAGTTACCTGTACTTTTACTCCGTGCAGATGGGCGTAGCTGACAGCACCTTCAATTTCTTCATCTTCAAAGTTTGCTGCGTAGTGCCTTGCTCCGAATCTTTTCCCTGAAAGGTACACTGCATCTGCTCCTGCATTTACGGCTGCTTTAAGGGCTTCCATGGATCCGGCAGGTGCTAAAAGTTCGGGTAAAAAGTTTTTTCGCATTATTTTTTCCTCAATTGTTAAAAAACCTCAATTTTTTAAGAAATTTATACAATTTTATCTATAAAAATCAGTCATCACGATTGGATGTTACAAATGAATTGGGTCTAGATGAATATTAAAATTATTGTTAAAGGGTTTAATTTAAATTTCTTTTAAATTTCATTATATAATATTTATTTTATGAAGTAAATTAGTTGAGTTTTTTGCAGCAAAAGTAGTAAAAATACATATATTTTTTGGGCATATAAGGAAATATAATATTATATTGATCTTAAATTTTTGATTTAGGTGAACTATGCATCGTTACTGGGGATATTTAAGTGCTTTAACGGTTGCCCTCATATTTGGGGTCTGGTATTCATTTGACAAGATATTACTGCAGTACATTCATCCTTTAGCACTTGCAGGTTTGACGTATGTCGCAGCAGCATTATTTTTGTTTTTAATTCGTTTTTCACCCCTTCAAAGCAGGATATTAACCATCCTAAATAGGGAAAATGAGGTTGAAAGCTTCATCTCCAGAAGGGATTATGTTTTAGTGTTCATCACAGCACTTTTAGGTTCGGTGGTTGCCCCCGCAATATATTTAACGGGTTTGAATCAGATAACAGCCGTAAATGCGGCTCTTTTGATGAATGTACAGGCTTTCTTTATTATTGTTATTGGAATTTTTTTTCTTAAGGAGAGCGTTCAGAAAAAAGATATTTTTGGGTTTATTTTTTTGTTAAGCGGAGCTATATTTTTAACCACAGGTAATGGGGGAAATTTATCCCTTAACCAGAGTTTATACGGAAGCATGATGGTTATATTGGCAGCACTCTTCTGGAGTATGGACACAAGTTTGAGCAAATTTTTAAGTAATAAACGAGATTTAGTGTTGATAGCTGCTTTAAAATGTTCCATAGGAGGAGTATTCCTAATTTTGATATCGTTGATCCTGGGTTTGAATCTTAAATTACCTTTAAATGAGCTTCCTTATTTGATTTTTATTGGGCTATTCTGCATAAGCTTTTCACTGGTACTTACCTACTTCTCAATTCGGGAAATTGGTTCAACAAGAACGGGATCAATATTTGCATTTGATTCCCTCTTTGGGGCCATATTTGCATTCATAATCCTCAATGAGCCTTTTACTATTTTGCAACTGTTATTTGGGCTTTTTATGTTATTTGGGGTCTTTATTTTATACAGAAATTAAAGATGAAAATTATTTTTGTAATATCATACAAAATAAATTATAGGAATAATGATCTTATGTGGGTGGTGTATTAATTGTACGGAATTAAAAGGTAAATAACAATAATAGGATAACATCGATTATATTTAAGAAATTGAATTAAATATTCCCTTTTTTAAAAGGAGTGATATTCATGGTTGATAATATACCTGAGAAGGGGGCTGCAGTCCAAAGAGACCAGAAGACCTTTGCGGTAATCCCACACATTCCGGGGGGTATGATTGATCCTGCAAGATTAAGGAAGATAGCAGATGTGGCAGAGCGATACAATGCTAAAACCCTTAAGATAACTTCTGAACAGAGAATAGCTATTATTGGTGTAGAATTGGAGGATATAGATCAGTTATGGAATGATCTGGACATGAAACATGGAGGTTTCACAGGTAAGCGCGTTAGGGCCACCAAATTTTGTTTAGGCACAACATTTTGTAAAAAAGGAGAACAAGACTCTGTGGGAATGGGAATGAAACTTGATGAACGATACCATGCCATGGAAACACCTAACAAGTTAAAGATCGGAGTTTCAGGATGCACAAACTCCTGTGCAGAATCTGCAGTAAAGGATATCGGTCTTATAGGGACTAAAAAAGGATGGAACCTTTTGGTTGGCGGAACATCAGGCAGAAAACCCAGAATAGGTGATTTAATTGCCAAAAATCTTTCAGATGGAGATGCCCTGAATTTAATTGATAGTATTTTAACTTTTTACAGGGGCAGCGACACTAAAAAACGTCTTGGTCGGTTCGTTGAGAAATTGGGGATTGAAAAGTTTAGTGAAGAAATTCGGTGAATTTTTTAGGCTTCAATATCATTTTATATAAAATAAAATTACTGGTTTATTCTAGGATTAATTAATTCATAGTTTGATCTCATAGAGATTACTACACATCCACAAAGTTTCTTTTAGAAGTAAATAATCTTTACAAGCATTACAAAAATAAAAGAAACAAGATCTTTGATTGATATATACATTATCATCTTGTTTTTTCAGATTCAACGGTATTTCAAGGCAGTTATATCAGCCTGGAAATGGCATTTTTATTTCCAAGCTGTTTTACCATCTATTTTATTTCCATATTTCTAACTTTTGTGGCTTTTTTTACCTAATTTTACTGCATTGAATCTTGATTCAAGATTTAATTTTTAACTTTTACCAGAAGCCCAAAGGATCATCTTGGCAAGCATTTCAGGTTTCTGTGGATCTAATTCTGGATGTGATCCAGATAGTAAAACCCTTCCTGATCCATAGGTATCGTCCAAAATCGCAGCATAATTCTCATAACCCGTTGTATTGTCTGTATAATATGCTATGGGAGTGTAAGAACCATTTTTGTACATGGCTGGACCATTCCAATGGTAAATATCCTGCACACCTGAGGAGTTTAAAAGGTCACTTCCAGTGGAAGTCATTGTAATATTTAATTCGCCCTGGTAACTTACGACTTTACTCCTTATGTTTGGTGCAATTCCCCATCCTTCATAGCAACCGTCTACATAACTTGTAGCTGCATAAGCTCCAGCACATATTCCCACGTATCCTTTACCACTGGACACAAAATTTTTCATGGCAGAACTGTCGATATCTGAATCTTCAAGGTAAGTTGTTGCAAGACCACCGGGCATTACAAGAACATCGTAGCCGGAAAGAGTTTTTGAATTAATTTCATCAGTAGTTGAATAGTTAAATACTACATTCGGGATGAGATTTTCCTGGTTAGCTTTATCCAAACAGTCCTCTACCCCATTAACACTACCTGTAATTACTCCGGTTCCATTAAAAATCAGAACATGCACTGTGGAAGTATCTTGATTTGAGCTATTGCTCCCTCCAAAAGCATTGCTTATGGCTGTGTTGATGATGAAAAATATGAAAATTACTGCGATCGCGATTAACACGATCTTTTTGAGACTTAAATATTTACGTGGATTATTTTTTTGATTTAAATGTCTACGTGAATTCTTTTTGGGGCTTAAACGTTTATGTGGCTTCATAATCTCCCTTTCTTTTTATAGAACTTTTGAAAATAACAGTTAATAATTTAATAAATAATCAACTCAATTTTTTGATTTGATAAGTTATTTTTTGATTTGAAATAGTTAACCGGTTTAAAATTCATGAACCTGAAAATTCCTAAAAAATGTTTGGTAAATCTAACACGATTAAATATGCTCTCTGAAGTTAATACCTGGTTAAAATCGTATTTAATTAAATATATTAAATACAATTAAGATAGGATTGAAAGAGTCATAGACTAAAGTCCAGACACTCATCAAACTTATTTTCATGTTCTCTGAGGACAACATTAAATCTTTTTGAAATGTTTAATAAGTGTTTTCCCAAATCTCCCCCAATTTCGATCTTAATTGCATTTATAGTGGAATTGCCTTGATTTTAGGAGGCAAATTCATTATTAAAAATAGAATTATCATTTGTTCTCAAGTAAATACTAAAATTTCACATTTTTTTTATTTAATTGATATTTAACCTTTTACAAATAATAAAAAAAGTAGGAATGTATCTAAAAATTGCTAATTGTCTTGTAAATATTTCCATTTTGTTTATTTTGGTATCGTTATATTTTTGCTGTTAGTTCTATTTTTTTATTGCTTTTATCAATTTATTGTTACTATTTATCTCAATTTAAAAAACTTTAACTCATTTAAAAAACTCGAACATCTCGTCAATATCATAGAAAGTCTTGTAAAATGATTTGCATGATTCTTTAAGTTTCTCTTCACCTTCAGCTGTTAACGAATATTTTTTGTGTTCATCAACTGTGACTATGTCCCTATCTTTCAGGTCTTTGAGTGCGGGATAAATGGTTCCAGGGCTTGGTTTTTTCCCCTTCCGTTTTTCAATTTCTCTGGCTATTTCAGCACCGTTCATACCTTTATTGCGGAGTATCCACATTATTAAAAAGGATAGATAACCCTTCATTTCGCAACATTTCATAATTTAGTATATTGGAAAACCGATAATATAAATCTTCTCATTGCAGTATTTTCATCGTCTGTATCCGTTAATATCGGATTACCGATATATTTAAATAGGGTATTTAATAGATAATGAAATAGAATTTTGAGGTAAAAGTTTCAAGGTTACTTGAATTACTCTAAATTTTTAATTCTAGTTTTGGTTAAACTCTACAATCAAATACTGTTTTAGAATTTTTGAACTTGGATTGGAAGCCTCATAACAAGAGTTAGTTTCATAAAAAATTGGAGCAACGAATAGACTGTCCTGTTTATAGGACTTAAATAGGTGATATATTTTGAATGAGAATGTTAATGTTTCTAATAAAAATTCAAAAGGTAATGGAGGGCGCAGTCGTCTTCGTGGTCTTGATTACAAATGGATTGCCCTGATAAATGTTATAATAGCTGCTTTAATGGGTAGTGTCAACGGGAGCATAACCTTGATCTCACTTCCCGCAATATTCAACGGTATACATATAGACCCCTTAACATCTTTCCAGTACTTGCTGTGGATATTGATGGGTTATGGTCTCGTGACTGCCACACTGCTTTTAAGCTTTGGCAGACTGTCAGATATGTACGGAAGGGTGAGACTCTTCAAATTGGGATTCCTTATATTCACATTAGGATCAATCTTGTTATACCTGACTCCATCAACAGGAGATGCGGGTGCCATAGAAATTATAGCATTCAGGATACTCCAGGCCGTGGGCAGTGCCCTTTTCATGGCCAATAGCTCCGCAATACTTACAGATGCCTTTCCTGTCAACGAAAGGGGTAAGGCATTGGGTATTCACATGGTTGCGTTCATGTCCGGCCAGTTCATAGGCCTTATACTTGGAGGAGTGCTTGCAATCTATGACTGGCGGTACGTGTTCCTTATCAGCGTGCCATTTGGTATACTCGGAACTGTATGGTCCACCTTAAAACTTAAGGAAACATCTATTAAATCCACAGCAACGAAAATCGATGTTTGGGGAAACCTCACATTTATTTCAGGAATAACCCTCTTGCTTCTGGCTGTAACCTACGGTCTAATGCCATACGGAAACAATCCTATGGGTTGGAGTAATCCATGGGTCATGACAGCCCTAGCGATTGGAGTTGTACTTCTAGCAGCTTTCCCATTCATTGAAAATCGTGTGGAGTGCCCAATGTTCAGGCTGGACCTCTTTAAAATAAAGATGTTCAGTTACGCAAATTCTGCGGGTTTTCTCAACTCGTTGGGTCGTGGTGGAATGATGTTCATGCTGATCATGCTTCTCCAGGGAATCTGGCTTCCACTCCATGGCTACAGTTATGAATCAACACCGTTTTGGGCAGGTATATACATGCTTCCTCTTACAATTGGTGTTATCATTATGGGACCAATTTCAGGTTGGTTGTCTGATAAGTACGGCCCTCGTTGGATAGCAACTGGAGGAATGGTAATAAACACAGTTTCATTCTTGGTGCTTGCATCACTTCCATACGATTTCAACTACACGGAATTTGGAATAGCCCTATTCATGATGGGAATAGGAAGCGGAATGTTTTCATCACCGAACAGCGCCTCAATAATGAATTCCGTGCCTCCTCAGGAAAGAGGAGTAGCATCTGGAATGATGATGACCCTGATGAACACGGCTTTTACAGCAAGTATGGCAATGTTTTTCACCATAGTAATAGTGGGCATTACCCAACAGTTCCCTGGTGCAATGACTTCAGCATTGGCGAGTATTGGTGCTTTACAGTTAGCTCCAGTTCTATCAAACATCCCACCAACAGGGGCACTGTTTTCGGCGTTCCTTGGTTTCAACCCGGTTAACACAATACTTTCAGGTTTACCAGCAAGTTTTGTGGCAGCAATACCACAAACAACCATGACAACGCTCACAGGCACAACATGGTTCCCTTCCACACTTGCAAATGCGTTTATGCCCGCATTAAGAATGGCATTCTACATAGGGGCTGTATTGTCAGGTTTAGCAGCTTTATTGTCTGCTCTCCGTGGTGAAACCTATTTACACGAGGTTGAAGTGCTTAAAGATACTACTGGCACTTTAAAAAGAAAAAAAGATTAAATTAAGTGGTATTAAAGGATACAATGGATGGAATAACTTACTTAAAATAGAAATAGAATGGATGAGTAAATTTCATCCTTTTTTTATCTTTTTCATTTCCTTATCCTTAATTTATCTTTATTTCTTTTATTTGTCTTAATTTTTAAAAGTGAACCTTAATTCATTTAAAATGATTTGAGAGATTGTCCATTAATTATTTTTTGATACCCGTAATTTTGCTTATTTTTTGAGTTTAAAGCTTTATTTATTTTTTTTACAGATTTTGAAATTTATTAATAGCCTCTTGATTTTAAAAAAATTAAAATTGTAAATTTATTAAAGGATTTAAAATTTAATTAAAAGTTATAAGATTAATTAAAGAATGATACGTTTAAAAATGGTGGTACGTATTGGATTGCACGTTTGGTATTATTGGTTAATATGGTTATATCTGGGATGTAACGCACCCATCAACATGTTTAAGTTTCTTCTTGTGGGGCGGTATTAAAAGAGAACTCACCAATCCAATCAGAAGCACAATTATTATAATATCAAATGCGCTTTTCATGGTATCTATTTTTTTAGAAGATACTAAAACTTGCTTTTCATCAATATTCCCTGATTTTCCTATTCCAATACTTTCAAACCAGCTATGGATACCTATAATTTGCTCCTGCTGGTATGGTACGTTTGTATTGTTCAATGCAAGACCAAGCCCGCTGAAACTGCCCAGGATCAATATGACTCCGAGAACAGCAGTTCCAAGTGATGAGCCCAGATTGATTCCAGTGTTCATAATTCCTGAGGCATCAGGCTGCTGGTCACGTCTTGCAACAGAGAAGATCTCGTTAGCTGAATGTGGGAAGACTATCCCCATTCCAATCCCCAATAGAGCTAATACCAGGCACCATATTTATTATGGTAACGTATGGATTGAAGGTAATGCTAAGGTACGCACTCCCTGCTATGGCAGATAAAAAACCCAGAGATAAAAGGTAACGTGGCTGTATCCGTGTTGAGAGTTTACCTGCTGCAAAAGACATTACAAATATTGCGATACTCATTGGTATCAATGTTAAACCTGTGGTCAATGGATCCGCGCCTAGTACGCCCTGTACGAACACTGGGATAATGAATAGTACGCCTCCAATCGTGAAATTCATTATCAGCCGGGCAATGTTTCCCATTGTAAATCCCCGGTCTCTAAAAAGGCTGATATCAACTAAAGGTGTTTTATCTTGCTGTATCCTCCTTTTTTGATCGAAGTAGAATATGATAAGAAGAATTATTCCTATGATGATTAAATAATGTGATATATTCCAGTTTTTTGGGTTGCTAAGTAAGATTATACCTGTTACCAGAAGAAATATTCCAAGTGCGGAATTTACAGCCCCTAAAACACTTATATTTGACCATTTCATGGTTGGAGGGAATACTGATATTGTTCTGGAAAAAAGGAGTATGATTATGATAATAAGAAGTTCCAGTCCGAATGCGTAGCGCCAGCTGTAGTAGGTTGTTAAAAAACCGCCGATGATTGGGCCTACAGTTCCAGCACCTGATGCCATGGAACTGGTTATTCCCAGTGCGAAGGCTCTTCTTTCTCCGAAGTAAGTTCCTGATACTATGGATGTGGTGGCAGGCATCATCAGTGCAGCTCCCACACCCTCCAGTATGGACCAGCCCATGAGTAACATGGTGCTGTTAATACTTAGGGCAGCTATGATTGTCCCAACACCGTATATGATGGCTCCCATGAGGAATGTTCTTCTTCTACCAAGAACGTTTTGGAGTCTTCCCCCAATTAACATTAGACTGGCCATTGTAAGGGAGTAAATTGCTATTATGGCTTGAATTGTTGCGATATTGGTGTTCAAGTCTCTTATCAAGGTAGATATTGCCACGTTCATAAAGGTTTTGTCAATGACTATGGTAAATATGGATAATGTGACAATTATAAGGGTCAGCCAACCAGTTTCTGATTTTCCGTCCATTTGCACACACCAAAGACAGGTCCAGTGAGATGAAAATATTTAAAAATTATTAATTATCTATCAAACATTATTTATTAAACTCTTTTAAATTAAATTTGTAGTGATTGTTGAAATAAGAAAAAGATAGAAAATTTGTAATATATTATGATTGAATTGCCAATACCTAAAAATTAATTATTTACAGGCTACAAATAAACTAAATAGGTATCTGTACATCCATTTTATAAGTGAAAGTGGATTTAAGCTAAAAAGATATAACAAAAAAATACAATATTATTCTCAGTTTATAACATTATTTCACATTATTTCAGTGTATCCAACTAAAAGGAAGTTTATCATGTCTAAAAAAGCAGAGGAAGACTTTATAGAAAATATAAATTCACGAAGGGAAATCCAATCCCAGTTTGTAGTTTCAAATAAAATTTTTAAAAAAGCTTCAAGCGGACGTAACTACATATATTTAACTCTCACAGATAAAACAGGTCAAATAAAGGGTTTAATCTTTTCAGAAGAAAATATTGAAGAGATTTACGGTTCTATCCGCGCGGGAAGTGTTTGTGAGATAGATGGAAAGGTGAATGAATATCCAATAGGTTCAGGAAGATTTAACATAATTGTAAAAGAGGTAAAAGAACTTTCAGAAGGGGAATATGACCTGGACGAGTTTATAAGAACATCTGAAAAGAACAAAAGGGAATTGATCAAAGAGGTCGAGGCCACCATAGAAAGTATTAAGAACCCTCACCTGAAAAATCTCTTAAAATCATTCTTCTGTGATAACAGCTTTGCAGAAAAATTTTACAACGCACCTGCAGCGAAAACACATCACCACAACTACATTGGGGGATTGTTAGACCATACTATTGAGGTTTTAAAGATATCTAAAACTGTTTGCGAGATATTTCCAGAAATGGACGAAGATATTCTTTACACTGGAGTGCTGCTCCATGATATAGGTAAAATAAGGACCTATGACTATGACTTATTGAGCATAAGATTCTCAGAAGAAGGAAGATTGTTGGATCATCTTTATATGTCATCTGAAATGGTAAAAGAAAAGGTAAATGAGCTACATGTTCCAGAAGAACTTTCAACTCAGGTTCTGCACATGATACTCAGCCACCATGGTGTTGTGAGTAATGGATGGGGTTCAACTGTAGACCCAAAAACCCCTGAGGCTGTTGCATTACACTATGCAGACGACATGGATGCAAAGGTTAAGGAAATTTTTCAGCATTAATACATTGAAATGGAAACAAAATGGATCATACGTTGAAATAAGTAATTTCTAGGCGCTTGAATTATTTTTTATTTAATTTTTTATTTATTCAAGGCAAAAATAGTTCAATAGTTATTTTCTTTTTTTAAATAATAAAATTAAATTTATTTAAAAATATTTATTTAAAAATTCATTTTTAAAGATTAATGTCTCTGGTTTTAAAACAAGTTTCTGAACAAACGAATAATAAAATATTCATTTCTTATTTTAATAACAAATAATAAATCTAAAGATTGAACAAATATTAGCTTAGTGCTATATATCTTAATATTAGTTAGTTGATTTAATAATTGGGAAATATTCTTGTTCCAACAGCTGCTTTAAAGATAAATCTTCTTGAGGGAATTTAAATGAACAAGAAAGTCGTAATCATGATTGTAATACTCCTTGGAATATCTATTTATTTTGTTGCAGAAGAGTACCAGAAAGATAAGGCTGTGAAACTTGATGCAGTAGAGGTTAGGAATTATCAGGGTGAAGATCTTTCATCAGTCAATGATTTTCGTGAAAACTCCATAAAAGGCCCCCAGTACATTAACATAACAAACTACCGTCTGGAAGTAACAGGTCTGGTTCAAAACCCCAAAAACTACACCTACAGTGATGTTATAAACCACCAGAACTATGAAAAAGTTGTTAAATTAAACTGTGTTGAAGGTTGGGATGTTAACATCCTCTGGAAGGGAATCCTTGTATCTGACCTTATAGATGAGGCAAAACCCCTGCCAAATGGAAATATGGTAATATTCTATGCCTACGACAATTATTCCACATCATTCCCATTGGATTACTTCCAAAGTAACAAGATACTCTTGGCCTACAAAATGAACAACGCAACCATCCCACCAGAACGTGGCTTTCCATTTCAGCTTGTGGCCCAAGACAAATGGGGTTATAAATGGATAAAATGGGTTACAAAAATTGAAATATCCAATGATTCCAGTTACAAAGGATACTGGGAAAGCCGTGGATATTCAGCGAGTGGGGATTTAAATAAATCTTTTTTAGGTTAATATTAAGTTTTAAGGTTAATAGAAGGTTAATATTGTGTTTGAGGATTTAAGAAGGAGTTAATGTTTATGGTTGGCGAGAGGTCCCTAAAAAGAATTGTTCATATCTCCCTTGGGGTCTTGAGCATCCTTGTTATAATCTCAGGGTTGGGAATTGCTTACTACCAAACTGTAACTTTCTTGACATTGGGATTAGATAAAACTCTTGCATTTAAGGTACATACTTTTATTTTTCCTTTTTCCTAATCCTGCTGGTTTTGCATTCATTTATGCTGAATATTTTAAGGGGTTTGAGGGATTAAATCTACTGGTACTACTGTTGCAACCTTAAATTCTAAAAAACTTTTTTAGGACTATCTAAAATTTAAAATATTATATCGATCGAAAGAATTTCATGAAACTCAAACCTATAGGCATAATAAATTCCCCTTACAAAACAAGGGCTGAATCCCCACATCAGGGTCGTTACAGTGAAGAACTTAGTAAAATAACTATTTTTGAAGGGTACGCAGATGGTTTATTGGGTATTGGGGATAAAAAATATCTTTTAATATTTTACTGGCAGGACAAAGCAGAACGGGATAAGTTGCAGATTGTACCTCGTGGTAAAACAAAAAAGAAAGGTGTTTTTGCCACAAGAGCTCCTGTACGGCCTAATCCCATAGCTCTGTGTCTGGTTGAACTGGTTGGAGTTGATGGAAGAACATTAACTGTGAGGTGGCTTGATGCCCTGGATGGATCTCCACTTCTGGATATTAAACCATTTTGGGCCGATATAGACTGTTTGTGAATATATGGGCTTTTGAATAATGATTTAAAAGAAGGTTGAATTATGGAATTCACACTAATTTTTATAGCAATTGTGGGGTTTGTGGCCACTAATTTAGATGATCTTTTTTTTAATGATATTTTTCGCACATCAGGATTATAAAAATACTCAGATCATCGTAGGTCATATATTGGAATTTTATCTTTAATTTTAATAAGTACATTGGCTTATTTCTTTAAATTTATTATACCTACAGCTTGGATAGGGTTATTGGGTATTTTTCCCATAATTGTAGGTCTTAAAAACCTGCTAGAATTAAGAAAAAATAACGAAAACGATGATCCCACCTTTAAAAGCAAAAATAAAAGTTTTATCTCAAGATTTATAAATTCATCCATATTTTTCAGTTGCAATTGTGTCTTTTATTAATGGTGGAGACAATATAGGGGTTTATGCTCCTATTTTTGCTACTTTAAACCTCTATCAATTGTATTTTATGATAGGACCTATGATCTGGCTCTTTCAATACTTCATGAAGAGATCCAGCATGAATCATGGTTTTCCGAGTTTCTGGGCGAAAGTCCATCAGGACATTTCCTTCGTAAAGGCGACACATCTCCATTTGTATCTAAATTCCTGGAATAAACCACATCTAACCATTTAAATCTACATTTAACCACCTAAACTGTACAAGTTACCTGACACGACTATCTAACCTTTCTATAATCTCATCAATCTCATTTTGAACTTCTTCTATCGTCCCGCTCGTATTGATCACATGCCACTCATTAGCAAGCTCCAAAGCCTTCCCGCGAACCTTTATCAGATCCTCAAGCATTTTAAACATCTCTTCCTGGTCTTCTTGCCCGGACATCCGCTTCATGGATTCTTCAGGTGTCAGATCCAAAAAAAACATGTACTCTGAAACAGGTAAAAAAGCTGTAAATATCCAGTACATGATTTTAGCAAGGGGCATTGGTAGATAAGCCAGATTCATGAGATACCGGACAAAAATAACGGTGTCAACACCACCATAGTAAGTTTGGGCCGATTGAATAAAATCAAGGGTGTAATAAATTGGTGCTTTAATTTTGTTCAGTGGCCCTGTTTTAATGAGCGCATTCTTTGCCTTTATGCCGTACTTACCATCTTGCGACGGATGGCTCCGTAAGATGACCTTTTCACCTTTTGCAAGGTATTTGTCACGGATTAACTTGGAGTGAGTGGCCTTCCCAGATCCCAAGGGCCCATCAAGAACTATAAAACGCATTATGTCACCTTAAAGAAATTTATTGCGTCCACGGCTGGAAATAGCGATGAAATGGATAAAATGTTTTTGGTAAGGATATTGGAAATCTTTTTGTTGAATTTAGGATATTCTTTAAGTACTCTTCCAAGTATAACAAGTAGCAAAGCTACGTATCCATATACAAATATAGTACAGATCAGCTCATTATGTATCATGAGTTTTTCTAGTTTTTTTTAGTATAAGAGCATTTGGATTTAACCTTTGGTTAATTAAATAGATTTTAGCTGCCTTATTTTGTTATCTGTGGATAGTTCGGATGGGAATCAATTCGAAATAGAATTTGTTTAAGAAGGACTTCCAAAAATCTTTTTATTCAATTAAGTGATATTATATTTGTAGAACAGTTTGTATAAAGTGTAAATCTTTTTAAGAGTTTATTATATTAATTAAAGATATTTATTGAACAATAATTTAGCGGTGTTTTCTATGAACGCATTTTTAGAGATAATCAGACCAAAAAACGCAGTAATGGGAGTTATAGCAGTTTTTATAGTACAAATAGTTGTTGCAGTTTTCACTTACCAGATATTTATAGCAGCTTTAGTTGTATTCCTTATTATGGGTGCTGGAAACGCACTGAACGATTACTTTGACTGTAAAATAGATGCTGTAAACAAGCCCGAACGTCCAATCCCATCAGGGAGAATGTCAAAGAACACGGCAGCAATATATTCAGCAGTACTCTTTGTGGTTGGTGTAGTGTTGGCAGATTACATGGGCCCACTTGCTGGAATTATAGCTGCATCGAGCTCAATTTTACTCATATTGTACGCGTATAAACTTAAAAAAATGTCTTTAGTTGGAAATGCAAGTATAGCGCTCCTTACAGGTCTCTGCTTTATCTTTGCAGGCGTTGTTGTTGGTAACATCAATGTTTCAGTTGCTATGGCTTTCTACGCGTTTCTTATGACCCTGGCACGTGAGATGGTAAAGGATATAGAAGATGTTGAAGGTGATAAAATGGAAGGAGCCACCACGTTTCCAATAGTTCACGGCAAAAAGTTAGCAGGACATGTTGCAGCATATATAATGATATTTGCAAGTTTAACAAGCCCCATATTATATTTTATGGGTTTTTTAACTGTATTGTATATTCCTGTGCTTTTAATTGCAATCATCATATTCTTGAACTCCGCATATTCCATATTAAAGGATCAGTCACTTGAAAACACAAAAATGATTTCAAAAAAACTTAAAATTGGTATGGCGGTCACTTTCCTAGCTTTTACACTTGGATCTCCGTTTTTAACATCATGGATCATCGTACAGGTCATTTAATATAATTTCAATTTAAAACTTCAGGAGAAAAGATATGTACATATGTTTGGAAGGAATCGATGGATCAGGAAAATCAACCCAGATAAAACTCCTTGAACAATGGCTTTATAACTGTGGACACGAAGTTTTAAGGGTTTTTGAGCCAACTGACTCAAAAGTCGGACGTTTGATACGTGAAATGCTCCGTAATCCACACGCTACCGATGAAAACTTTCAAAGAACACTTGGATTACTTTTTGCAGCGGATAGAACCATTCTTATGGATAAAATCATCGATGCAGAAGTCGAAGGTAAAGTAGTTATAAGTGACAGGTGCTTCTATTCAAGTATTGCTTATCAAAACGGTGCCGAATGGTTATCCCAGATAAACAAGTTCGCAAGAAAACCAGATCTAGTCTTGCTTCTGGATCTGGAACCTGAAACTGCTTTGATGCGCTGTGAAGGTAAAGACAGCTTTGAAGATAGGAGTTTCCTTGAAAAAATAAGGAAAAAATATCTTAAACTTGCAAAAGAAGAAGAATTTTTTGTTGTAAATGCTAATAATGGTATAAACAAGGTACATGAAGATATAAAAAGAATTGTGGCCCGCAGATTGGGCATGTGTGTTTAAGTTGTTAATCCGCAATTCAAGCATTAGTTAACACTAAACGGCACTAAACAATTTAAACCTTTATTTTTAACCAAATATTATTCAATATGATATTCAAATGTCCAGGGGGATTATAATGGATAGAGAGGAGCTTGCAGATAAAATAATAGAAACAGAACCTGAAAAAGTGCAGGGGGATAAGGATGTATGGGAAGAACACATTTATTTCAGTGATAAGGTTCTTATAGTGGGTTATAAGGAAAATGAAGATTATTGTGCCGGACATCCGGAAGGAAAATGTGTGAGATATTACTCATGGTACTGGGAGCTTCGTGACTCTGACAGTTGGGAGGTTCTGCAGGAGAACCATGAAGGTGACTACACATTTTGTACAGAATTTGAGAAATGCAAATTGAGTGATCAGGACTTTCTTGATGATATAGCAGATGAAATTGCAGAAGAAGTCTTTAGATGGCTTCAGGATTTGAAACATGATAAGGAAATTTGAATGATCCATTCGTTAACTATCAAACTTAAATTAATTGAAAATAACTATTAGTTTCTAATTTATTCGGTTCTCAATATTTTCCACACTTCTTGAATAATTTGTTTATTAAAATTCCTTTTAAAAAAATAAAATTAAATGTTACATAAATTACTGTTACATTAAAAAAAAGATTGGAATTAAATTAAATAAGGTAAATAATGGTTAAATTTAAGTTAAATTAATTAAAAAGTTTTTTAAGAACTTTCCTGGCTAAAATATTTTCATTAGAACGATGACCCTGCTTAGGACTCATCTCTAGAATTGCCTTCAAGTTCTTTTATCCGCTCGTTTAAGGCTTTTACGATGTGGTCCCTTGCATTTTCCAGTTTTTCAATTTCCCCTTGGAGAACGGGTCCGTATTCAGTTTGTATTAATTCAAGATCGTATGTGGTTATAACCTCTGCAAGTTGGCTTTCTGTAATTCCCGCAGGAATTTTCATTTCATATACCTTTTCTTCCATATAATCACCTTCTTTTAATCATTTGGATACATAAAATCATCATATTTTAAGCTTGATATAAACTGTTACTTTTTTGAGATGATTAATTCGAAATGACTGATTTGAAACGATACTCTCAACTTAACTATTAATTTGAACAATTTTAAAGATTTTTAAGAGTTAAGGTATTCACGAACAGGTTTTAAAATTTCAATCAGATGGTTTGAAACTGCATTTTTAAGGTCCAGAGGGTGTAATTTTCCTTCGCCGTAGTTTTTCAGAAGTTCTTCTTGTGTGAGTTCCAGGTTTCCCCCGAATTTAGGTGGTCTCTCTATCAAAATTGTATCCCTTTCACTGAAAATGAAGTGATCAGCTATTTCTATAATTGGGTTGTCCTCAACCTGGCCCTGTGGACAGAAACTTTTCTGGATCTTCCTTTTTATAACATCCGCTTCGTCGTCTACTGCTATAAAATTGTCTTTACTCGATGACATTTTGTCAGAACCATCTGTACCGTGCAGCAGTGGTGTGTGTATGCATACAGGTGCAGCAAATCCCATTTTTGGCAAGTGTTCCCTTGCAAGCATGTGGATCTTTCGCTGTTCCATTCCACCGAGGGCAACATCAACATTTAAAAAGAGCATGTCCACGACCTGTAAAATTGGATAAATGACCTCTGCAACCTTATGGTCCTCACTGTCCCTTGTTATTTGGGCCATACTTCTTTTTGCACGGGTTAATGTTGTTGTAAGGGCGAGTTCGTATACTTTATTTACGTGTTCTTGTCCCCTCTGAAATTCGGATCCTAAAATGAATTCAGTATCTTCTGAGAGTCCAAGAGCTTTGAAACATTTTATGTTGTACTCGGATATTTTCTTTATTTCATCAAGACTTCCCTTTCCGTTCAAGTAAGCGTGAAGATCCGCAAGCAAAATTTTTATTTTAAATCCTGCCCTTTGAAGGTCTATCATCTTTTTAACGGTGATTGCATGTCCAAGATGGACGCTTCCTGATGGTTCATAGCCGATATAAGCTGTCATGTTTCCAGTTTCAATCTTTTCTCTGAGTTCCTCTTCTGTTATCACTTCAAGTGTTCCTTTTTTTATCAATTCTATCTTAGAGTCTGTGTCCATCTTATCACCGTAAAAATGCTTGAGAATATTAAATTTTTAGTCAAAATTGATTCTTTGATTTATATTAAAGTTGTTTAGCAATATTAAAGTTGTTTAGCAATATTAAAGTTGTTTAGCAATATTAAAGTTGTTTAGTTTTTTTGTACAAATATTAAATTTATTTAGATTTATATGATATTAAAGGCAATATAATCTTTGCATTTAATTTGAAGGATATACGAATTTGTATATCTGTTGGTTGTTAATTACATTAAAAAAATATTATGGATTAATATTTAGATAGTTCTTGAGTAACTGGATAATTAACATATTGAATAGTTTATTGAAATCTTACCTTATTATTCCTATCTTTATTTATTAAAAATCAGTTTAAGAATATAAAGATTTCCTTCTATCTCCACGATCGGTACTTCTTCTCCAATTTCAATCCCTGAAATTCCTTCATGGATCGGTATATCAATGGGTTGATAGGTCTCAGGATGGAGTATCTGGATGGACCTGGGTGTCTTTGAAGTTACAGTTGTATTTTTTGTATCTTCAAGTTCTGCAACGATCTTTATCCTGTCGTAGTCCCTCCACATCACGGATGATGTGTGGGGAGAATCCAATTCTTTAAAGGCTATTCTTTTACCATTAAGGCCTGTAATCTGGCCCAAGTTTCCTTCATATTCTATAAAATCGCCCTTGTGGAATTTTGCAAGTCTCAGGGATATCCATATTCTGTAAAGGTCCTTTCCAGTTGATTTATTCCGTCCGGCGATCTTGGGGGACTCTTTCACGACGCCACCGAAAACTTCCTTAATGGAATTTACCAGGTTCAATGCAACCTTGTATGAGCCAACGTAGTAATCAATACCTTCTTTCAGTACCATCCTATTTGTTATATAAGCCATCATATTCTTTTCTGAGAGCTTTTTGATACGAGCTATTATAATCCCGTCAATTGTTTCAATTTCATCCTTTGATGGAACCCTTTCATCAGCCCTTAATTGGATTACAGCTTCGTAATAACCGGAATCATATTTGCTGCAATCTGGGCAGATGGTTTTATTCTTTTTAACCTCAACAGCATACTCTTGCTTGATGGTTTCACCCATTACAGTGCCTGAAGCATGGACGATACATTCAAAAATTGACCCACGGATTGTTATGATTTCTACACCTATATCAAGGTTTTCTACCAGATCATCAACTGTTATGGCATCAGATACAACATTATATATGATTTCTTCTTCAGGCAACCCTGGATTTTTCCATTTTCCTCTTTTAAGGGTTGAGCCACATTTTACGCAGATTGTGAACTCAATTTTATCCGGTAAACTGATTAACCGGAATTCTTCTATAAAACAAGACTTGCAGAGACATTTAAAGAGCTCCACATCTTCTTTCCCGCATTTTGGACAGAACATTTTATCAATCGATTTTTATTGAAAAAATAAAATAACAATAAAATAAGACTGTAAATTAAAGTGTTTTTAGAGGGGCTTTAGCACCGCATGCTTCACATTTCAAGATATCAACACGCTCTTCCCTTATTATCTTGGTGTCCGGCCTGTTGCACTCATGGCACATTACGAAACGTTTAACATAGTCTTCTATCCTGTCGTTTATAAGGTAATGGGTAAATTTTCCCTGCATTATGGCCCTTGAACCTTCAAGGTTTCCAGCAGTACCCAGTTCTCTTAAAAGGAACTTTAAAACGTGTTGAGGATCTCTGTTCATGGCGTCTGCAACTTCGCTGAAGTTCTGGATGATGGTTCTGTTTCCCTGGATCACTGAGTAAGCCCTTGGCACTGTGAACCTTTTACTCTCAAAAACCTTTTCTGGCAGCTGCTCTATAGCTCTGTCTAATAATTCATTATAATCGGTCATTTTTTACCTCCTAAAAAATTTAGAAATGTGTAATTGAACTTTATTTAATGAATCGATTTAAAGTAAATCGAATTCGAATGTGAATATATCAAATTGTGGATATCTAATGATTCAACTAATGATATTTAATAAGTTGAATCTAGTGTAAATTTCCTGCAAATCCCTGCTAAAAGTTTTATAAACTCCAAGTTATCTCATACAAGTTTATCTGCAGATTTATCTGATTGTACATGATTTGATTATGCAATTTTGTAGTAACCTTGCTGTGGCTCGTATATTATTCCTTTTCTTTTCAATATTTTTAGCATATCTTCAATCTTTTCTTCACTCATATTATGTCTATCTGATAATTCAGATATAAGTATGTTCTTTGGAGTTTTTCCATTGTACTCTTCTTCCAGTTCTCCTATGACTTCGGTCACAACCCTTATCTTGTCACGTTCCGATTTTGGTGTACGGCCTTCAACCTTGTCAATATCAACTTTACCTGTTTCTGGATCGTATCCTACCTGTTTCATACAGTTCTGCTGTATGGTAATGGCTCTTACAGCATCATATTCTGTTACTTCATCTCCAAGACGGATCTTGGCGCTTGCCTCTGACAATCTTACCAATGCTTCCAGCTGACGTGCTGTAATTGGAACTGGAGAATCTTCATCCACTGCACCACTTCTCATGTCCACGTAGAACTTTTGAAGGGCTGCAATGGCTTCATCTGTGAGTTTAGGATGGATGTCACGTCTTGCATAGGCTATATATTTCCTTAAAAGTTCAGGTTCAATTTCGAAGGGTATGGAGTTGTCCTGATGTATTCTCAGTATGTGGCTTGCAAGTTTTGTATCTCTTTCAACGTCTGGTTTATCTTCCACAACAAATATAAGATCGAAACGGGATAGAATAGGAGATGGGAGGTCTATCTGTTCAGCTATAGATTTATAACGGTCAAAACGACCAAATTTGGGGTTTGCTGCTGCAAGTACGGAACAACGGGAGTTCAATGTGGCCATTATACCGGCCTTTGCAATACTGATAGTTTGCTGCTCGAGGGCTTCGTGAATTGCAGAGCGGTCTTCAGGTCGCATTTTGTCCAGTTCGTCTACACAAACGTTACCGCGGTCACCCAATACCAGTGCACCTGCTTCCAAACTCCATCCTCCGAATTCATCACGTACAGCTGCTGCTGTGAGCCCAACACCGCTGGTTCCCTTACCGCTGGTGTAAATTCCACGTGGAGCTAATTTTGAAACATATTTAAGCATCTGGGATTTACCAATACCGGGATCTCCCACAATCAGTATGTGAATATCTCCCCTTAGACGGGTTTTATCCTCCAGATTCTTGGCAGATCCTCCGAAAAGCTGTAGTGCTATTGCTTCTTTGACATCCCTGTATCCCTGTATTGAAGGTGCTGTGGAGTTTATAATCTTTTCGTAAACCTCAGGGTCTGCTGCAAGCTCCTTTATTTTATCTTCATCTTCTTCGCTTATTTGGAGTTCTTCAAATTCTTGTTCCATGGCTTCTATGTAGTTTCCGTAGATGAAATTCTTGAAACGTTTTGTTTTTTCGTCCCTTACAGTTTTCATGGTCCCGGTTATTCTGACTATATCTCCAGGGGTTACAGAATCAACCAGATCATCCTCTAGTATTACTGCTATCTGTTTCGGTTCTTCACCACCGGATAGATTTTCAAGAGGTTCCTGAACTTTTATGGTTTGGGTATCCATGAATTCTGACTCTTCCTGAAGTAATCTGAATGATCTTCCTCCACACTCTTGGCAAAGGGCGGGTTCGCTCAAAAGATTGCTAGGCTGTGGCACTTCCTGGAGTCTCATACAACTTCTGCACTCAAAAAGGGCGTTCATTATCCTAGGGCGAATTTCATCAGTTTTACGTATTATTCCATCCACTGCAACAAATTTACCGATGTATTTACTTCTTAAATATCGAAGCTGGATGTTGTTTCGGATATTCTCAAATCTGATGTGGAGTTCTGCATTTTTACGCTGAGGATCGATGTTTTTTATGGCCTTCTGGGATGCCTTCAGAACTTCCTCTGGTTTTTCAAGGAGAAGATCTGCAATGTCCGGGTCAAACATCTCAAGTTCGGTGTAATCCACCACAACCGATCTTTTATCTGGATACTTTTCAAGGGCTTCAAAGACAGTATCTTTATATTTTGAGCTGAAAAATTCCTCAAATTTTGCCACCGATGTTTTTGCTTTATCTGTTGAAGATGTCATTGTTCAAGTATACTCCTTCAAATTAAAATTTAATTTATTGAAAAATTTATTAAATATTCACTTTCATTAACTAAATTTTATTACTAATTATATCTTAATTATTACTAATTTAAAGTTCGTCCATTTAATACTTTCATTTACAGAAGGTTTAAGAATTGATTACACCTAAATTTTTACAACCATATATGACTATTAACCTATGAATACCATAAACTAAAATATTATAAATTGTTTATATTGGGAACTTATAATTTTATGCTTTGATAATTAGAAAGCTCATTATATCAGGTGATAACATGAAAAGGTCAAGATTAAATCTGTTTAAAGCAACATCCATGAGTATATCTGTTTTAGGAATCCTATTGATTCTTGCAACAATAGCGTTATTTGCCTACATTGGAATTTCTACACTTTCATCAACTGTTTCATCAGATGTTAGCAGTGGATCAGCATACGATCAGCTTGCTGTTTTAAAATCTGATTATTCCACTTTAAGCACCCAATTTGATGATATTAAAACTTCCGTTGATAATTCTAACAATGCCAAACTGCAAAGTGCCTATAATAATGCTACTCTTGAACTTGTAAGGGCCCAATCCGCGATTTCAGATGCAGATAGTGCAGTATCTGCGGGTGAATCACAAGATGAGATTAAAAGCAGGATAAGCACAGCACAAACACAACTTCAAAAGGCAGAATCCAGTTTTAGTGATGTGAAAGCCATGATGTAAGTGGGTTATGTAGTGGTTGATTTATTCAAATTCCTTATTTCGAATTATTTTATAAAAGGAAAAACCATTATTAATCCACGGTCTACATGAAATCGGGGGTCTATATGAATGTCTATATGATCTATGATTCCCATCGGGGTTAACTCAATCTTGAGTTGAATTTGTGCGGTTCAAAGGTTCCCCTGAAACCCTTTGCAACCACGTACATTTCAGTACTTGATTTTCTTGAAGATTCTGGCTTTGTGGTTTTAACAATCTTAAACTTTTCTTTAATTTTTTTGATAATATTTTCATATTCTGCACCTTGGAATACTTTCATAATAATGCTTCCATTCCTTTCCAGAAGTGAATCGCATATTTTGAGCACAGTTTCAGCAAGTTCTGCAGATCTAAGATTGTCCATGTCTTTTATTCCTGATAATTTGGGGGATGCATCTGAAAGCACAACGTTGGCCTTACCTTCCAGAGCCTTTTTTATCTTTTTTTGAACGTCTTCGTTTGTAAAATCGCCTTTTATTCCAATAAAATTATCCTCTTCAAATGGTCTTATCCATTGAAGGTCCACACCCACAACAATACCTTCTTCGCCCATAATTTCAAGGGCTACCTGGGACCAGCCACCGGGTGCAGCTCCTAAATCAAGCACGTAACTTTCAGGTTCGATCAGTTTGAACCTTTTGTTTATCTGTTTGAGTTTATAGGATGCTCTGGATCGATAGTTATTTTTTTTGGCCATTTTGTAGTATTGTTCTTGTTTTCGTTCAGAATTCCATTTCTTAGTCATAATCTTTTTCCTTCAATGATAATTATTTTTTGGGCTTTATTCTTTTATTTAACTATATATTTTGTTTAATTAATCTTTTTGAACCAGTTTTATCCTTTGATAGTTTTAGTTCGTTTTTAATTGTTTTATCGGATTTTTATCAGATTTATCCTAATTTTGTTATTTTTTTCTAGATCATGTTCTATTTTTTAGGGCTTTTTAGGCATTTAACTTTTTTTACGCCCTTTAAAATTAAGTGCCTTACACACAGGATCTCCAATTTTAATGATTCTGGCGTCTAACTTTTGGTCTTTAATTTCAATGAGCATCACGGAAGGATCTGATAGTCTGGGAACTGTCGGACTTCCAGGATTTAAAAGAAGTATATTATCCACCTCTTTTATGAATGCCCAGTGTGTATGGCCTGTAATCAGGACTTCAACATCCATTTCCCTAGCTATGTATTTCAACTGTTGAGTATCTCCTCGAGGATAGACTTCACCATGGTTAAGCCCTATTTTTATACCTTCTACCTCAATTATATCACGTTTAGGAAGTTCAGCACCGAAAACACGGTCCATGTTTCCCTGAACACAACGTGTAGTTGCTATAGATTCAAGTTCCTCAAGTACATCGTATGAAACCAAGTCCCCTGCATGCAATATCATGTCTGTGTCCTTAAATGTTTTAAAAACGGTTTCAGGAATCTTTGAAGCCCTTTCTGGTATATGAGTGTCGGATATAACGCCTAATAACATCTAATCTCCTTTATTCTGAGTTTGAATTAGTTTTTTTAGTATTTCATAAAACTAAACCTTTTTTTAATTATGGTCAGTTCTTTTTTTATTTGTTACTGTATAATGGGCTAACTATTTTTTTGTTTCTATCAATAGAACATTTCACCAAAAATAAGGAACTTGTTTAATTCATATGAAATTCTGTTAATTCATATGAAATTCTGTTAATTCATATGAAATTCATACAAATATGAAATTCATACAAAATATTTATAGATTTTTTGATACTTTATTGGTGTTTTAACCCTCTTAAATATCGAATCATAAACCTCTAATTCATATTCCAAATTATTTCAACCAATTCTCTTAAAAACATCTTTTAAAACTATTTTGTAGTAATTTAATTGCTATTGAGTGTAGATGGATCTTGAGTGTAGATGGATCCTCTTGGTGAGTTTTAAGTTGACTATTTCATTGTTTGAAAAAAACTATAAACATGATTTTAAATATAGAAAGTTTAGTATATCTATTAAATCTAAACGATTTTAATCAAATGATCATTTAAAATCTTAAATACTAAATAATTTTATAAACGTGATAACTATGCATGAGGTCATAATCTGCGAGAAACCGAAGGCAGCTGAAAAAATATCTTCAGCACTCTCAAAAGGCGCAGCTAAAAAACATTATAAAAAGGTCCCATATTATGAGTTTGAGGAAAATGGCAAAAAAACCACAGTTTTAACTGCTGTAGGTCATTTATACTCACTTGCACCCAAAGACAAGAAGCAAGATAAACTGTTTGATGTGGAGTGGGTGCCCCTCTATGAAAAGGACAAGAAGAAAAAATACGTTAAAAATTATATAGACGCCATAAAAAAATTATCAAAAGATGCAGATACATTTGTCCATGCTTGCGATTATGATATAGAGGGAACTCTAATTGGTTACAATGCATTGAAGTACGCTTGTGGTGATGAAAGCCTTAAAAATGTTATGCGGATGAAATTTTCAACCTTAACCGATGAAGACATATTAAAAGCTTACAAAAAACCAATGGAGCTTGATTTTAAACAGGTTGACAGTGGTATTGCAAGACACGTCCTTGACTTCTTTTTTGGAGTCAACATGTCCAAGCACCTCACAGATTCTGTTATGAAGGCTACCAAGAGATATATACAACTCTCAGCAGGCCGTGTTCAAACACCAACATTATCTATTCTTGTTGATAGGGAAAAGGAAATTAAAGAATTTATACCCGTACCTTACTGGCTCATAAAGGCAGATCTAGATGTAACTGGTGTAAAAGAAGGAATAACTGCAGACCATAAGAAGGGTAAGATCCTGGAAAAAAAAGATGCAGACGCTATTCTGGTAGAATGTAAAGGTAAAGATGCGGTTATAACGGAAGTTAATCTTAGAAAAACCACTAAAACACCGCCATTTCCATTTGATCTGGGTTCTTTGCAGTCTGAAGCCTATGGTGTGTTTGGATTCAGCCCAAGAAAAACCCAGCAAATTGCTCAAAACCTTTATACAGAAGGTTACACTTCCTATCCACGTACTTCATCACAGAAACTCCCAAAGAGCATAGGGTACGATAAAATACTTAAAAAATTGAGTTACAGTTCTGCATTTGGAAATCATGTGGCCCAACTTAAAAAACCATACAAACCCAATGAAGGTAAGAAAACTGATGAAGCACATCCGGCTATACACCCAACAGGGGTTTTACCTAAAGAGTTGAGCACAGATTACAGGAAGCTTTACGAGCTCATAGTTTACAGGTTCATAAGCGTATTTGGCGAAAATGCCACTTTAGAAACTATGAAAACTACTTTAACAATTGGAAAAGAAGAATTTAACTTCTCAAGGAAACGAATGTCTAAAATGGGATGGATGGGACACTATCCATTCCGTAAAATTGAAGAAGACTATTTCCCAACCATGAATAAGGGAGAAACTTTAAATGTTAAGGAAGTCAGGGCAGAGGACAAGGAAACCAAACCTCCAGCTCGTTACAACCAAGCTTCACTCATAAGGGAACTTGAAAAAAGGGGACTTGGAACAAAGTCAACCAGAGCGAATATAATAGACATCTTATTCAGCCGAAAGTACGTTGAAGGCAAGAAGATAACTGTCAACAAACTCGGAGAACAACTTATAGATACTTTGAGGAAGTATTCAAAGAAGATAACCAGTGAAGAGCTTACAAGAGAATTTGAAACTAAACTTGAAGGTATCATGGAAGGCAAGGACAAAAAGGATAAGATCATAGATGAAGCCCGGGTTGAAGTTTCATCCATTTTGGATGACATTGAGAAAAACAAGCTTAAAATTGGTGAAGAACTTTATAAGTCCTATAGGGAAAGCAGGGTTGTTGGGAAATGTAAATGTGGTAAAAACCTTATATTAATTGATTCACCGAGGGGAAGCACTTTTGTCGGATGTTCAGGTTATCCTGAGTGTAAATCAACTTATTCCATGCCTAGAGGAGCAACTGTACTTAAGACAACTTGTGAGGAGTGCGGTCTTCCAATGATATCCTTTGGAAAACCACGACAAAGGGCATGTCTTGACCCTAAATGTGGTAAAGATGGTAGAGAACCTACAAACGAGGTTGTTGGCAAATGTCCAGATTGTGGAAGCGATCTTATAAAGAGATCAGGACGTTACGGTGAATTTATTGGGTGTTCGGGATTCCCAAAATGTAGATTTACAAAATCTATAGATGATGATGGTGGTAAAACCGCTGCTAAGACTACTGGGGCTCCTAAAAAGACTGTTGCTAAAAAGGCTGCTACTAAGAAGAGTGCTACTAAGAAGAGTGCTACTAAGAAGAGTGCTACTAAGAAGAGTGCTACTAAGAAGAGTGCTACTAAGAAGAGTGCTACTAAGAAGAGTGCTACTAAAAAGAGTGCTACTAAGAAGAGTGCTACTAAGAAAAATGCTAAGAAAACCAAATAACTCTTTAGTTTTTAATTTTTAGTTTTTAATTTTCTTTTAGATCTCCCTCATTTAGGTCTTCTTTAATTTCATTCTTTTGATATATTTTCATTGAATATTCCCTATTTTTTGATTTATGTATGATAAAACCAATCAATTTTTTTCATCCTTTATTCATCTTACTCAGGATGAATGATTTGTTTATATTGGATTTAAGCTTTGTTTATATTGGATTTAAGCACTTGTGCAGTGGTATGGGTTAGTTTTAAAGAGATTGATTAGACAGTTGAAATTTTAAAAAAATTATTTATTCATGAAAATAAACAGTCTAACAAATAGAATTAAAGTAAATAAAAACCCGAGATACTGATAAAAATGCAAACAGGGGAAAATTTAGGAGATAATATAGTTTATACAGTAGGACACAGCAATATTGAACTTAAAAAGTTCATCAAACTCTTAAAACTGCACAAAGTTAGATCTCTTGTGGACGTAAGGAGCGCACCCTACAGTAAATACGTTCCACAGTTCAATAAGAAGGACCTGGAATTAACTCTTGAGAATAAGGGAGTTGAGTACATCTATCTTGGAGATAAGATTGGTGGAAAACCAAAGGATGAAAAATATTATATAAATGGAAAAGTTCAATACAACTTGGTTGAAGAAACTGACGCATTTAAAGAGGGAATATCAGTATTAATAAGCGTTGCGTTTTGTAAAAAAACAGTCTTGATGTGCAGTGAAGAAAATCCTTACAGCTGTCACAGACATCATCTTATTGCACAGAATTTGTTAAAGAGAGGATTGAAAGTGTTCCATCTGAGGGGTGATGGGACTCTGGAAAGGGCCATGATGGAAGATATTCAGTTGAAATTATTTTAATAAACATTTCAATTAATGAGTTATTAATGATCTATTCAGATTTTGTGATTTGTCTAGACCGCTGATTATTGGTTTTATGATATGTGGACCTGCGAATGTTTTTTTTGTTTCCAAAAATAATCTGAAAAAATGGACAAATCATGATAAGATATAAATTGCAACTCCTCTAAAAATAAGTTAAGTTTACCAAAAATAACTAAATTATAAACTAGATCAATAAAATAAAACTAAATTGAGTTTTGGACTAGGGAATGACCACAATAATTAGTAATAAAATGAAAATTAGTAATTATAAAAATTCAAAGCACAAGAACGAATAGTACTCTAAAATTTAATTCTTAATTATAAAATGAACTTATCAAATGAATTGAATTTAATTTAAGATTTAGAACGTATTTAAAAGATCAAGGAGGGTAATATGAGTATAAAAGAATTTTTATCCAAATATAAAGTGTTCATAATCATCATTTTATTGTTTTTGATGGTTTTTTCACTTAGGGCAGAAGCAGGCTTTATTCCTGGCGCATCTGACCAGATGAAAGCCTATTATGAGGATGGAAATGGACTTCCATACTTCAGTGAGATGGATTCTTATTACAATTATCGTATGACTGCAGATTTCATTGCTTATGGCCATTTAGGTGAAACTAAAATAAATGGTACGGATTGGGATACGCTTTCATATGCTCCGGAAGGTAGATCTGCCGAGTATTCGCCATTAATAGTTTATTTAACGGCATTTGTGTATAAAGTGGCAAATCTATTTGCAAAGGTACCTTTAACAGCGGTTGCCTTTTGGATGGCAGCTTTCATAGCATCTCTATGTGTAATCCCCGCATATCTGTTCATAAGAAGACTTACAAATGATTATGGGGGAATAGTTGCAGCCTTACTTGTAGGGTTGGCACCTTTCTACTTTTCGCACACCTTTGCAGGATTTTTTGACACGGACATGTTTAACATACTTCTACCTCTACTTGTGGCGTGGTTCTTTGTTGAAAGTGTACGTGCAAAAGAAATTAAAAACAGAGCCATTTTCGCGGTTTTATCTGCAGTATCTCTGTTACTGTTCTCAATGGCATGGGAAGGATGGTGGTACATATTTTACATCTTGATAGCAGCGGTAGTCATTTACCTCCCAGTATCAAGATATCTCTTCAATATTAAGACCAAACCTCTAAGTGAATATCCAAACAAGAAAGAATGGTTCCTGGATCAGCATGAAATATTCTCTTTAGCAGTGTTCCTGGTTCTAGGTTCAATTCTTATAATACTTGTTTCAGGATGGAGTGGGTTTGTAGGATCTCTTACAGGTTCCGTTTCAATTACACAGTTACAGTCATCTGTAACTGCGGGAACTTCATATCCAAACGTCTTTGTATCTGTGGGGGAAATGCAGGTACCGACGTTAGATGCTGCTATAGCTGGAGTGGGTGGAATTGCACCCGTTGTATTTGCAATACTGGGGGTATTCCTGTTATTCTGGCAGCTAAAGCCTAAAACCGAGAAAAAGGATAATAAACCAAAAAAATCCGGTAAAAAATCCAGTAAACGAAAGAACAAATCCAAACGTAACAGGAAAGCGAAAGAAAATGATGGTACCAAAGAGAATGAAAATAAAATCAATGGACCTATAAGTGGAAAAGATAGGAAAAACTATCTTTTCTATGGGATATTATTCTCATTATGGCTTATAATAATTGCATACGCATTAACAAAAGGTCAAAGGTTTGGTGAACCGTTCGCAATACCTGTAGCACTTAGTGCCGGTATATTTGTTGGTTTCGTAGCAACTTACGTTAAGGAACATGTAGCTAATCAAGGATACCGCTATATAATAACTGCCTTAGTAGTAATCATTGCGGTATACAGCCCGATAGTCTCGGACTATAGCGTTGCTTCTTCGATTGTGCCAGGTACAGACGATTCAATGGTAGCGTCATTGTCATGGATAAATCAGAACACGTCAAACGATACGGTTATAACCTCATGGTGGGACTACGGCCACCTATTTACCGCAGTGGCAGATAGACCCGTAACTTTTGATGGAGGTTCTCAGACTGGTGCAAGAGCTTACTGGGTTGGAAAGGCACTACTGACTAACAATGAAACGCTTTCTGCGGGAATATTAAAGATGTTATCTACAAGCGGTGATCAGGGTTATCTGACACTTGAAAATTATACCAAGGATACTGGTAAGAGCACTGAGATATTGAACAATATTCTGGGTGTTGATAAAGCGACAGCACAGACTATACTAACAACCCAATATGGTTTAACTACAGATCAGGCTCAGAACGTCTTGAAATATACTCATCCAGATAATCCAACTCCTGATGTACTTATAACAAGCTCTGACATGATTGGAAAAGCGTTATGGTGGTCTTACTTTGGAAGTTGGAACTTCACGAGCAACAACGGAACTGCCTCGGGTTACTCTGCTGCACAGGCAAATGCAACAACAGTGAACAATACAACGGTACTTATAGGAAGTAATGCTGTTGTAGCTCAAGTTAATGGCTCCAATATTACAGCAGGAGTTATAAACACCAACGAACTTCAAAGTCAGGAGAACACCACAAGTTCTTCGGTTCTGTACAACGAGATCTTAACTGAGCTAAAAGGAGGCAATGGTTCACTTGTCTTGAAACCACACAAGCTCATGGTGATTAACAATGGAAATCTAACAGAACAGATTGTGTCCAATGACAGTTCTTTCTCCATCCTCGTGATTGGTGAGAACAGTACTTATATCACTGTAGCAATGAGTAAGGAACTTGAAGATTCCATGTTCACAAGGTTGTATTTCATGGGTGGTGCAGGTTTAACCCATTTCAATATGTCCTATGCGCAGCCTGGTGTGATGGTTTGGAAGGTAAGCTGAAAAAATGAGAACCACATTTTTTCTATTTTTTTCTTTTTGAAAAATTTCTATTAAACCTTTGATTTAAAAAAAATTAAGAATTTACTCATTATTTTTTTCTTTGATTAAAAACTTTTTTAAGTGTGAAGGAATTAAATAAACATATTGCTTATTGTTGAATTGAATTTTATGCAATAACTAATCAATAAAGGAAAGATTTAACATCATATTTTATCATTTAAACTAATTTTTTGTGAGTTTTATGGCTATTGAAGACAGAATCAAAGAAATCGAAGAAGAGATCAAAAAAACCTCCTACAACAAGGCCACTTCCCACCACATCGGGAAGCTAAAAGCCAAAATGTCCCAGCTTAAGGAGGAATCACTCAAAAGAAGCAGCTCTTCCGGTAAAGGAAGAGGGTTCAATATAAAAAAGAGTGGAGACTCTACAGTGGTACTTTTAGGTTTTCCATCCGTTGGAAAATCCACAATTTTAAATATGCTTACCAATGCTGAGTCCAAAGTGGGGGCATATGAATTTACAACACTGGACATAGTTCCAGGTATTATGGAATACAGAAATGCCAAAATACAGATACTGGATATCCCCGGGATAATCACAGGAGCATCAAAAGGAAAAGGAAGAGGTAGAGAAATTCTATCCGTTGCAAGAAATGCAGACTTAATAGTCATGGTTCTGGATGTTTTCAATCCTCAGCATATGAATGTCATAATTAACGAGTTGAGAAATATTGGAATAAGACCAAATGAAAAAGTTCCAGATGTCACAGTTAAGGCAAAGAAAATGGGTGGCCTGAAAATTGTATCCACGGTTCCCCTCACACATATTGATGAGCTATCCATAAGGTCAATTTTAACTGAATATGGAATACACAGTGCAGATGTCCTTATACGTGGCGATGTTACAATGGATCAGTTCATAGATTCAATGGATTCAAGCTGCTGTTACATACCCATGCTCCTTGCTATAAACAAAATAGACCTTGCGGGCGAAGCATATATCAATGAACTCAAATCTAAGATGCCTGATGCACTTTTCATAGCTGCAGACAAGGGTCTAAAAACAGAGGAACTTAAAAATGAAATATTTGAGAGACTTAAACTTATAAGAGTTTATTTGAAGCCCCAAGGAAGACAAGCAGATCTTAAAGATCCTCTAATAATAAGGGGAGGTTCAACTGTTATTGATGTGGCAGCAAAACTTCACAGAGAATTTGTACGTAACTTCCGCCATGCCAAAGTTTGGGGAACATCTGTGAAGTTTCCGGGTCAAAAAGTTGGTCCTGATCATGTTTTAGAGGACCAAGATGTTTTGAGGTTAATACTCAGAAAATAAGGACAGATAACTACTTTGGGTTCATTAAATTTTAAGGTTCTTCAAAATTTATTTTTTTAGTTGCTTAAAAAATGATGATCTGAAGTACATTTCTACGTTCATTGAAAATGATGACAATTTTGATATGATATGCTCCTGAATATATTTTATTTCATGAGGTGCTGGAGAATTGGAAGTTGAGATATTAAAAAAGATATCGAAATTGACTACAAATAATGGAGACTTGAAAAGAATTTTTATAGGATGAAAAACTATTATTGAACTGGTGAAAAAATGAAATTGGATGATATAACTGTTTCAAAGGCAATAATTGAAGGATTTATGAATGATTTCCTGGATTACACCGACATGGACGTTGCAATAGGCGGCGGCGGACCATCAGGACTTATAGCAGGATATTACCTTGCAAAAGCCGGACTTAAAGTTGCCCTATTTGAGAAAAAGCTCAGTATGGGTGGCGGAATGTGGGGTGGGGGCATGATGTTCAACAAAATCGTTGTACAGGAGGAGAGCAAACGAATCCTTGACGAGTTAGGCATCAAAACCCAAAAATATGAGGACAATTACTACGTGGTTGATTCAATAGAATGTGTCTCCACAATCTGTTCTGAAGCCTGCAAAGCAGGACTCAAAATCTTCAACCTCATGGCAATCGAAGATGTCATGATAAGAGAAAAAGGTGTTGAAGGAGTGGTACTTAACTGGACTGCAGTAGAAATGGGAGGACTCCATGTTGATCCCCTCACAGTAAGGGCAAAAGCAGTTGTAGATGCTACAGGACACCCCTGTGAAGTTGTTAAAATAGTTGAAGGAAAGATGGAAGCAGAACTTGCAACCAAAACCGGTAAAATAATGGGTGAAAAATCCATGTGGGCAGATGTGGCAGAAAACACTATACTAGAGAACGTGACCGAAGTCTACCCTGGATTGTACGTCACAGGAATGGCAGCCAATGCAGTGCATGGATCACCACGTATGGGTCCAATATTTGGTGGAATGCTTCTCTCCGGCGAAAAAATCGCTCAGATGCTCATTGAAAAACTTGGATAAATGGATTTCTAAACAGGTCTGTTGAAACTAAATCATTATAATTAATCCTCGTTAAAATCAATTATAAGTTAATCAATACTGATAGGCAAAAGATGATACTACTGATCACAGGAACACCTGGAACTGGGAAAAGCACTGTAGCTGCAGTCCTGAAAAATAAAATTGAAGCTTTCCTTGTGGGTGTGAATGAACTTGTGGAAGATAAGCATCTTTACACTGGGATCGATGAAAATCGGGGATACAAAATAGTTGATCTGGATGCAATGTGCCTTGAACTTAACAGGGTCGTTGAAACTTCAAAGGAGGGGGACGTCCTGATTGTTGAGGGACACCTCTCCCACTACTTTGAAGATGGAGACCTTGTGGTTGTACTGCGTGCAAAGCCAAGTGTTTTAAGGGAACGCTTGAAAACCAAGGGCTGGGCTGATTCCAAGATTCAGGAGAATATTGAGGCCGAGGCCATAGACATTTGCACCTTTGAATCATATGAAATCCATGGTGATAATGTAAATGAGATAGATACAAGTGATCTCAAACCTGAAGAGGTTGCAGATCTTATAATTGATGTTATAACTGGTAAAAAACGATTCCCTGTGGGAAATGTGGATTTTCTTGAGGATATATCCCTCTGATTTTACATTCCAAAAACTTGAACGCGTTTTGTGCTTTACGAGAGATATACCTTGTTGTGGTTTGAAATTTGATCTAAATCTTATAAGGAAAGCTTTTTAAATGGAGAAGTAAATAAACTATAATATTATTCTTAAGTACATTGTATTAGAATTTAATGAATGAAAGTCTTCAAATAACATTCAGGTAAAATTCAACCCCTTGGAACTTAAGATTTGTATTTCTGTATTTATTTAATAGTTGCAATGATGAGGTTAAACTTTGAGAAGGGGAAGAAGACCAAAATGGATGATAAAAATAGCTGAAGAGCGGATAGACATCCTTTTTAAGAATGCGGATGAAGAGTTTTCCGAACATCCTGAAAGGTCTCACCGCTACGCTCAGATGGCTCAGAACATTGCAAAAAAGTACAACATAAAAATGCCGCGAGTCTGGAAGAGAAGGTTCTGCAGGAACTGCCAAAAATTCCTTAAACCAGGTTCGAATTGTACTGTAAGATTATCTGATTCAAGTGTTGCCATTAAATGCGCAGAATGCGGAAATATAACTAGAATACCATATATAACTGAGAAAAAAGAGAGAAGGAGGAGGAAAATTGAATACACCTCCAAAGAAGGAATTAATGAATAGATCACTTTCAACAATCACCATAAACATTGGAAAGTCAGGAATAAATGACAGTATCTTAGACGAAATAAAAAGGCAACTTAAAGATAATGAAGTTATCAAACTCAGATTTTCAAAAGGTATATCAGAAGAGAAACAAAACTTTATTAAAGAGATAATTGAAAAATCAAATTCTAAGCTTATTGATTTTAGAGGTAATGTTGCTGTAATATTCAAAAGAAAGAGGTAATTAGGAGGCTAAATATGACCACAATTTACGACGTACCAGCAGATTCACTAATAAGTGAAGTTGCAAAGGAGTTAACTGAAAATAAGAAAATAAATCCGCCAGAATGGGTTCCATTTGTTAAAACAGGTGTCCATAAAGAGAGAAGACCAGAAAACCCAGAATGGTGGTATGTTAGATGCGCATCCATCCTCAGAAGAGTTTATATGGATGGTCCTGTTGGAATAAACAGTCTTAAAACCTACTACGGTGGTAAAAAAGACAGAGGAACTAGTCCTGAGAAATTCAAGAAAGGAAGTGGCTCCATAATAAGGGTAGCTTTAAAACAGCTTGAAGACGCAGGATTCGTAGCTAAAGTAGGGGATGAAGGAAGGGTTGCAAGCCCAGCAGGGAAGTCATTCCTGGATAAAGCATCTTATACCATTAAAAAAGACATTCCAGAACTTGCAAAATACTAAATAAAGTTATTAATTAATTGGAGGCTTTAGATGAGCGACATCGAGGAACTAAGGCGTAAAAGGATGCAGCAATTGCAGCAGCAGGCTTCACAGCAGGCTGGTCAGGCTGAATCCCAAGAGCAGATGCGCATGGAAGTTGAAGCCCAAAAAAGGCAAGTTATGGTGCAAATATTGACACCTGAAGCAAGAGGCAGACTTGCAAACTTAAGGCTCACAAAACCTGAGTTTGTTGATCAAGTAGAACTTCAACTTATTCAGCTTGCGCAGATGGGGCGTATAAAATCCAAAATAACTGATGATCAGCTCAAGGTACTTCTTAAAAAACTCGTTGGTCAGAAAAGAGAGATGAAGATCACAAGAAAATGAATGCATGTGTACTCTACAGTGGAGGAAAAGACAGTTCTTTAATGGCTGTAATCCTTCAGAGATTAGGATATGAAGTTGAACTTGTAACAGTGAACTTCGATGCATTTCCTTCATGGAAAGCAGCGGAAGAATCTGCTTTAAATCTAGGTTTTAAACATCATGTTCTTAAAGCGGATAAAACAATACTCGAAGATGCTGTTGACACGATACTTAAAGATGGGTTTCCCAATAATGGAATAAACCAGATCCATAAGCATGCCCTTGAAATTGCATCCCAGAAGTACAAAGTTGTTGCAGACGGTACAAGACGTGATGATAGGATTCCAAAACTTAATATCAACGAGATACAAAGCTTTGAAGATAGAAATAATGTCCAGTATTTGACTCTTGCAGGCTTCGGCCATAAAACGGTAAATAATCTTTCAAAGAATCTTTTTGCCGTGAAAAAAGAGTTAACTAACATGGAAAATAATTCTGATTATGAAATTGAAATAAGGTATATGATTGGGGAAATTGAAGGAGAAGAAACTTCTTTAAACATATTCCCGGAACATGTGCAATCAAGAGTAATAGGATGGGAAGAAAATGAGTAGACATAAACCATTAGCCAAAAAATTAAGACTTGCAAAAGCAGGTAAACAAAATAGACGCGTTCCTCTCTGGGTAATGCTTAAAACATCAAGAAAAGTAAGAGTTCATCCAAAGATGAGACAGTGGAGAAGAAATAAAATTAAACCATAAGTAGGAGGATTATAGATGGAAAGAATCTATGTTATCCCATTAAGGGATGTTAAAAGGGTGCCAAGGACCAAAAGATCTCCAAGAGCAGCTCGTTATGTCAGAGAATTCCTACAAAAACATATGAAATCTGATGATGTTAAATTAGATTCCTCTGTTAACGAAAAGATATGGGAAAGGGGGATCCAGAAAATACCTCCAAAAATAAAGGTAAAAGCAATAAAAGATGAGGATGGTTCTGTATCAGTCACCCTAGCTGAATAGGTGTGCTTATGATAAGAAGAATCAACATGGGCGGCAGCCCAAACCTCGGCGTTTCAATAGCTGTTACAGAAAAAACCGCAATAGTCCCACCAAACGTTCAAGACGCAATGGTGGGATTAATAGAGGAATGCCTGGGTGTTTCTGTTATTAAAACCCCTCTAAGTGGGAGTAATCTCACAGGGGCACTGGCATGCGGTAATTCAAATGGGTTTGTAGTTTCAAAATACGCATTTGACAGTGAAATAAATGCGATTAAAGAGTCAGGACTCGAGGTTGAAAGGATACCGGACAAGCTCACAGCAGTTGGTAACATAATTCTTGCTAACGACTTTGGAGCATTGGTAAACCCTTTATTATCTAACAAATCCATTGAATTAATTTCTCATGTTTTAGATGTTGAAGTTCAAAGAGGAACCATAGCACAATTCAAGATCACAGGATCAGTTGCAGCCGCTACAAACAAAGGAATATTGGTACATCCATCTGCAAGTCAAGAAGAGCTAGAACTTGTTGAAAATTTGCTTAAAGTCCCTGCAGATGTTGGAACCGTTAATAACGGTACAATGCTTGTGGGAGCATGTACAGCTGCCAATTCAAACGGTGTTATTGTTGGGCTAAATACAACGGGTCCTGAACTTGCAAGAGTAGAAGAAGCATTCGGTTTTCTTGAGGGATATTTATGAAGACGAAAATATTTAGAGTTCAAGGTAAATTTATGATGGGCAAAAGCCTTAAACCCTTCACAAAGGAGTTAAAATCCGCAAGTGAAGATGACATACATGAAAGAATATATTCAGAATTTGGAAGCAAACACAGGATAAGCAGGAACAAAGTATTCATAGAGGAAATTACTGAAATCTCTGAAGAAGAAGCTATTGATCCTTTAATCAAAGCCTTATCCAATGGGTGATCCAATGGAAGATAGAAAAAAGCTTGAGCAGTTGGTCAATCAGCTTAACGCATACCAACAGCAGGCTGAAGTTCTGCAACAACAGATGGAAGGTTTAAATGTTACAATAACAGAACTCACCATAGCAGAGGAAACTTTAGCAGCCATTAAAGGAAAGGACAATGCAGAAACATTGGTTCCAATAGGTGCAGGATCCTTTTTAATCACAGAACTCAAAAACACAGACGAAGTCATAGTTGGTTTTGGAGCAGGGATAGCTGCTAAAAAGAAAATTGGTGATGCAGAAGAGAGTATAGCCGAGCAGAAGAAGGAACTTGAGGGTGTAATGAAAAATATGACTGACAACCTTCAAAAAATCACAGATTTCATAGTGAAAAAGAGTCCGGAAGCAGAGGCACTCCTTCAAAAAGTTGAAGCGGGCGAAAGCCAATAACTACTTTTTTTTATTAATTTTTATTAAATTTTTAGGCAAAAAGGGGCGTGAACATCACTTGTTTGAATCTCTTAAAAAAAAGTTTACAGGTACCGTAGGCAAGATCTCTGACAAGTTTTCAGATGAAGAAGGAAAAACTCCTGAAGAAACTGAAGAAGTTAAGATGGATGGATCCAAAATTGAAACATCTGAATCATCTTCAGTAGATAAGGCAGTAACAGAGTCGATGGAAAAGCCAGTAAAATATGATTCAGAAGTTGAAGAGGCTGAAGAAACATCTACCTCTGCTGAAGAAATCTCTAAAAAATCCGGATTTATGGGATTTTTAAGGGGTAAAAAGAAGGAAGATCAAGAGGGTTCAACGCAGGATATAGAAGTTAAACAACCTGAAGTTTCGCAACAACTTGAAGTTGAAGGTAGTTTGGAAGGTCAAGTTGAACCAGTTCCTGAAACAGAAGAATTAGAAAAAGAGGGCATTTTATCCTTTGTAACTAAAAAAACCATATCTGAAAAGGACATTGACGACATATTATTTGAATTGGAAATGTCCCTCCTTGAGGGTGATGTGGCAATGGAAGTTGCAGAGAAGATAATAAACTCTGTTAAGGAAGACCTTGTGGGCCGTAAAATTAAAAGAAGAAGTGATGTAGCAGATTTCACAAGAGAAGCCCTTAAAAAAGCCATATCTGAAATTTTAGATGTTGATAATAAAGACATAACAGAAATGCTTGATGAAAGCCGTAAAAATGGTGAACCACTCAAGTTAATGTTTGTGGGAATCAACGGCACTGGAAAAACAACCACAATAGCAAAAGTAGCCACTTATTTTATAGAGAAAGGTTACGAACCGGTTATTGCAGCTTCTGATACATTCAGAGCAGGAGCAATCGAGCAAATAACCCACCACGCCGATAAGATCGGTGTTAAGATCATAAAACACCAGAAAGGCGCCGACCCCGCAGCTGTTGCCTACGATGCAGTGGCCCATGCCAAGGCCAAGGGCAAAGACATGGTGCTGATCGACACAGCAGGCAGAATGCAGACAAACATCAACCTTATGGATGAAATGAAGAAAATAAAACGTGTAGTAAGTCCAGAATTGATTATTTATGTTGGTGATGCGTTAACAGGAAATGACGCAGTTGAACAGGCCCGTAAATTCGATGAAGCAGTGGGTGTTGATGGAATCATACTCACCAAAGCTGATGCTGATGCCCGAGGTGGTGCAGCACTTTCAATTGGTTACATTATACAGAAACCGATACTCTTTTTAGGTGTTGGTCAAGCTTATGAAGATATAATGGAATTCAAACCTGAATGGATGGTTGACCAGATATTTGGGGAATGAAATTTCATATCCTCTTTTATAATTGAGGTATTTTTATATCTTATTTTATGTTGAGCTTCATATTCTTTTTTATAATTGAATATTTCTTTACTTTCCAATTCTATTGGAATTTCTTTTCTTTAAATTACTAACCTTCTTTATAATGCTAAAAACCTTTAATTATTAAATTTACTCATTTATCAAATTTTATAAACTATTTTTATAACTTTTCATAGATTTCTGATTTTTTTTCGATAAAAAAAGTATTAAGAAGAATGATTTAAAAAATTTAAGGATTAAGGCAAGTATCTTTATTTCTTTTTAATTTATCTGAAACCACCAAAAACAGCAAACCCATAGAACTTCCAGATCACATCAACATCCTTAAAACCAGCGCCACGCAGCCAGTCCACATGGTCAATCATACGAGAAGGAAAATCTTCTTCATCATGTTTTTGGAGCCATTTTTCCTCTACTTCTTCTTTAGGAATATTCTTTAGCATATACTCGGTCCATTTTTCGTCGTAAAGTTCATCTAAATATTTGTTTGAGCCTTTAACTGTATCCGCATTGTAGAACACCCCTCCATCTTTCAGGGCTGCGAATATTTTACCGTAAAATTTTTCCTTTTCTTCATCCTGCGGTATGTGGTGAAGGGCCAGTGATGATACAACAGCATCGTAGCCATCATCAAACTCAAATTTGGAGAAATCCGCTGCATGATATTTGATGTCATTGTAATTTGAGAGTTTGAACTGGGCCATTTTTATCATTTTCTCTGCAAGGTCCAAGCAAGTTATTTTAGCATTTGGAAATCTATTTTTAACAGCTTTTGAAATGTTACCTGTTCCACATCCAAGATCAAGGACTTTAATAGGGTTTGAATTCTCAAATGGAATTGTAGCAACCAAAGTATCGATCATATCGTTATAAAATGGTATTAATTGTAATATTGTTCTATCAAATTCCTCTGCTTCTTCTTCAAAGTGCTCTTTAACTTTTTTCAACCTTCTATCTCCATTATCTTTTATACATTATTTTTTGTGTACTCATAATACTTAAAATGTAAGAATGTCCAAAAAATGGGTTCTCCAAAAATAGGATCAAATAAATGGTCAGTGTATGATTTTTTGTCAAAAAATAAATAAGACGATTGATAAAATATAAAATGGGGTTATTTATGGTTCGTGAATTTGAGGATAAGTTAAATGGTAATATATTTGATATTCCAGAACTTAGAAATCAGATAGGGATCTTTCGTGACCGTGAGCATGCTGGACTGGTTTTATCACAAATGCTGGCATCTTATAAGGAAACAGATGCCATTATATTTGGAATTCCTGCAGGAGGAGTGCCTGTTGCTGCCCCCATCGCGCAAAAGTTAAAACTGGATCTTGATGTTGCTGTTGTAAGCAAAATCACGTTACCCTGGAACACTGAAGCAGGTTACGGGGCTGTGGCTTTCGACGGAACTGTGCAGTTGAATAAGGGTATGATATCCAGAATGGGACTTACAGATGATGATATCAAAAAGGGCACTGAAAAGGCATCTTTAAAGATTAAAAGACGTTTTAAGGAGTTTAGGGAAAATAAACTATTTCTTGATCTTAAAAATCGCCCTGCAGTTCTTGTAGATGATGGTATTGCATCGGGTTTCACAATGCTTGTGGCTGTGGAAGCTCTTAAAAAAGCAGGGGCAAGAAAGATAATTGTAGCTGTGCCTACAGCACACTTAGATGCACTGGAAAAGGTAGCCCCCATGGTTGATGAGGTTTACTGTGCCAACGTACGTGGTGGATGGGGTTTTGCAGTGGCTGAAGCCTACCATAACTGGTACGATGTAGATGATGAAGAGGTTGCTCTTATTTTAAAGAAGTTCCAGTAGATCCCGGTTTAAATCCAAAGTCATTCCAGGGTTATTCCAGTGTATTTCAAATTTTGATCGATTCTTGTTTTTCAGTCAAATTTAAATAATTATACAAGAAGAGGATAAACCACTAAAGATTTTCTAAATTTTTCAAATTTCAAAGGATTCAAAAGGAGACCAGTTATGCTAGGAGAGAAAGAGCTTATAAATTTATTTCCAGACTTTAAGGAGCTGGTACAACCATCGGGAATCGATTTAAGACTTGATGAAGTTTTCAGGCAAGTGGGTCCGGGTTCACTCATTGACAATGAGAAGAATCTTCCAGAACTTGAAAAGCTCGAACCACCAATTTATACACTTAAAGCAAAAACAGCTTATCTTGCAAGTATCGATCGTAAGATAAAAATTCCAAAGGGATTTTCAATGCTTTATCTGCCCCGTTCAACCCTTCTTCGTTCATTTGTATCTGTCCACACTGCAGTTGGGGATCCAGGATTTTACGGAACCTTGCAGTTCATGATCCACAACTACGGAAACTTTGACTACACCATAAAACAGGGTGAAAGGATAGCACAGGCGGTTGTGTTCCATGTTACAGGTTCAGGGGAATACAACGGAAGTTATCAGGAAGAAGAAGATTAAATCTTTATATTTTAATAGTTTTAGCTTTATTCTCTACTTTTTCTTTATTTTTTTTCTCTTTTAATCATACACTTGTTTTTCATTATTTTTCAAAGATATTCTACAGCTTCAGGATTTGCAAGCGTGCTTGTATCACCTACGGGTTCTCCTTTTACCTTAGCTTTTATCACCCTTCGCATTATTTTACCTGAACGTGTTTTGGGCAGGTCTTTAACAATTTTCACATGGGCTGGGCTTGCAATTGGGCCTATCTCTTTTCTTACGTGGTATTTAATTATGTCCTCAAAGTCTTCTGTAGAACCGGATCCTTCCTTAAGTATAACGAAGGCACAAATTTCCTCACCTTTAATATCATGTGGTTTACCAACTACTGCAGCTTCTGCAACGGATTTATGGCTTACAATGGCAGATTCAACCTCGGCAGTGCTTATTCTGTGCCCCGCAACGTTCAGCACGTCGTCTTCTCTACCCTGAATCCAGAAGTAGCCCTCATCATCTCTGCGTGCCACGTCTCCACTGAGGTAAATGTTGGGGAATCTGCTCCAGTATGATTCAACGTACCTTTCAGGATCCTTGTAAAGAGTTCTAAACATTGAAGGCCATGTAGATTTTATTACAAGGTGTCCTCCACCTCCAGTGATGGATTTACCTGCATCGTCCAGAACATCTGCTTCAACAGTTGGAAATGGCTTTACAGCAGAGCCTGGTTTAAGCTCCGAAATGGGTAATGGTGTTATAATGTGCATTCCAGTCTCTGTTTGCCACCATGTGTCCATCACAGGACATCTACCGCCCCCAATGTGTTGATGGTACCATATCCATGCTTCTGGATTTATAGGTTCTCCCACAGTTCCTAAAAGCCTTAAAGAATCCAGGTTATATTTTTGCGGCCATTTCTCCCCGAACTTCATGAACATCCTTATGGTTGTGGGGGCTGTGTAGAAAACAGTCACACCATAGTTTTCAATCATCTTCCAGAGCCTTCCAGGGTCAGGATAATCTGGTGTACCCTCGTAAAGTATGGATGTTACACCAAGAAGGAGTGGGCCGTAGACTATGTAGCTGTGGCCTGTTACCCAGCCTATATCTGCTGCGCACCACCATACATCATCTTCTTTAAGGTCAAAAACAAATTTTAAAGTTGTGTAAATACCTACTGCGTATCCTCCGTGGACATGTACAACCCCCTTGGGTTTTCCTGTGGTTCCTGAGGTGTACAAAATAAATAAAGGGTCTTCAGAATCCATTTCTTCTGTTTTGCATTCTGTCTCCATTTCAGTAATGGCTTCATGCCACCAGATGTCCTTACCTTCCTGCATGTTGATATTGAGGCCTTCATGTCTTACAACTATGAGTTTTTCTATTGTGGGGGTTTTATCGAGGATGTTGTCCACATTTTCTTTTAGCTCTATAAGTTTCCCCCTTCTTCTGAAGCCATCTACAGTTATTGCAACCTTGGATTTTGCATCGTTTATCCGTTCCTGGAAGGCCTTGGCCCAGAAACCGGAGAAAACCACCGAGTGAACAGCCCCAATTTTTGCACATGCAAGCATTGCGATTGGAAGTTCAAGTATCATGGGCAAGTAAATGCTTACAGTGTCCCCCTTACGAACTCCAAGTTTCTTTAAAACATTCGCAAATCTGTTAACTTCCCTGTAAAGGTCTAAATAAGTTAATTCACGAACTTCTCCAGATTCTCCTTCCCATATATAAGCTAATTTGTCCTTTTCAGGGCCTTTTGCATGTTTATCCAGCGCATTGTAAACTATGTTAAATTTACCATCCAAAAACCATTCTGCATACGGAGGATTCCATTTTTTGGTCTTTTTGTACTGTTTAAACCATTCAAGCTCCCCTGCAAGCTCATCCCAGAACCAATCTGGGTTGTCCAATGCTTTTTGGAGCAGTTCATCGTAATCATTGATTTCGTGTTTTTCCATCCATTTATGGATGTTACTTGATTTTACAACATCAGATGACGGTTTGAATATCCTTTTTTCCCTAAGTAGAGTATCTAAGTCCTTCGACATTTTATCTCCTTCTACTCTTATTAAGTACAATTTATCCGCCAATTTTGTCTTTAATTAAGGAGTTTCTTTTGTTATTCTGGTTATTATTATATAATTAAAACCATAATAATTTAACCGATTGGACATGTCCAATGAATGGAATTTAATAAAAGAAAATACAATATAAACAACTGATGAAAACAAAGAAAATAAGATGTGCGGATGCTCTTGTTGAAATATTAAAAGCAAACGGTGTAAAATTTGTCTTCGGACATCCTGGAGAACAGATACTCCCTTTTTATGATGCACTGCGCACATCCAAAATAAAACACGTGTTAATGCGCCATGAACAGGGTGCAGCACATGCAGCAGATGGATACGCAAGATCATCCGGCCAAATGGGGGTTTGTTTATCTACTGCAGGTCCTGGGGCCCTCAATCTTGTAATGGGTGTGGCAACAGCTTATAAAGACTCTGTACCTATTCTGGTGATAACCGGAGATGTTCCAACAGATCTTAAAGGTGGTAACGTTTTTCAGGAGATAGATATCTGCGGGGTTTTTCAGCCAATAACCCTTAAATCATTTGATGTAAAGGATTCTGAAGAAGCTGTTTTTAAATTGAAAGAAGCAATTGAAATGATGCAATATGGTAAAACTGGACCTGTACATCTAAATTTACCCAAGGATGTTCTTTTGGCCATGGTCGATATATCTGTGATAACTGAAAATATTGGTCATTTTCCAGAAATTGATAAAGAAAATATCTCTGCAGATATCTCTAATGCAATCAAACTTATCAAAGAATCTGAACGTCCATTTATAATTGCTGGAGCCGGGATTATATGGGCAGATGCTTTGATGGAATTTAGAAAATTTGTAGAAACCTATGGAATTCCAGTGGCAACAACTTACCCAGCAAGGGGAATAATTCCAGAAGGTCATCAATTAAGTCTGGGAATGATAGGAGTTAGGGGTACGGAGGCAGCTAACTTTGCAGGAAAGAATTGTGATGTCCTCATAGCGCTTGGATGCAGACTATCAGAGCGAACACGTAAGGGGATTGGAAACTGCAAAGTAATTCATGTAAACCTCGACGAAAAATCTTTAAATGGAAATATTAATATACAGGAAGATGTTCTAGAATTTATACGCAGATTAAATGATTTAAAATTAAGAAGCACAGAAAGTTGGCTTCTTGAAATTCAGAAATATTCCAGGTCTTACTGTATAAAAACAGATTATTTAACTGTACCTTTAAAACCTCAAAGGGCAATAAAAGAGATATTGGATGCTTCAGAAATTAACTCAATAGATTCTGTAATAATAAACGATGCTGGAACTCACACAACGTGGGTCACACTACTCAAAACTGTGAAAAACCCATCTTCACTCCTATTTTCAGGTGGATTTGGGCCAATGGGCTATGCTGTTCCTGCCTCAGTTGGTGCAGCAGTTGCAAACCCCGGTAAACACATTGTTGCAGTGGTTGGAGATGGGGGTTTCCAGATGACCCTTCAAGAACTTGCAACCATAGCACAACTGGATTTACCTGTTGTTGTATGTATCATAAACAACAGTTCACTTGGAATAATCAAACAATGGCAGGATCTATATTACGAAGGTAGGTATGAGGTTGAACTTGAAAATCCTGACTTTGTTAAGCTTGCAGAAGCGTATAATATTGTTGCTCGGAGGGTTGACTCTCCAGGATCTGTTTTTAAAGCAGTAAAAAAGGCTTTGGACACAAAAAAACCCTATTTAATTGAAGTTGTTGTTGATAAAGAAGAGGGAATACCCCTCCCCAGGTGATGAACATGAAAGTTTTAATGATCAATCCTCCTTACTTCTCTTCAAAATATAAATTTATAGGACTCGTTGCACCCCCATTGGGCATAGGATATATAGCTGCTGTTTTGGAACAGAAAGGGTTTGATGTGGAGATAATAGACTCCCCAGCCCTCGAAATGGACCTCGAAACCCTTCAAAAGGAGATGGAAAAATGTTCCCCAGATATAGTGGCCATCACAGCCGTAACACCAACAATTTACAGCGCACTTAAAACTGCAGAAATCTCCAAAAAGGTGTGCCCTGAAGCAGTTGTGGTGATGGGAGGCTACCACCCTACCTTCACTTACGAAGAACTTTTAAAAATGGACTGTGTGGATGTTGTGGTTCGTGGAGAGGGTGAATACACCATGCTGGAACTTGTGGAAGCCATTGAGAAGGGGAGGGACCTTAAGGAAGTTAGAGGAATAGCATGTAGAAATTTCACAGCACCTTGTAGGGGAGTAATAGAAAATCTGGACAGTTTGCCTTTTCCTGCAAGGCATCTGCTCCCAATGGACCACTACAAAGTTTTGAACATGAAGCTGCCAATTGGAACACTCATATCTGGAAGGGGATGTCCATTTAGCTGTTCATTTTGTGCATCATCCGCAATGCATGGTCATAAACTTCGTTTAAGGTCCTCAGCGAATGTTTTAGATGAGATGGAGCACCTGGTAGACGATCACTCAGCCGAGATGCTGGCTTTTATGGACGATACCTTCACCTTCAACAAGAAAAGGGTCTATGAGATATGCGATGGAATCAAAGAGAGGGGAATCGATAATTACTGGGGGGCCACTGCACGAGTGGACACAATAAACGAAGAATTGCTCCTTAAAATGAAAGAAGCCGGATGTATAACCCTATTTATGGGTGTGGAATCTGCAGACCAGCAATCTCTGGATCAGATGAACAAGAATACCACGATAACTAAGATAAAAAAAGCCTTTGAACTTACAAGAAAACATGATATCCGAACAATAGCTTCTGTGGCTCTTGGAATGCCCGGTGACACTCGTGAAAGTATAGAACGTACAATCAAATTTGTAGGAAACCTTAAACCGTCTTATGCCCTTTTTTCACTTGCAACACCTTATCCTGGCACGGATTTTTACCTTAAAGTCGTTAAGGATGATCTCATCAAGATAAACGACTGGTCAAAGTACACTTTACTGACACCTGTGCTTGAAACTCTGGACTGCTCCCGTGAAGAACTTAAAAAACTTCAAAAAAAGGCATTTAGACAGTTTTATCTCCGTCCGGGTTACATAATACGTCAAACTATGATGGATGGCCCAATACTTTTGAAGACAATTCCTGCAATTATAAAGAGTGTTAAAGGTTAATAGATGTTTAATTGTATGGAATACCTATTTTTATTAAATTCATTTTTTTTAATGTTTTCAAAGTATTGCTGCGGTTTTTAAATTAATCACTCTACTTTTTGGGAGTTTAAACTAATTATCGTTACATTTACACTTTTAGGGAGTTGGAGCTTATCCATATCACTGTTCAATAGATACATCCCTGAAATGAATTATACGAGTTGAAATGTTAATTGGTTGTGAATAAGGACCTTACATTCTAATTTTAATCAAATAATTAATAATCCCATCTAAAATAGAATGATATAAAAAAAGTAAAAAGAAAAATAAAAAGAAAGAGAATTTAAGAGCTGAGATAAGTCTCTGCTACTGCTGCTACTCCTTTTCCCATTTCTAAATCAAAGCCAAGTTCTTTTAGGGTCATTTCAAGGGCAGATATAGTTGTAATTATTTCCCTTTGGGTGATGTTACCCATGTGACCTATTCTAAAGACATTGCCTTTAAGATGGTCCTGTCCGCCTGCAAGTTCTATGTGGTACTTGTTGCGCATTGTGCCCCTTAAATCTTTGTCTGTTATTCCTTCAGGCATTTTAATGGCTGTGACTGTGTTGGATGCGGCATCAGGCTGTGCAAACAGATCAAGTCCCAGAGCTTTCACACCGGCTCTTGTGGCTTTTGCAGCTAATTTATGCCTTAATATCCTTTCTTCAAGTCCTTCTTCCATTATAATGTGCAGTGCTTCACGCATTGCATATGTTAATGATACAGATGGAGTGTATGGAGTTTCTGGCGGTTTTTTCTCTCCACTTTTCCTGTACTTTTTCATGTTGAGGTAATAAGTGCTTGTTTCTGTTTTATCGACCACGTCCCATGCATCATCATTTAAGGTGATGGCAGCCATTCCTGGTGGTGCTGCAAGACATTTCTGTGAGCCTGTAACACAAATATCAATACCATAACCATCTACAAATACATCGTCCCCTCCAAGGGATGAAACAGTATCAACAACGTAAAGAGCATCATAATCTTTAACAATTTTACCAACTTCAGCTATCGGGTTTGCAACCCCTGTTGAAGTTTCATTGTGAACAATTGTCACGGCTTTTATGTCTTCTTCCTCTTCCAGGATGTTTTTCACATCATCTGGATTTACGGCGTTTCCCCATTCGACTTTCAGCTCGACTGGACTTCCTCCGTGGGTTTCGGCTATTTGCATAAACCTTTCCCCAAATTTTCCACCAACGATGTTCAGGACTTTGTCACCTTTTTCGGTTATGTTTCCAACTGCTGCTTCCATTGCGGCTGTACCGGAACCTGTGAGTATGTAGGACTGATTCTCTGTTTGGAAAACCTCTGACATCATTTCGTTGGTTTCTTTCAGGATTTCGCCAAAGGCAGCGCTCCTGTGATTTATTATATTTTCTGACATAGCCTTTAAGACTCGCGGGGCAACCATGGTGGGCCCTGGTATCATAAGCAACGTCTCATACATCTAAAAAACCTCCAATTTTCTAGAACTCTATTTATATTTGTTACAACAATCTAATCTATATGAATCTTAATCTATGGTTTTCATGGTATAAAGAGATATTGAATACATTCGGTTTTGACAGGGATATGGATGAAACCTCTGCACAGATATTGAGCAAACTTCTTGAAGATAAAAATGGTTTATCACCCATGGATCTGCCAATAAAAAAGAATGTAATTGTCTTTGGAGCGGGACCTTCACTTAAAAGGAATATAAATGAGCTAAAAAATCTTGATCTAGGTAAATTTACCCTTATATCTGCAGATGGGGCTACAACAGCACTTTTAGAGGAAAGTATAGTTCCTGATATTGTAGTAACGGATTTGGATGGTAAAATTGATGATATAATTCATGCAAATGATGAAGGATCATTTCTGGTAGTGCATGCCCATGGAAACAACATCGATAAAATAGAAAAATACGTACCACTCCTTAAAAACATATTGGGAACAACCCAGAGTATTCCACTTAAAAACGTCTATGATTTTGGTGGATTTACTGATGGAGATAGATGTTTGTTTTTAGCCGTTGAGGGGGGTGCTGATTTCTTGGTGCTTGCAGGTATGGACTTTGGAAAAATTGTGACCAAATATTCAAGGCCGGATATTCCGGATTCAGAGGGCAAAGCCGACAAAATGAAAGAGATGAAACTGGAATACGCAAAAAAACTTGTGGAATGGGCAGCTAAAAACGAAAACATCCAAATTGTAAATATATCCCAAGGAGAAAAGGTTGAAGGGGTTGAAGATGTTGATGTTTCAGATCTGGAAGATTTCATTGTATGAAATTTTTCCAGCATTTCTATCATTTTTTAAGCCATGCAAAATGTTTTTCACCGGTCATTGGGTGGTATATAGATGTTATGGTGATTAAAGTCCATCCTTTTTTGAGTTCATCCTCAATGAGTTTAGTTAATGCATCTGGATTATTTGCCTGCAGAGATTTTATTGAGTTCATTTAAATTCCTCCAATAAGTTAAATGGTTCCAAGTTGTTTAATAATTTCATGTTAATCTTTTTTAAGTAAATGCATTACCCATCAACTCTTTTTTCATCCCCTTACTTCTTATCATATTTAAAAAATTTCCATTCTTTCAATTATTTTTACAGTTTCGTTTAATTATTTTAAAAAGAAAATCACAATTTTTATAATTAAAGTCACCAGATAAGAAAATATGGGTATCGATGATATTTTACTTTACGATGAAACAGTATTCAAAAATATAGATGCGTTTAATCCTGATTACATTCCTGAAAATTTTTTACACAGGGAATCTCAGATGGAAGCCCTCGCAATCTGTTTAAGGCCAGCTTTAAGGGGTGGAAGGCCTGTAAATACAGTTGTACTTGGTTCTCCTGCAACAGGAAAAACAACTGCCATAAACAAGATTTTCAACATGGTTGAAAGGAATTCTGACAAAGTTGTATGTGTCTATGTTAACTGCCAGCTTCACACCACCCGTTTTAACATATTCTCACAGATTTACAACAAAATATTCGGGCATATGCCCCCTGAAACAGGTGTGCCATTTTCAAGGATCTACGGGAGCATAATGAAACACCTTCGAGATGAAAAAAAGGCACTGGTGGTTGCTCTGGACGATGTTAACTACCTTTTCCACAGCAAAAATGCAAACAAAATATTCTATGATATTTTACGTGCCCATGAAGAATTTAAGGGTGTTAGAACAGGTATTTTTGCCATTCTCTCGGACATAGAGTTCCGTTATATGCTCGATAAAAATGTTAATTCTGTTTTCATACCCCAAGAAGTTATTTTTGACCCATATTCTACCCAAGAAATGACTGATATCTTGAAAGAGAGAGTTAAGGCAGGCTTTTACCCGGATATACTGTCTGAAGAACTTCTAAGTCAAATTGCAGAGCAAGCATCATCAGCTGGAGATTTGAGAATTGGCATAGATCTTTTAAGAGTTAGTGGTAATTTTGCAGAGGCGGACGCATCAAAAACCATTGAAGAAAAGCATGTGTTGGAAGCTATGAAAAGTACTGGCTCTGTAAGTCTTAAAAGTACGTTAAAAACTCTTTCAAAGGATGAAAAGTTGCTTTTAAAAAGTATAACTGAATTTAAAGGTAATAATCTAGTTGCAGGAGATCTTTACAGATGTTTTAAGAGAAAAACATCGTCAAGTTATGCTTCTTTTGACCGCACCCTCAATAAACTTGAATTTTTAAGGATTATAGATACAAGGTTCACTGGTAAAGGTGTAAAAGGTAATTCAAGGATTGTTATCTTAAGATTCGACCCTAAAGAAATAGATAAATGTATAGAAACCATCTAAATTCAGCTGATCTATGGCCGATCTTAAATGAGTTCTTGAACGACGGATCAAGATTAGGTTAGATACACCAATGAATTATCATGGATTTGATCACTAAACTGTGATTGGCAAATTTGAATTAGGGTAAGCTGCAACGCATACTATACTGGCGATCAAAATCATTATTATTGCACACATAAAAATGCAAGATTTAACATCTAAATAATTTAATTCTATGAATTCAAATGGTCTTGATCTTTTTTTAAGGCTTGGTACTGGATTTTTTCCATAATTTCTTTGCATTTAATCCCTCCTATATAATGATACTGAGAGCTGTACTTATTTAAAGGGAGAGATAGAGAGCGTTTGATAAGTAATTAGGCTCTTAATAAAGGTTTGTACCCTCTTGTTCCAAAAAGTTATATTCTTTCAGTTATAGATATTACAACAGATAAAAATTCCTTTAATTCTTTTTAACACCATAGGAGGGATTTTATTGCCTCAAAACGGTGAAATAGAACTTAGAGTGGCCGAAGCCTTGCAGCAAGATGTGGGTAAAGGTATTGTAAGGGTAGATAAGGAACTTCTTGGTAAAATTGACATTGTCCCAGGAAACCTGGTTGAAATAATGGGTAAAAGATCAACTGGTGCCATAGTTGGAGAAGCTTACCCTGCAGATGTTGGCCTTGAAATAATTAGGATGGACGGTCTCACACGGTCAAATGCAGGAACATCTATCAGTGAAATGGTAACGATACGAAAGACAGAGCTCAAAGAAGCAACAAAAGTGATTTTAGCCCCAGCAACAAAGGGTATACGTATAATGGCACCAGGAGAAATCTTAAAGAAAAATTTAATGGGAAGATCAGTTTCCAAGGGTGATGTTTTAGCTTTGATATCTCCCAGAAAAACCAGGGAAACATTCAGGGAGTTCCCAGATGTTGAAAGTGTATTCAGCGGATTTTTTGAAGCATCAACTCCATTTTCACTTGGTGAAATTAAATTCACAGTTGTATCAACAAGCCCTACGGGTATCGTTAGGATCACAGATGTAACTGAAATTGAAATCAGACCAGAAGCTGTGGAACTCATTGAAAAAAAGATTCCTGATGTTACGTATGACGATGTTGGAGGCCTGAAACCTGAAATATCCAAATTAAGAGAGATGGTAGAACTTCCACTCCGTCATCCTGAGATATTTGACAGGTTAGGTATTGACCCACCTAAGGGAGTTCTTTTACATGGTTCTCCAGGAACAGGAAAGACTCTTATTGCAAAAGCCCTGGCCAATGAGAGTGATGCAAATTTCATGGCCATAAATGGCCCTGAAATAATGAGTAAATTTGTTGGAGAAGCTGAAAAAAGGATAAGAGATTTTTTCAAGCAAGCCGAGGATGAAGCACCCTCCATTATTTTTATAGATGAGATAGATGCCATAGCTCCCAGAAGAGAAGAAGTAACAGGAGAAGTGGAAAGGAGAGTCGTAGCCCAGATATTATCTTTAATGGACGGATTAAAAGAAAGGGGAAAGGTAATTGTTGTTGGGGCTACTAACAGGCCTGATGCCCTTGACCCAGCACTCAGAAGGCCAGGAAGGTTTGACAGGGAGATAGGGCTTCGAGTTCCAGACAAAGACGGAAGATGTGAAATTCTCCAGATCCACACAAGGGGCATGCCTCTGGCAGATGATGTCGAACTGAATGAATTTTCAAGTATAACCCATGGATTTGTAGGGGCAGATCTTGCAGCACTCTGCCGTGAAGCTGCAATGAACGCACTTAGAAGGATTCTACCAGATATAGACCTTGAAGAGCAGACAATTCCCAAAGAAGTTCTGGAAAAACTCTTCGTAACCAAGAATGATTTTATGGACGCTCTAAAATTCATAAATCCCTCTGCACTGAGGGAAGTATTCATTGAAATTCCAAATATTCATTGGAAAGATATAGGGGGGCTGAATGAGTTGAAACAGTCCTTAAAAGAAGCTGTGGAATGGCCTCTTAACCATCCTGATGCTTTTAAAAGGATTGGAATTGAACCACCCAAAGGAATACTACTCTTTGGACCACCAGGTACAGGTAAGACCATGCTTTCTAAGGCAGTGGCAACAGAATCTAGGGCCAACTTCATAAGCGTTAAAGGTTCGGAGATACTTAGTAAATGGTTTGGAGAATCTGAACGGAAGATATCTGAAATATTCAACAAGGCTAAACAGGCTTCACCATGTATCGTGTTTTTTGATGAGCTGGATGCGCTGGCATCGATGAGGGGTTCAGGAGCAGGTGAACCAAGGGTTGTGGAACGAATGGTGAACACTCTACTTTCAGAGATGGACGGTCTTGAAGAGTTGAAGGGTGTTGTTGTTCTTGGAGCTACAAACAGGCCCGATCTTCTTGATTCTGCGCTTTTACGTCCTGGACGGTTTGATGAGATAGTTCTTGTACCTCCACCAGATGAAAAATCTCGTATAGAGATATTCCGGGTCCATATGGAAGGAATGTCCCTGGATGATGATGTGGATATTGAAAAACTGGCTAAAAAAACAGATGGATACTCTGGGGCAGATATAGCTGCTGTGTGCAGAAAAGCAGGTATGCTTGCCCTGCATGATAACATAGAAATTAAGAGTGTTTCTCCAAAACATTTTAAAAAGGCTTTGAAAAAAATTGGACCTTCATTAACATCAGAGGTCATAAAATATTACAAGCATTTAACCAAAGAACTTGAAAGGGGTATTGAGGTTAGAAATGAAAGGGAAGAAATTCCAAGGGAAGTGGCATAGAATAGGTCATAGATAAAATCCAAAACATTTTAGCACGATATATTTAAAGAAATATTTAATTAGTGCAGTGTTTAATTAGTAAACTCTTATATGTTGTTTTATATGTTATAGAGCGTTAAAGTATAAAATTATAAGTATAAAATGTTTAAATAGTTTAATAAAAGAGGTTAACGAGTTGGAAATTCAAAATATCGATCATTCAAATTTAAAATTCGAATTCTTTGATGTAACGGCAGACGTTGGATACACAGCTTATGGAAATACTCTCTCTGAGGCATTTGGAAATGCTGCCCTTGCAATGTTCGAAGTTATAACTGATACGTCAAAGGTAAAACCAAAGATAACAAAACACCTCAAGGTAGAATCAGAGGATGAAAAAGCACTCCTTTATGACTGGCTCTCAGAACTTCTTTTTGTTCATGACACTGAATATCTTGTATTTTCGGATTTTGAAGTTAAAATAGAAAATATAATAAAAAAAGGTGAAACCCTCTTCATTCTTGAGGCCTCTGCATCAGGGGAAGAGTTTAACCGTGAGGTTCATGAAAGCCGTGACGAGGTTAAGGCTGTCACTTACCACATGATGAATATAAAAAAGGAAAATGGATGTGAAGTGAGGGTTATACTGGATATATAACCGGTTTACATGGTTATACGGAATGTTTTTGGTTTATGTAGGTTATTGGATAATTTACGATAAGGTCACGATTAATGATCAGTATTGATCTATAGAAATAAATTTTATAACAGTAAATTGCATTTATTCCCATTATTGCTAAATAATGTCAAAAATAAGGTTTGATTATGAAGATCAATGAGAATGCGCCAGTGGTGGCTACAGGTGAAATTGATGTCTTAGCAGACCTTGAAACAGTTTGGGATGTGATGGTATCAATTGATAAATGGCCGAGCTGGAATCCAGAAGTGAAGGATGTTTTTATTAGTGGAGAAGTTGTTGAAGGCTCTAAATTTCAATGGAAAGCTGGACCTGGAACAATCAAATCCATAGTTCAACGTGTGGAAAAACCTAATATCTTGGCATGGACAGGTAGGACATTGGGGATAAATGCCATCCATGTATGGCAGTTGAGGGCACATAATGATGGTACAATTATCAGGACAGAAGAGTCATGGGAAGGATTGATGGTGCGAATCCTACATGGAACTATGCAGAAAATGCTGCAGGATTCTATTGACTCCGGACTTCAATACCTGAAAATCGAAGCCGAAAAGAGAAAAAAAGAGATATGAAAAGGAATAATCTCCTTTTTAAATTTAGTTCATTCATAACTTAATTCTCAAAAACTATTAGCTAAAACTCATCAAAAGTTATACACATTAGAAAAGTCCTGTTTAGGTTAGACATAAATACATGATGAACGAAACATTTATTGAATGTAAATTAATAAAGGAAATAAATTAAGAATCATAAAGTTCTCAGAATTGCTATTAAAACTATCTTGGACTTTATATCAACTATTAATCAAGTTTTAATCTTCAAATCTTTTAAAAAGCCTTTTAAGATGTATTATGCCTATGAGTTGTTTTAAAATAATAAAAAATTTTAAATAAATAAATTTTAAATAAAATATTTTGTTCTGGAGAGTTATTTATGGTCGCAGACGTGAATCTAAAGAAAATAAGAGACTGTGTATGGGAAATTCCAACAAGCTATAAAGATGGGATGCGGGTTCCAGGAAGGATATATCTGGACGATGAAGAAATAAAAACGGTTGAAAAAGGGGCTCTGGATCAAGTTTCAAATGTGGCATGTCTTCCAGGTATTCAGAAGTTTTCAATTGGACTGCCAGACATTCACTTCGGGTACGGTTTCAGCATAGGTGGAGTGGCAGCTTTCAGCGCACGGACCGGAGTTATAAGTCCCGGTGGAGTTGGTTTTGACATAAACTGTGGAGTGAGACTGCTTCGAACAAACCTCACTGAAGAAGAGGTCAAACCAAGAATTTCCGAACTTTTAGATACCTTATTTAAAAATGTGCCTTCTGGAGTTGGTAGTAAAGGAAAAATAAGGCTTAAAGAAGGGGAAATAGATGACGTTCTCGAAAATGGTGCACAGTGGGCTGTTGAGAATGGTTACGGTTGGGAATCAGACCTAAAATACCTTGAAGAGAACGGTAGAATGGAAAGTGCAGATTCAAGTAAAGTAAGTGACAAGGCCAAAAAGAGAGGAATACCACAGCTTGGCTCCCTGGGTTCTGGAAACCACTTCCTTGAAATTCAGAGGATGGATGAGATATTCGATGAAAAAGTTGCAAAGACTTTTGGAATAGAAAAGGACCAGATAACAGTAATGATACACACGGGTTCCAGAGGCTGCGGTCACCAGATATGCTCAGACTACCTCAGAACCATGGATAAAGCCTACAAAAAGTACAATATAAACCTTCCAGACCGCCAGCTTGCCTGCGCACCTGTGGACTCTCAGGAAGCACAGGACTACTTCGGTGCTATGGCTGCAGCAGCAAACTACGCATGGACCAACAGGCAGATGATAGTGCACTGGGTCAGAGAATCCTTTGAACAAGTATTCAAACGTGATGCAGAAGATATGAACATGGGAATAGTCTACGATGTCGCCCACAACATCGCTAAAAAGGAAACGCACAAAATAAAAGGTAGAGATACAGAAGTCTACGTTCACAGGAAAGGAGCAACAAGGGCCTTTGGACCTGGAAGAAAGGAGATTCCTGCAGAGTACAGGGGGGTTGGACAGCCTGTCATGCTGCCAGGGACCATGGGAACAGCTTCGTACATACTCCACGGAACAGAAACTGCAATGGAAGAAACATTCGGCTCAACAGCTCATGGTGCAGGACGTAAAATGAGTAGATCCGGTGCCAAAAGAGAGTATCGTGGTGAAGAGGTTAAAGAGGCTTTAGCTCGTAAAGGAATAATTATAAGAGCAAATTCAATGCCAGTGGTTGCAGAAGAAGCACCAGGTGCCTACAAAGACGTTGATAAAGTGGTTGAAATTGCACATAAAGCAGGAATATCCAAACTTGTCGGTAAGATGGTGCCTTTAGGTGTTGCAAAAGGTTAAAAAGATTTAGTTAAATGGACAACAGTTACACAAGTTAAATGGACAATCACTCGTACATTCACTTTTTTTATTTTTTTAAAATGAATCATAAAAAAAATAATTCTTTTAAAAACCAATCTGGGAAAGATAGGAACCAATATAAAATAATGGTGGTAGATGCGGATATGATAGGAATAATGGGCGGTACAGGAGTTTATGAGATAGTTGAAATGGGGGAAGACATTGAGAAAAGGGTTATTGAAACACCCTATGGTGAATCACCTGAAATATCAACCTTTAAACTGCATGATGTGCCTGTGGCTTTCATGCCTAGGCATGCCAAAGGCCATGCAAACCCTCCGCACATGATAAATTATCGTGCAAACATATATGCCATGAAAAAGTTAGGAGTTGACCAGATAATTGCAACCAATGCTGTTGGATCCCTTGATCTTGCAGTAAAACCTGGAGACTTCCTGATACCCAACGACTTCATAGACTTTACAAAGACAAGACAATTCACATTTTATGACCATAAAACTGTTCATGTTGATGTTACAGAACCTTACTGTCCAAATCTAAGGGATATCCTCATATCATCCGGTGATGTTATTGGAGAAGGTGTTTACGTGTGCACAGAGGGTCCTCGCTTTGAAACACCTGCTGAGGTTGAAATGTTCAGAAGGCTCGGGGGTACGGTCGTGGGAATGACAGGTTTACCTGAAGCTGTGCTTGCCAGAGAACTTGAGATGTGCTATGCAAGTATCTGCACAGTATCTAACTATGCAACATCAATAGCACCCGGTAAACTGACCATAGATGAGGTATTTGAAATTGTGGAAACTAAAATGAAGGATTTAAGGACCATGGTAGTTGAAGCTATAGCAAAGATCCCATCTGGTAGAAGCTGTCAATGTAAGAATGCACTCAATGGGGCTGAAGTAGAAAATTCAATAGAACCAGAAGATTTATAGGTGTTTAAAGGCTAAAATTTCGAGAATCCGAAGGTTTTATAGTTTTTAATTTCAAAAATAGAATCAAAAATATTAGAAGATTACGGGTTTTAAGTGGGTTAAACTAATTTTTACCCCAGTTGCATAGAATTAAGATGTTGAATAAAAGTTCACAATAGTTATTTATTGAAGAAGAAAAGATAAATAAAATATAATTTCTAATATAATACTTCCATTAACACCGAATTTTAAATACTGAATTTCAATGTATTAAATTTCAAAATTAAATCTAATAAAATTTCAATAAAATCTAGATTATAATTAGAACCCCTTAATTTAGAAAAATAAATTTTCAAAAAAAAGATTTAAGGCGATTATTATGTTTAATGATCTTCAAAAAGAAATTATAAGGCTCAAAGAAGAGAAAAATGCCACAATACTGGTCCATAATTATCAGATAGGCGAAATACAGGAGATTGCAGATTTTATAGGTGATTCCCTGGAGTTATGTATAAAAGCATCCCAGATCAAAGATTCAGACCTCGTGGTTTTCTGTGGTGTTGATTTTATGGCTGAAACTGCTGCAATACTCAACCCTGATAAAAAAATTGTTATTCCTGATAAAAGTTCAGAGTGTCCAATGGCCAACATGCTCCCTGTAGAAGAACTGAGAAATGCAAAAAAAAGATATCCTGATGCTGCAGTTGTCCTGTACGTTAACACGCTTGCAGAGGCAAAGGCAGAAGCAGACATACTCTGCACATCAGCAAATGCTGTGAAAGTGGTTCAAAGCCTCACAGAAGATCAGATATTATTCGGCCCGGATATGAACCTTGCAGCCTATGTTCAGCAACACGTTGATAAGGAAATAATTCCTGTACCTGAGGGAGGACACTGTTACGTCCATAAAATGTTCAACCTGGGAGATATGTACTTTTTAAGGGAAAAATATCCTGATGCAGAAATACTGGTTCACCCTGAGTGTGATCCAGAGGTTCAGGAATTTGCGGATCATGTTTTGAGCACTGGTGGAATGGTTAGACATGTTGCTGCATCCCCAAAGGACACATTCATAGTCGGAACAGAGGTGGATATGGTAACAAGGTTAAGACGTGAAAACCCGGGTAAAACAATTCTTCCAGCATTAAGCGATGCAATATGTGAAAATATGAAACTCCACACCCTGGAAAAGGTTAAAAACTCCCTTTTAAACGAGGAATTTGTTGTAGCAGTTGATGAAGAAATAGCTGATAAAGCAAGAAATGCTATAGAAAGGATGCTTGAAGTTTCATAGGTTGTTTCAAGATTTTATGCCAATGTATCAGATTATATTTAATCCAAAATCTGAATTCCCGGCTGTAACTCTGCTAAAATTAAAATTATTGTTATTTAACTTTCAAATCTTTTTTTTATCCGATTTATTTTTATAAAAAAACAAGTTTAAACAGTAGAAGTTTCTAAAAGTTAATGATCAAATTGAAAGGTAATCAGTATTTAAGATAATCACTATCTAAAGTAATCACTATCCATAATTTTATCATTCGTTGTGAGTATCTATTATGGCATTTTAATCAATTTAACAAAATTTTAACAATTTAAACGAAAAATAAAGAGGGTTTACATTGAAACTGGACCGCGTGGGTATAATCGGAATTTTAATGATTATTTTTGGGTTTATAATTTTAACAACAGGATTTTTGAACGAATTTTTAATGACGGTCTTATGGCCTATTCTTTCGGGTTCATCCGATGGTAAAACTGTTCTGTTATTATGTATAATGGGTAGCATACTTTTAATTAATTCGCTCATAGTTAACAGCACTAGAATTCAAAAAAAACCATTTATGAAGGGGTTGGATGGTAAAAAATATTTAAAATGGACCATAATAATTGTTCTTTTCACTTATGCTGTTGGTATAATCATCGAATTATGGTTAAGGTTCAGATTCGGTGTTTCACCATTTACAACGTTTATATCTGTGACCCCAACCGAAACCTCAACAAGCATTACCCACACCCATGTTTTTAAATCCGTTTTAGGTTACACCATAAGCACACTGGGAATACATGTTCCATCAAACATACATACCGGATCCTCGCTTATCCAATACGTATATCCGCTTCCCCTGATAATTATCGTGACATTCCCGCTTGTTTATATCACAGGACTTCTTTCTTTGAACGGCCGTAGGGGTGTCCATAAATTAATACTTGCATTTGCCGTTACACTGGCCCTTATCAGTATGGTGGACGGTGGATTGTTCTCACAACCTGCGATGATAGGTCTTGGTGGTCTTCTGGTTATTTACTTCTTAAAAAAGCCGTTTTCAGTGAAAAACCTTATAAAACCGGCGTTTATAATAGTATTAATAATTTTGGCAGGGTTTGCAATAGAAATAGCTGGTTCAAACACACATTACCACGATGTAACCGTGATAAATCAGGTAGAACCCCTGGATCTTACAGGTTACAATGCCACCATAACTGAAAGTACTGGCAATAAAACCGTGTTCAGAATGTACTCAAACATGACAGATAAAGAGATTTTTAGCAGTCTTTCAAATAGTTTTAAGGATAAAAGTGGAGGATTTTTTGTTTCATGGAATCTATTCTCCTACTTTTGATAACTTAAAATTTCCATACCTATGATAACTTAAAAATTTATATTTTTTAGAGTCAAAGTATCATTTAAAGAACATATTTAGGATTGAAAAGATGAAAATCAGTATTATTATTCCAACTTATAACGAGGAAGATTACCTTCCCAAATTATTGGAAAGCATAAAAAATCAGGAATTCCGGGATTATGAAGTTATAGTAGCCGATGCAAATTCAAAGGATAAAACCAGGGAAATTGCAGAATCATACGGTTGTAAAGTTGTTGAAGGAGGTATTCCCGCTATAGGTCGTAATAGGGGGGCGAGTGTGGCCCAGGGGGAGTATCTCCTATTTTTGGATTCAGATGTTATACTAACGGCAGGTTACCTTGAATCTGCTTTAGACGAATTCATAGACAATGAACTGGGCATTGCAATTACCCAGATAACGCCTTTAAGCGATAGTTTAATAGATAAAGTATCCCATGATTTTGCAAATTTATTCATGAAGAGTGTTGAATCCATAAAACCACACGGTGCTGGTTGTTACGGCATATTAACCATGAAGAAACTTCATGATGAAGTTGGAGGCTTTGATGAGGCAATTGACTTTGGTGAGGACACAGATTACATAGAAAAAATTGCTAAAATAAGCTCCTTTAGAGTTTTAAGAGAACCTCAACTTCTTGTTTCCATAAGAAGACTTGAAAAAGAGGGAAGGAAAAATATTGCATTTAAATATGCCAAAAGTACCCTCTACCAGTTTTCCGGTAGGAAAATAACTGCTGAAGAGTTGGATTATGACTTCGATTATTCCAGTGAAGATAATAATGAAGATCATCCAGATGATAACGTAGATGAAACCCCTCTAAAGGTAGGAACTTCTAATGAAAAAGGAAAAAGTAGAAGAAAAAGAATTCTTTATTCCATCTGCGGCGAGGGAATGGGACATGCAATTAGAAGTGGGGTTGTAATAAAACATCTGGCAAAGAAAAATGATGTGGTTATATTTACAAGCGACAGAGCTTACAAGTACATTTCAAAAAAATACGACAATGTTTATGAGATAGGTGGTTTCAACACAGTTTATGAAGATAATGAAGTTAAAAATAGGAAAACTTTTGTCAAAGGGATGAAAGGATTTCCCAAAGACCTTAAAAATAGCCTAAAGATTATGAATAATGTTGTCAAGGAATTCAAGCCCGATGTGATTGTCTCAGATTTCGAGTTCTACGCTAACATCATGAGCAAGCTTGTGAAAATACCCCTCATAAGCCTTGATAACATAAGTGTTCTTACACAGTGCGTACTGGATGTACCTCGAAAATATCGTAACGACAGGATCAGGGCAGAAGGAGTTGCTTACTCCTTCACAACAAAACCAAAAAGATACCTAATTACCAGTTTCTTCAAAGCACCCATTAAAAATCCTGAAAAGGCAAAAATGTTCTCCCCAATACTGCGGGAGGAAATCTTAAACCTTAAACCGGAGCTTGGAGACCATATCCTGGTTTACCAGACGAGTACCTCCAACAAAAAGCTGATGGATCTTCTGCAAAACACCAACGAGAGTTGTATTGTCTACGGTTTCAATGAAGATACTGTTGATGGAAACCTCCAGTTTAGAAAGTTCAACGAAGACCAGTTCTACAGGGATCTTGCCTCCTGCAAGGCGGTTATAGCCAACGGTGGTTTTACAATGATAACGGAGGCATTATACCTCCAAAAACCAGTTCTCAGCATACCAGTAAAGAAACAGTTTGAACAGATCCTGAATGCCATCTACATTGAGAGGCTTGGATACGGGAAATTCTGTGAACAATTGGAAAAAGAGGATCTTGAAGATTTCCTCCAGAACCTGGAGGGTTACCACGATAAAATAAAGTCATCTTACAAACCGAAAGGCAACGAAGAAATTTTAAGGGAACTGGATGAAACCATTGAAGATTATTCTAAGTAAATTGAATGGTATGTTCAGTAATTTGAATAGACGTATTCAGTAATTGAATTTATGTGAGAAGTGTAAAGATATGCAGTCCAGAAGGGGAGTTGCCAACTTGCCATTACATGGTGGTCACGCCCCAAAATGGCTTTTTAAAAGGATGGTTAAATTAACCAAGGGCATTGTAGATGTCATGCTCTATGAATACGATGCAGACGAATTTTTAAGGAGAATTTCAGACCCTTACTGGTTCCAGGCCTTTTCATGCGTTTTGGGTTTTGACTGGCATTCCTCAGGAACCACAACCACAACCTGTGGGGCTCTTAAACTGGCAATTGATCCGGAGGAGCATGGCATCTTGGTTGCAGGTGGTAAGGGTAAAGCATCGAGGAAGACGCCTTCAGATATTGAAAAGGCCGGTGATATTTTTTCACTGTCCACAGGTAAGATCGATGAGATGGTGCATGCAAGCAAGATTTCAGCAAAGATCGACAACTCATGTATTCAGGATGGATATCAGCTATACCATCACTCATTTATTTTAACAGAAAAAGGTGAATGGGCAGTGGTGCAGCAGGGAATGAATGAGGAGACCCGCTATGCAAGACGTTACCATTGGCTTTCAGAATCGGTGAGTGAGTTTGTTGAAGAACCTCACAAAGGAATATGCTGTGACAAGCCAGAACTTCAGACCCTTGACATGACGGCCCACCAGAGTAATGAAGCAAGGGATGTCAGTGTTGATCTGATCTGTGACAATCCAGAACATCTCAAAAAGTACTTCAAAGACAGAACCCCTCTTGTTGAAAAATCACAGACACACCTTGAAGATTACTTCAACGAATTTAGAATGCCTCGCCACCATCCTGTGCTTGATATGGACCTTTCAGACAGAGAATTTGACGTTTTAAAGAGGGCCTGGGAAATTCAACCTTCAGACTATGAGGAACTGGTTTCACTTGAGGGAATAGGGCCCAAAAAGGTACGTGCCCTTGCATTGATATCTGACCTTGTTTATGGCTCCGAGCCGAGCTGGAAGGACCCAGTTAAATACAGCTTCACCCACGGAGGAAAAGACGGATATCCATATCCAGTTGACCGTGAGGTCTATGATAATTCCATATGGACAATTCGAGAGGCCTTGGAACAGGCAAAACTTGAGAAGAAAGATAAATATGGTGCCATTAAACGGTTGGAAACTTTAATAAAGACAGATAAAGATTAAGACTGCGGATTAACAGAAATGTTGATCTATAAGAATAAATTTTTTAAAAAAGGATAAGGAATTAAAATTTAAGTTTTATGAATAAAGACTATTTCTATTAAATATACCGTCGAAGCTCCTTAACTGCAGGCCCGTGAAGTATTTCACCATCAAAGTTAAAGCGGGAGCCATGACATGGGCAGTCCCAACTTTTTTCTGCATTGTTCCATGTAAGTAAACAGCCCCTGTGGGTGCAGACAGCTTGGAGGGCATGTATACTACCATCATCATCCATATAAGCTGCAAACATCTCACCATCTTCTCCAAAGGTCTTTGCTTCATCTGGAGAAAGATCTACGGTATCAAGAATTTTTGACCTTGAGATCTCTTTTCCAGTAACACTTTTAACAGTTGATTCCTGTTTTAAGATGTCTTCGGTGCTTTCAACTGGTTTGAACCTCGTAGGATCAAATAAGTCCGCAAACTGGTTTTCTTTGCCAGTTATGAGATCTGTAAGCACCATGGCTGCGGTTGTGCCTGTGGTCATACCCCAGAATCCAAAACCTGTTGCAACGTATATACCTTCTTTTGATGTCATACCAATAAGGGGCAAACCATCGTCTGTAACATTGTCCTGACTTGACCAGTGGTACTCTATTGATTCAATATCCAGATGTTGACGTGCGTAATTTTCAAGTCGCTTATAATATTCCTTAGTATTTGTGACTTTTCCAGCATCGTGATGTTCGCCAGCGACTATTATAAGCTGACCCTTTTGCGTAGGGGCTGTTCGATAAGTATGTACCGGGTCGAAGTCAACGAACATGCCCTCAGGAAACTCACCTTTAGCATAGACTCCCATTACATAGGATCGTCCAGGATGAAGATGATTGTACAACATATCAGGGTCATATATTGGGGTGTTGGTTGCCACTATAACATTATCTGCCATTATTGAACCTTTGTCTGTCAGAACTTCCTTGATTTTACCTTCTTTCATATCGATGGCACGTGTATTCTCAAAAACATAACTACCTTCGCCGGGTATATCATCCGAAAGGGCCAAAAGATACTTTCGTGGATGGAATTGGGCTTGATTCTCGTAAAGTGCGGCAGGTCCGGTTTCAAATGGTAAAGGCACGTTTTCTGTGTAAAATACAGTTAGACCCAATTCTTTTGCAGCATTTATTTCACTTTTGATCGTTTCAACTTTATCAGCTAACTCTGTGTAAATATAAAATTGAACAAACTTGAAATCACAGTTTATATCCCGTTTTGATACAATATCTGCTATTTTTTTCAGGGAGTTCATGTTTGCCATGGCAAATTTTTGAGATTTGGCCTTACCAAGCGTGGATATGAGGTTACTGTATATCATGTTGGGGGCAACACTTATTTTGGCTGTTGTGCCTATTGTTACATCTTTTACAATTCTATTAGCTTCTATTACTGCCACAGTCTGTCCGTTTTCTTTTAGCAGTATTGCGGCAGTGATCCCTGCAATACCCCCTCCAATTATCGCAACATCAACTTTTAATCCCTCTTCAAGTGGGGGAAAATTTGTAGCTGGACACATTTCCTCCCAGAATGAGCCTGATTTTCCTTGTAGATCTGTGTTTACCATATTTTGTAGTCCGCCCTTTCCATTATTTTTTAGAATTTATTGAATGAAAAATAAGGTAAAAAAATACTTAATCTCCGAAGTTAATGAACATTTTTGGTTCAAGGTTGGTTGCCATGTTCCAGAAATGTGCTTTACCCTTTGGAATTTTGAATATAACTAAAGAGGGATTATCAGGTGTGAGTCCGAATTCTTTGAGAAATGGCCTGTCTTCTAAAACCTTTTTCTTCATTTCAAGGTCTTCTACAAACTCTACCTCTCCAGTTACCCTCATCATGGTGCCGCTCATTTCTCCAGATTTATAGAATCCAACTTCAACGTGCGGGTTTTTTAACAGCTGCTTATAAACATCTTTAGTGCCTCCGATCTGGAAGTAAAAACCCCCTTCATCTGCAAACCACATCCCCAGAGCCCTTACATGAGGTTGGTTTCCTTCACTGGTTGCCAACCATGCAATTGGATTTTCATTTGCAAAATCTATACAGTCTTTAAAATCCATTAAATCCCTCCTTCAACTATCTTTAGTTAGATATTTTCTGGTTGAATTATATTTTATAACTGAATTCATTTATAACTGTAAGATTCATCGAATTTATCATCATATCTTGAAAATAAAAAAATGAATATTAAATTACTTGCCCGTTTAACATCTGTTTATGCTTCAAATATTTCATATAAACATAAAAACGTCTTGAAATCATTGCACCGAGTGTCATCATTAATACCATGGATATTAGAACGTCGAGGTTGATGAGCCCAGTTCCACTTAATATGTCTTTTCCGTATATTTTTAAGGCTATTACCAGCAACCACAGACCCACAGCTATCGCTGAACCTTTCAACATCATTGATCCATTTTCATCTATTCTAACCTTCATAAATGAGCCTATAAGTATTCCAAGACCTATTCCTAGGATAAAACCGGTTATTATCAGGGTAAAATTTAGTATATCTGAAAATAAAACATTGTACACAATACCAGCAGTTATAAGAAACATGAACGCGGGCATTAACATCAATTTCCATGATTTCACCCTTCGCTCTCGCAGCTGTAACAGAATTATTATTACAAATATGATTATGAGGGATTGAGTGGATTGATTGATCATGCTCATATCTGGGTAAATTACGTTGACCAAAATTTGCAGCCTCCAAGTTAGGACCTTAATCTGAATATTAGAATTTTAATCTGAATATTAGATGGTATATGGGATTTGGATCACTTAAAACTAAGCACCTTCACATCAAACCGAGCTGTTTCATCAGTCCAACCAAGTCGTAGAAAAGTTTTTCTTCGATTATCTCACCATTCATCCAGTGGGCTACTGTGCAGAACTCCACTTTAAATTTTTTGTTTGTAGCTGGAATCTCATTTCCATCAGCACCAATCATAGGCCCTTTCATAGTGCCTGTAAACTCAGCCACAGAACATGTCCAGTCCCCTTGACCAAAAAGGACTTTATAAGGGCGGTTTTTAACGTGGTTGTCAGGGAACGTTTTAAAAAAATCCACAGCCTCTTCATGATGTGCTTTTTGTCCTTCTGTAGGTTCTGGTTGGCCTGGCCAGTACACCATGACATTTTTAGCATGGCGTTTGTTGAAGGTATCCCAGTCCTGGGAGTTCCATGCATCATCCAGTGTTTGCATCAGTTTCAGGTTTTCTTCCACACTCATTTTTAAATCACCTCTAATTGATTCTATAGATGTCAATTAAAATCTAATTTACAGATTCAATCATTAGGGATATTAAATTAATGAGAATAAATCCGGAAAATAAGAACAGAGAATTATTAAATTTCACTTAAATTAACTAATTTAATTTCAACTAATATTATGTTACTGAATTTAAATAAATTTTTTTGTTGCATTGATCTTCTTGTGGGACAATAGATCCTGCAACTAGCCAATAGATCCTGCAACTAGTAAATAAAAAAATAGAAAAATTAAAATTTAATTTTCAGGTATCTCAGATTCGTCATTTTCTTCGTTTGCAAATTCTGTTTCTGAGTTTATAAAGAATCCAATGGCTCCACCTGCTATTGCTATGACTATTTCCACAGCTATGTACATGGCAAGTGTGCCCCCTATAGATCCCATAACTGAAGCACTGAGGCCTTCAATTAACAGATAAATTATTAACATTATGGTGGTTATAATTCCTGCAATCACACCCGTAATTGCTCCATTAATCAATCCTGCTTTTATGTTTCCTCCAACCATAAAACCAACTGCTATTCCTGCTAGTAGAAAACCGGAGAACAATAAACTTTGACCTGATAACATATCGGATACAAAATAAATTGCTACAACAATGGCTGTTGCAATTATTATAGGTCTCCACATGATAATATCTTTAATAGTGTCTTGAACCATATTTTTTCACTTCCTAAAGTCTATGATAAGAATATAATATAATATCATTTAAGTAGCTATTCCCCATTTAAACCCAAATCTATACCAAATTATTTTTTATTTCCTCAAAAAGAATTACAACCTATAAAAAAGTTTAAAATCAAAATGTGGAGTGTTAAGATATCACATTAACTGGTATGTTAGCGGATCTTACAACCCTTTCGGTGGTTGCTCCCAACAGCAACTTTTCTAAACCGTGTTTACCAGATTTTCCCATTATAACTTGATCTATATCTTCTTCATCTATAGTTTTAAGTATAACATTTGCTGGCTTTCCTTCTTTAATAAGGGTGGTGAATGTAACGTTTTTACACTTTCCTTCGCATTGACGATCTTCTAATGTTTTTCTAAAAATTTCAACAGCTTCTCTTCCCTCTTCTTTTAACTCATTTGCAAGCTGATCCTGGAGATCCTGCTGTGGCAACGCATCAAGGTAATGTGTGTCAATCACATTTAAAACAATGATATCTACACCGTTTAAATCTGCACTGGCTACTGCATACTCTCCAGCCCTTTCTGCCTGTTTCGAACCGTCTGTAGGCAACAATATTTTTTTACGCATAACAATCCCCTTCTATTCATTTAAATTTTCTAAATAATAGGTTTTTGATAGTTTACGGATCCTGTGTATTAAATTTGTGATATTGCCCTTAAATGTATTGCCCTGTAAAAAGGAGAAAATTATTTAGTAATTGAGACTGCTTCCCTTTAAAATTAAAAATAATAAATGGAAATTTCATTAGATAAGTGAAATTTCTATTCCAGTTCTCTTTTATTAGGTATTCTTGGAATATCAGATGTGCCTTTTCCAGGCATTTTACCGTCATCGTAATCTTTAACCAGTTTTTCATTGTTTGGAAGTGGCCTTATAAGCGCATGTTCCAGGGTATAACCCATCTTTAACACTTCTTCCATAACATCCTGAAAATCTTTCCTAGATAAATCAGGGAATTCCCGTTTTAAAGTTTTAAATAATCTTTTTTCAAGATAAACACCGTTGTGATCTTTTAATATCTCATCGGCTTTTTCTTTTATTTGTGATAGTTTATCAGTATTAGCCATGTTTTATCCTTCCTTTATTCCCTAATTTTGGGGTGTTTTGAATATTTGTTAAATTCAATTATTATATATATTTCCTAAAGAATATAGATTTTCTCAAAAAATAGTACGATCCCTAACGATAGTAACTTGAAAATTAATTAAATCCCTTTAAAATTATTAGGGGATTAAACCTATTTTGTCCAAAAAGGCAACGGATACGTTTAAAGATAAAATAAAAAATAAACGTTCACAGTTAGCCAGTTTAATCCCCAGTTTTCATTATGATTTTTTAATATTTATATATGCTGTTTTATGTGGATGGTAGTAAACCATGTAATTTTTGGGAAAGTAATTAACAGAACTCTTTGGAAGGTTTGTTTTACTGCAAAGAGTTTTTCTTTGTTTAATATCCCACGAATTCAAATGGTTTGAATATTTTGGCAGTATTAATACGGGATATGCAAAAATTATTGAAAAAAGACACTATTTTTTGGAAGTTTGAATTAATAATTCGTTTAAAGTTGAACAATTCACCAGCAATGATTTTGAGACGAATTAATAAGTATATAAAGCTTTCTATTACATTTAAATAGCAAATATTAAGTTTATGTTTTAATTGACATAAGATCTGGTGTTAAAAAATGGGTTACTTAATCTGTGATAAATGTGATGGATACTACGAATTACAATCAGGAGAATCCGCAGAAGACTTTGAAACCTGCAGTTGTGGTGGGAGATTAAATTTTGTGGATACTATTGAGGTTTTGAATGAACCAACTAAAAAGTCAAAAACCAATAAAAACCATTCTAATTCAGGTAAAGAGTATTTTAAAGAACCTAATTTGAAAAACAGGATCATGTCGATCAACAGTCGAATAAACATTTTAACTGTTATTATAGGATTGGCAGCTTCTGTGCTTGTTTTTATCCTGGCATCACTCCTTCTTGGTGTGTTAGGGATCGCTGGGGATGGGATCACGTTTTATGCTATTTTTACCTTGGCAATCATGGCATTCATTGGTAGTATAGTAACTGGATTTTTGGGTTGCAATAGTTTGGAAGATGGGGGTATAAATGGGGGAGTTTTGAGTTTAATCCTCTTAATTAGTTTGGGTTTAATAATCGGCATTTTTATGTTCGTTATGATCAGCGTTACTAATTCAATCATGGCTTCATTGAGCCCGTTACTATCATCTGTTGGATCATCCACGGCTTCAAAGACGGCTTCCAATGACAGTTTCTTCAAATTTCTGTGGAATGTGTTTTATGGATTTATTGCAATAGTTTTAACCTTTGTTGCAGGTGTAGGTGGAGGATCTCTCGGTGTTATCCTTAAGGAAAAACTGAACATACAACTCTAAATGAATAAATTGCTGAGGAGTTAAATGGTTAAATGCGTTTAGATGGTAAATTCAGATAAAATAAACTAAAACATCCATTTTTATTTATTTTTATTTATTTTTTTAGTTTATAATCATCTTTAGTTAAAATATTATAATTAAAACACTATTTTTGGGAAGTTTGAACTATTAATCCCTTTAAAGTTGAACAGTTTGCTATTATGGATTTTTTAAATGATTGAGGAAGTATATAAACCTTTTGATTCTGATTATATAGTAAAGGTTAAATTAGTAGTGTGAAATACATAATTTTAGTTTTTCTTATATAAATTTTAATGAAAATTGTACTGATAAACATGGAAAAACTGAACAGAGTAATACGAAAAAATTAAGGAGGATGAAAAATTGACAAAGATATGTCAAGAATGTGGCAATGAAAACAAGGATACTGCTGTTTTTTGTGAAAACTGTGGAAGCAAGTTAGGAAGTAATGCAAATACATCTAAACTTAATAAAACAAGCAACAGTTTCGGTGGGTTCAGTGGATGGTGGAATAAACAGGGTACAGGGGTAAAGCAGCAGTAGGAGTTGTTGGTCTTTGTTGTATAAGGCTTATATTGCTAGTTGTTGTAAGTGGAATGTTTTCTCCTGATAAAACTACAGCAACAAATACAAGTTCAGATACGGTTTCAACACCGGTTTCAACACCCACATCATCTTCTAATAGTTCTAACTCTAGTTCAAGTGCCTCAGGTATACAAGTAAAGGTAAGTGATTCAGGTTCATGGAGTGGTAGCTATGGAGATACATCTGGATCTCAAACTGTTGATGGAAGCGGTAGTAAAACATTCGAAGTAACTGGAAGCCCATCAGTAGTTTCAGCTTGTTTCCAGAAGAAAGATGGTGGAAGTGGGACTTTAACTGTAGAAATATTAGAAGATGGAAATGTAGTAGAAACTAAAAGCACATCTGCCCAGTATGGGGTAGTATCAATTGCTCATTCTTTCTTCTAACTTTTCTTTTTTTATTTTTTAGTCTTTGGAGATTTTGTTTCATCAATTTTGTACATAACCCAGATTCCTAGGAGGACTTTAAAATGGGATTTGAAGAAGTTGAATTAGAGGTAAAAGAAGTTTTAAAACAGATAAATGCGCTTGAAGAGCAGGATATAAACCAGAAATACGTTGTTATATGAGAGAAAAAATCTTAAATCTCAAAAAGATAGAAGCACTGGAAAAAACAAATTTTAAGCATTTAGGAATAACAACTGCAGAACAGAAGAATATACATCTAAATGGAATATACAAATTTGAGGACGACCAGCTGGACAAAGAAAAGAAACAAAAAGACATTCTTTCACATGAGTTACAGAGTAAAAAACGTGAATTAGACCTTTTAATGAAAATGTTAGATCATGAAAACGTAAAAAAAGCAGTTGATGGTTAAAACCATATTGTTAACATGAGAATAAATCCACTATTAACTAGCTGTTTGAATCATACATAAAGCCATTATTCATTTTGAAATTTTATGAGTTTAGTTTTGTTAATTATTTTGGGATAAATCAATGGAAATTTAGTAATTTATATTATTTTTGTAATTTTAGAATAAAAAACTCTTCCTTGAGGTGTAAAAAATGGGATTGTTAAGTACTAAAGAAAAAAGTCCAGAAGAACAGAGAATAGATGAATTGATGAGTAAGCCAATTAATAATTCAGTTAAACCTCATCTTAAACAAACACTAAAAAATATGGCTAAAACTGGTAAAAGTATGGATGAAATAGAAAGGTATTATAGAGAGACAGCTGCTAAGACCCGATTTATAGAAGAGCGGAAGGCGGAATATGTTACAGAAGCTAAATTAGCTGATGAAGTTTATAAAGCGTATGTAACTGATGGAATCTCTCGATTAGATAAAGTAAATGGCAGATTTCTTGCATCTCAATCAGTTAAAACGGACATTCTCATTGAACAAAACAATCAAATCATTAAATTATTAGAAATAATTGTAAATAAGGGTAATAATGGTTTACCAATGACATTTTGTTCTGAGTGTGGAACTCAAAACAATAATGCAGCAAAATACTGCGAAAAATGTGGTACAAAGATATAAAAAAAATTATTATAGTTGCAACAAATTTTAAAATTAAAACAATAATGCTTGTATGCACGGAATTTAAGGGATAAACGTACTGAAATTATTTAAGAGTAAAAACTGAATCCAGAATAATTTAGCAGTGTCGAAGAATTCGAAGATGTAACTGATAATATTATTCTTCTTAAAGAAGCTTAAATCTACTTATAAAACGACCTTAAGAACCCTAATTTTATATTTTTTTTACCTTTATTTGATTATAGATAGGAATACAATGTATTTTATAAATTTGGCTATTATCATCAATCCTAATCCACTAATTAATCCTGTTGTAAACCTTAATGTGTTATTACTCTCTCTCATTTCCAACAATTGAGTAAATCCATCAATGAAAGTTGGAATTATCATTAAAATAGCCAGTAAAATTAGTATCCATGTATATTTTACATAAAAAAAATAGGTATATATAGAATAGCATAATGCTCCAAGATAAATCCCAGTACACCTTGAACAAACCGGAAAATAATGTCCCTTAATTTTGAAGGTTCTTTCAGGCATCCTATGACAAAATGATATTCTATACATATTTTAAAGCCTTTTAATTTGAAACCGTAACCATTCCATATTGTGCTGTTGTGCTTTTGGTTGCCACTGTCTTTCCATCTTGTATTATGGTTATAGTTAATTGTTTACTACTACCATCTGATTTCTGAGCATCTGCACTTGTGGATATGTCATCACTGGATACATTAATTGTTTTTGAACCTGTTCCATCAATCGATTGGGATCCTGAGTCATCTGTGTATGCTCCACTCCATGAACCAGTGTAATTTATTTGTATTTGTGTTCCAGTTGCAACATTACTTGTGGTGCTATTATCAGCTGAAGCTGTTGAGCTGCTTCCTGTATTATGATCGCCCATTGCCATAAATACAATAACTACTAGAATTATTCCAATACAACAAACTCCTCCGATCATATATTTTTTATCCAAATATGTCACCTCATTTATTATTTTAAAAACATTCCTGTAAAAACTTAAATAAGCTAGGAAAAAGAGTATCTCCCATTTAAAGGTTTTTACAAGTCCCCTATTACAGAAAATAAAAAATTATTATTAATATTCATAGGGTTAATGAAAACTATTGAACAAGATATATATAACATTTTCTACAAAGTTTTTTTAATAACTTTATAGGAAAAAATATAATTTGAAAATGTAAACCATAGAATAAATAACTATTTGCATGTAATGTTCAATTATATCTTCAACTTCTTAAAACCATACTATTTTTCCATAAATTCAAAAAAAGCTTCAAGAAAAAAAGATTATGCATAATAAGAATTACCTGTCTTATTATGATTGTTCTCAAACTCAACTTCGCTTATAATATAATAATTATTTAATGTATTTTAATAGAATTTACTAACTTTTAGCACTTAATCTGGATTAACCCTCAAAAACCTCACGAAGTGTTTCATTGGCCTGTTTTATGGCAGCCCTGGTAGCTGGGGTCTCAGTGATGGGATTTAACATGACAAAATCGTGTATTGTCCCAAGGTATCGAACCGCTGTAACCCTTACACCTGCATCATTCAGTTTATGGGCATAGGCTTCACCTTCATCACGAAGAACATCGAATTCACCTGTGATGATTAAAGCAGGGGGTAGACCTTTAAGTTGCTCGAGAGATGCTTGAAGAGGGGATGCTAATGGTTGTTTACGTGTTTCATGGGCTGGTAGATAGTTGTCCCAGAACCATTTCATGGCCTCTCTGGTGAGAAAGTGATCGGTTGCAAACTGCTTATACGATGGAGTATCAAAATTTGCATCGGTAACCGGGTAAAATAGCAGTTGAAATAGGATATCCGGCCCGTTTTCTTTTGCCATCATGGTAACGGCGGCAGCCATGTTTCCACCAACACTGTCACCAGCAACCACAATCTTTGAAGGGTCTAAATTCAGGTCTTCCCCATTTTCAGCTATGAATTTCGTGGCAAGGTACGCCTCATCTATTGCTACTGGAAACTTGGCCTCAGGAGAAGGTGTAAAATTGACAAAAACAACGGCAGCTTCAGCTCCATTAGCTATTTCACGAATTAACCTGCTGTGTGTAACTTTATTACCTAAAACCCACCCTCCCCCGTGGAAGTACATCACAACGGGCAAGATTTCCTTGTTTCCTTTTGGACGAACGATCCTGATTGAAATTTTACAGTTAGGGCCTCCCAGAATATTGTAGTCTTCTATATCTGCAGGCAGCTTTTTTACCTCCATATCCTGTGCTTTTAAAAGAACTTCGCGAGCATCGTCCACAGAAAGCTCGTATAACTGAGGCCCGCCCTGACTGTTAACCTCTTCAAGGAAAGCCCTAATATTTGGTTCAATTGCTTTACTTAATTGACTCATATTTTATCCCTCCATTGATTCTAGTTTTTGATTAAGAGAGTATTATTACGAGTATTATTAACAATTAACTGATGAGAACTAAATGATCGATAAAAATAAGTTAATAAAATTATTTTTCAATCCCAATGTTAAGGGGTTATTTGTTTAAAAAAATTCAGATAATTTCATGTTTAACTATGATTTTTGGATTATATGTATTTATTTAAAATATCTACACCTCTAACTCATCAAATAATTTGCCTGGATATCAAGATGAAAAACTCAAATAGAGTGAAATAATGTGATCTTACTAATAGAAAAAATTTATATTATTAAACTTTTAAATTAGCCTATGGATATATGAAAAGAATAAACTCTTTCTTTTTATTCAATTGGGGGTGGAAAAATAGACAATAAAGTTATTGCAGCAATAATAATAGTTTTTTTGATTTTAGTTGGAGCAGTTTATGCTTTTGAAACTCAAAACTCTAACACGCTTACTATAAATAATACTACGAATTCATCCAATGATACAATTTCACAGTCCAATGCTACAACTAACGTAGAGAATACTACCACTAATACAAAAAAAGTAAATAAAACAACAAATAGCACTCCAAATGTAAAAATATCTACAGCAGAAGCAAAAAAACTTGTAGAACAAAGTGGACAGGCAAGCGGAGTCCCCAGTTCAGTTAAAGCAGGTAAACCTACTCTAATTAAAGTTTCCGAGGAATATTACTGGAAAGTACCTTATTTAGACGATTATAACTATGTAAATGCAAACACTGGTGATGTAGCCGCCTTATTATAAGTTTACTATCCATATTTTTCTTTTTTATTTTAGAGACTTCAGAGGTCATTTATCTTCTTTTAAAAATAAGAATTCATTTATAGATTAAATTATAGTTTACTCCATAGTTGTTATATATGAAAAGGGAGTCTTAGGCTAATTTTCATGTAATATAACTACAAAATAGAGTGGTTAGAACTTTTGGTTTATTTGGAAGGATTTCCTTTTTATAAACTAATTAAAAACAAATAATAGAAAGCAGTAAACACTAAAACAATTATTATATTTACGATCAGCCGTTTCCAAAAATCATGCTTAAAATATTTAAAATCTAAAAAGACCACAATAACTAATGCCAAAATTACATATGATATATTAATCATTAAATTAGCCATTTAAACACCAATCGTTTTTTTTATAAGTCCTTTGATTTAACCTTAGTTTATAACAATAAAATGTCATTAATTTCTATATGATTTAACCAAAGAGTTGTTATCTTAATTTTACTTCCAAAGTTAGAAAGAATTTTATAATTTTCAAGTCTCAAGAGTTTGACATATTGAAATTTAAGATTTGGATCCTCAAAAATTTTTTAAAAAATTGAAAACTTGAGCTAAAATGATCATATGAATATACCAACGATTGAAATTTAATGATTTTGAGTAGTTTTGTTAAGTGAACCTGGAATTCAGGATACAATTTATTTCGTTAAACAGTCCTATAACGAAGAAAAAATATTAGAAAAAATATTTTTTTTATTTTTAAGTTCATTTCCATTAATAAAAACTATCAAAAAGCACGTATTTCAACCAGTAGGTATATACTTAGTCAATTATTTTGCTGCATTTTTCAAAATTTTAAAAACTTATGTTAATTTTACCTGTGAGTTACTACTTACCTAATAAATTGAATTTTTATGTCTTTTAATAATTTTTGCAAAAAATAATGGCTATAATTACTTGATAAAAAAATTACCAAACACAACATTAATAGTTAATTATAAACAGTATCCGTATGGTGATAAAATATGAAAGTTAAATATGTTACCATCATAGTTGAAGATATGGATGAGTCAATTAAATTTTACACAGAAGTTATGGGATTTGAAATAGATAGCCAATACGATCTCGGACCAGCAGGAACAATCACATTATTGAAAGGGGAAGGGGATGCTATGATAGAGCTCATAAAAAATACAGAAAATGAAACTGGCCTGTTTTCAGTGGGAATGGATGTTGAAAACATAAACACCACAGTGAAAGAACTCAAATCTAAAGGTGCCAAAATCACCATGGAACCCACACCAATAACAGTTGGAACCTTAGCATTCTTAGAAGACCCAAATGGGGCCAAGATAGCGCTAATTCAACACCATTAATCTTTTTTTTCAATTCATTGCGGTTCTTGTTTGCTTCTGTGATTTATAACTTTAAAAAACTAGTAAAATTGGAAAATTGTAGGAGCTTGAATATTTTTTGCTGTTCTCTTCAATATCCTCAGGTTTTATGAGAACTGTGTTTCTAAATTAAAAAAGAAAGAAATAGAACCCATACTTACTGGAAATCATGTTCCACTAGGATATGGATTTAAAATATTAGATTTGTTATTATAATTCTATTTGATGTCCACTGTGAAGCTGTCTTTTGTCTCCAGTTTAGGAACATCAACGCTCAAAACACCGTTTTCGTATTTAGCTTCGGCTTCGTCAGGTATCACTTTTTTAGGGAATCTAACAGTTCTTCTCACAAAACCGGCTTTTCTATCGTGGGGGGATATGTAACTTCTTTCTATATCCTCTTCCTCTAATTTTGCCTTAACTCTCAATTTGGTTTCTGTGAGTGTTAAGTCTATGTTTTCCTTTTTGATACCGGGGAGATCCACATGCACTATAATACTGTCGTCGGTTTCTATTATGTCTTTACCTGGAACAAATGTATAATCAACTATTGTTTTTTCTATATCTTGTTTTATGCTGTCTATTGTTCTTGATGTGTCTTCCAGCATCTGGTCAATTACTTCTTTATCTAAAAAATTTCTTCTTTTCATTTTTATCAGCCTCATTTTTTGAGTCAATGAACACTTGTCAAAATAGATATATAAATTTTTTTCTTCATGATTTATAATAAAGAATATAATGTTCATACGAAATTTATCATATAAAATTCATGATTCGTATTAAGTAATTTCCAGGAAGCAATTTCTTGTTATGAAATAAATTTTTGACAAAAATATTTTTATAAAAATAAAAATTATGGACCAAGATTTTCCAGAAATTAATAATTACATCTGTACTTAAATTTCAATAGAAACTCCAATTTCAATAGAAATATATTTAATAATCCAAAAACCTATTATATATTGTTAGATGGTCTAGGATTCTGGATAAGAATTCTAAAAAAAGCAGTTTTTGGATGGGTTTTCATCCAAAAGTACGGCCAATTTTATGCAAATTTTAATATTACTGAGAAATTACGGCTTTTAAATGGAATACAAACTGAATATTTCAGGAGGAAAATTGTATGTTGCATGGTACTGAGGTTTTGAAGAAGGGTTTTGCTAGTATGACTAAGGGTGGGGTTATTATGGATGTTGTGAATGCTGATCAGGCGGCTGTTGCTGAGGAGGCGGGTGCTGTTTCTGTTATGGCTTTGGAGCGTGTGCCTGCTGATATTCGGGCTGCTGGTGGTGTGGCTCGTATGGCGGATCCGTCTAAGGTTTTGGAGATTATGGATGCGGTGTCTATTCCGGTTATGGCTAAGGTTCGTATTGGTCATTTTGTTGAGGCTCAGGTTATTCAGTCTCTTGGTGTTGATATGATTGATGAGAGTGAGGTGCTTACACCTGCCGATGAGAAATATCATATTGATAAGAAGCAATTCATCATACCTTTTGTGTGTGGTGCACGTAACTTGGGTGAAGCTTTGAGGAGGATTAATGAAGGTGCTGCTATGATCCGTACTAAAGGTGAAGCTGGAACAGGAAATGTTGTAGAAGCTGTACGGCATATGCGTGTGATCCAGAGCACCATCCGTGAACTCAAAGACAAAACCGAGGAAGAATTATGGGCTGTGGCTCGTGAAGAAGAAGCAACACTAGAACTCGTCAAAGAAACAGCAAAACAAGGAAGGTTACCAGTTGTGAACTTCGCAGCCGGCGGTGTGGCCACACCAGCAGATGCAGCACTCATGATGCAATTAGGTGCTGATGGTGTTTTTGTTGGAAGTGGAATATTCAAATCAGAAAACCCTGAACTCGTTGCAAAAGCAATAGTACAAGCCACAACCCATTATCAAGATGCGGAATTATTGGCTAAGGTTTCCACTAATCTTGGAGAGGCTATGCCTGGTTTGGAGATAAGTGAAATACCAGAAAACGAAAGACTACAAGAAAGAGGATGGTAAAAAAACAACCAAAACCCTCTTAAATTATTTTTAAAGCCTTTAAATATTTTTTAATTAAAAAATATAATATTCTATGAATATCTTTAATAAGTTCAATCTATAGCTTCTTCACCTTCTTCACTGGTTCTGATCCTTAAAATTCTTTCTATAGGATAAATGAACATATCATCCTCAATATCATCTGTTTTAATACTTTCTATTGCTTTAATAACATATTCAGCGTCTTTTTTTGCTATTATCATACTGAGCTCAACTTTAGGTTTCAATGTTACACTGTACTGGCTAGCCCTGTACGTTTCCATTGAGTTTACCTGGTCCTCACTGCATTTTATCTCGGTCAAGGTTAAGTTTGAAAAACCGCGTTTTTCAAGGATTTCTTTGACGTTATCCAATTCAATGGGGTGCATAATTAATTTAAGTTTGCAGATTTCTGATTTTCCTGATTTTAAATCATTTTTATACACTTTTATAGCGTTAGCAGCACCGTTAGATAATCTTTTGGATTTATATATTTTTTGATATTGGTATTCTGATTTTTTAACATCTATATGTTTATTTTTTCGTTCTATCTGTTTTAATAAGATTTTAAGGCCGTCTTGTATTCCTATACCCTCTGCTGCAATGGTTGGAATAACTATTGCATCTGTAATATCTGTTCTTAAACCCGTACCATTTAAGTCCTGTTTGTTTGAGAATAAAACGTAAGGAATGTTTTTTTCACTTACCAATCCTATTATTTCATTATCAGTTTCAGTAATTCCCCTAGCACTGTCCAGAACAATGATAATCCCGGTTGTCCCAGTTCCATCATTCATGAGAACATCTTCAAGGGATTTGAATCCTTCTTTTCCAGTGGAACTGAAAAGGTAATTCTTTTTGTTGTTTATAATGGCCCTTCCGTATGCAAAGGATTTAATCTCTAAATCTTCTCCGTGCATATGTTTAACTGCCGTTTTTTTTCCTGAGTCAGGCGGACCTATTATCAAGATGTTTCTATTGTCCATGTCATCACTCGTTTATCTATGGGTCCTAAAATTGTTGTTAACTATTCATTTTTAAGCTAAGAATCTCTGGAGACCATTTATTTGAAAGGATATGACCATTATAACTTGGAATCCTTTGATTTTATTTATTTAATCCTATCTGCCCTTGTTGATTGTCTTTTGATTAAAGATTAACGCATTGGCTCATAGCCCCCGTAAATCCCTGAGTTCCATGATGGGGTGTGATCCCTAACTGTGGCACAGAGTTTCATTTCCTGTTTCTTTAACTGGAGACATTAATCCAAGGAGCGTTTGCAAACTGTTGTTTAGTGTTTCTGATTTGGTTACGTTGGTGACTACGATGTGCGGCACATCTTTTTTCATGGAGTTCATTATTTCTGTTTCGTTTAACCCCTCTGTGTTGTCTGTAAAGATTATAACTCCGTCCACGTTTTTGGATAGCACATCACTCATAAACTCAAATTTTTCATCTGCAGGTGGGCTGAAAAAATGGATTTTTGTATCCTCAATAATTGTATTTCCGTAATCAAGGGCTATTGTATGCACAATTTTACTGCAAATATTTTCTAAGGCTGTAATTTTCATGGAACCCGAGGTTCCAAATACTAACACTTTTTTCACATCCATCGTGTTTCACCAACTATCTATTTTTATACAGGAACAAGGAAGCATAGTTCCGTTAATAATTTATAGATATTTAATACATATAAAGGTTGTTAATTTCTTACAAAATAAGTGAAAAAATAGGATATTAAATATTTTTAAGGATTACTTTTTCCTTAAAAACGCTTCATGTTTCATATTAGCATTTTCTATGGCTTTCTCGATATCTCTTTCGACATCGTTGGATATTTTACCGTGTCCTGGTAATAAAAGGTCAATCTTCATGGTGTTGAGCCTTGCAAGGGAATTTATGTACTCACCGTAACTTCCGGAACTTGATATATCTGAAATAGTTCCTCTGGCAAACACGGTATCTCCTGATATCAGTATCCTTCTTCGAGGTTCGTAGATACACAGAGATCCTGAAGTATGGCCTGGAGTGTGGAATATCTTTAAAAACCAGTCTCCGGTGTCTATAACATTCATGTTCTCTAACCAGATGTGTACCTGGTAACCTGTTGGGTCGTGTCCGTGTGCTCGGCAGAGAAGGACCTCATCGTCTGCAGAGACTATTTTAGTTGCAGCATATCGGTGGGTTATGATTGGAACGATTTTTTGCAGGAATCTATTGGCACCGAAATGATCAGCATGTTCATGGGTATTTATAACCAGACTCAAATCGTTTATTTCCAATCCAAGTTCTTCAATGTCGCCTTTCAGAATTTCAAAGTTTTGGTTTATTCCGGAATCCACTAAAACATTCATCTGGTCCCCCAGAATAAGGTAAGAAATACAGCTAGGTTTACCTGTTTTTATACTATACAAATTGGGCATTATCTTAGTGTACATTCTAATTCCCGTTAGTTACATTGTAATTCCAATTACTGCGATGAATTTGCAGAGGGTATAAATTTATTACCTCTAAAGATTTTTTATTTAGATAGTACTGATAAGGTGATATTAATTTTAGCAGAGTTTCCATAGCATTTATCATGCATTCAGCATCTTTTGCTACAGTTGGAATTATGGGAGCATTTGTAAAATTTATTTCCAATTTCTGGTCGTTCAAATCCTGCTTGTTGGATAATATGATGTATTTGATACCCTTTTTTTCGATTGCATCAATAATTTCCTTATCTTCCCCATTAACTCCTCTTGTATTATCTACAAAGACGGTAACTCCATCTATATTTGTGGAAAAGATTCTTTCCATGAAATCAAGTTGTTTATATTGTGGTGAACTTAAAAAATGGATTTCCTGTCCATTTATGCTTGCAGTTCCATGTTCCAGATCCGGTGTCTGCACAAGTTTATGACAAAAATTTTCAAGAGCGGTGGTTTTACCAGAACCATGGGTTCCTAAGATTGCAATTGTTTTTACATCCACTTTACCATCCCCGTAATAGTTACAACTTAAGTTATAACTTAATTTTTACAATTTTTTAAGTTTTACAAATTTTGAGTCAACTATGGAAATCATTTCACCTGAAACTTTCATCTGACTCAAACATGATTCTTATTTTCTTCTCGATTCATATTTTATCAATTCAATATTTAAATGTTCCTATTTGTGTATAAATAAACACAATTTGTGAAATATTCCTGCTTTTTTCAACGCCCTAAAAATATTTTCAAGTTTAGTAATTAAGCTTCATAAAAATAAATTTTAATATTTATTAAAGCTGTAAATAAAAAAAATAAAATTAAAAAAGAGTTTTAGGGGGTAATTCGGTTTGAAATTTATTTAAATTTAACCTTTTTACCACCTCTATGCTTGTAATTGATTTGAAGGATATATTTTATATCCATTTTTGTTGATTTAAAGATCTCACCGCCTCCAATGGATCTAAATCATTGTGAAATTATTGTGATCGTGTTTGATTTATTTAAATATTTTGAAAAAAATTGGGAAAGCAGATTAAACTGCTTTTTGCCCTTTTTCTCCAGTTCTGATTCTTACAACATCATCTACAGAGGATATGAATATTTTACCGTCTCCAATATCTCCTGTTTTTGCTGTTGCCACTATGGTATCAACGACTTTATCCACATCTTCATCATTGGTGATGATTTCAAGCTTGGTTTTAGGTAGAAGGTCTATCCTGTAATCACTTCCCCTGTAGCTTTCTGTTATACCTAATTGCCTTCCGCGACCTTTTACTTCCGTTACAGTCACTCCGTGGCAGTGGACTTCTTCGAGGGCTTTTTTAACATCTTCCAATTTTTCAGGTCTTATTATTGCGATTATTTCTTTCATAATCAAATCTCCCTTTAAACCCTGTAACCTGACTCCTCGTGCTGGTTGGTGTCAAGTCCTTCAATTTCTTCTTTCTCCTCTACTCTTAATCCTATGGTTTTCTTAATCAGGTAACCTATTATGAGGGTCATGACGAAACTGTATGCTGCAACTGTTACAATATCTATGCACTGAATTCCTAGCTGTGCTATATTTCCGTATAATGCTCCAGTTCCTAATGAGTTTACGAATGGAGCTGCGAAGATACCTGTTCCTAATGCTCCCCATGCACCTGAAATACCGTGAATACCGAATACATCTAATGCATCGTCGTATCCGAGTTTTGGTTTGAGGTATGCAACTGCAAGGTATGAGATTATTGAAGTTGTGAAACCAAGTACGATTGCGGCCCATACAGTCACGAAACCTGCTGCTGGTGTAATAACTACAAGTCCTGCTACTGCACCGGATATTGCACCGAGTAAAGTTGGTTTACCAGTTTTTATTACATCCATCATCATCCATGAGATCATGGCTGCTGCAGCTGCTGTGTTTGTTACAAGGAATGCTGAACCTGCAAGACCTCCAGCTGTAAGGGCTGAACCTGCGTTAAATCCGAACCAACCGAACCATAGGAATGCTGCACCAAGTACAGAGTATCCAAGCTGGTGTGGTAGTAACCTTGAGTCTTTCCTTCTACCTAGTAGAAGAGCTAATGCTAATGCAGCTACACCACAGTTAAGGTGTACAACTGTTCCTCCTGCAAAGTCAAGTGCACCCATCTGGAATAACCATCCTCCACCCCATACCCAGTGGGATATAGGTAAGTAGACCAGTGTTAACCAAATTGGCACAAATGCGAGCCATGCTGAGAATTTCATTCTTCCAACGATTGCACCTGATATCAAGGCCACTGTTATGGCTGCGAACGTCATCTGGAAAGCAACGTATACCAGTGTAGGTATTGTTGGTGCCAGAGGTGCCAGAGCATTGACATCTATGCCGTTCATCAAGAAATTCATTGGATTACCAATCAGCCCCATTACATCAGTACCGAAGGCCAGAGGGTATCCGTATACGACCCATATAACGCTTGTTATTGCAAAAGCTATGAGTGAAAGGAATATTGTGTTTAAAACATTTTCTTTTTTGACCATACCGCCGTAGAATAAAGCTACACCGGGGACGGTCATTATCATTACAAGAGCAGTGGATATAAGCATCCACGCTGTGTCACCAGAGTTGAGAATTGGATCCATAAAAGTTTCCTCCCATTGTTGTAAATTTTAAATTTAATTTTTTTAGTTCGTGTTTTTAATTTTTTTTATTATAAAGATTTAAAGTTCAAATTATTTTTTTAAAGGATGCTTATTGATATTTTAATCCTTTATTCTGTTTATTTTGGGACTTCTTGGCTCCTTATCACCCCTGATGTTTGTTGGTTAACATGAATTGCCGGAGGTAGGAAACATACTTCCGACATATTGGGATTATATTCTATCTTATATAAACCTTTCTATCTTAATGGAGGATTAATCCTAACTAATCTTATATTATTACGACCAAAGTATATAATTTTTTTCAGCTTTAACCCGTTCAGGGTTAGTAAAGATAAGTTAAAGGAACTTTTAATTAAAAAATGTTCATTTTTATATTTTACTGATATTCTTACAACCAATATTCTTACAAAAAAATGAAAATTCATATGGAAGCTCATTTTAAAAAAATGTTGCGTTATGATTTCAGGGTAAATCAATAATCAAAATTAATTAAAAAGACTTCCTATAGAAATTCCTAGAAAATTTATTAAGAATAATTTACTAATAACCATTTTTATTTAAAATAGCATTCTTAGACGTTATTTAAAACATTCTTAGACTTCATTTAAAAGAGACGTCGATTTTTAAAAAATAGAAATTTTCAATGAAAAAAAAATAAAAAAGCAAGAAATTAAGGAGTATTAAAGAGTTTTAAACTGCTTTCTTTCCTGTTTCTCCAGTTCTGATTCTTATAACTTCTTCAACTGGGGATATGAATATTTTACCGTCTCCAATGTCCCCTGTTCTTGCAGTTTCAACTATTTTATTGGTGATGCTTTCGACATCTTCATCTTGGGCAACGATTTCAATTTCTGTCTTTGGAAGAAGGTCCACTTTGTAATCTCGGCCCCTGTAACTCTCGGTTACGCCTAATTGTATTCCTCTACCCTTTACTTCTTTAACTGTCATACCGTTGCATCCTATCTCTTCAAGAGCCTTTTTGACATTTTCCAGTTTGTCAGGCCGTATAATTGCGAGTATCCTTTTCATAATATAACACCTCAAATTCTCTTTATGGACTGTCTTTAATCACATTATTCGGGTTTTGTCATTTAAACATATTTATGACAGTCTGTAACCGGATTCCTCGTGTAGGTTAATGTCAAGACCTCTTATTTCATCTGCATCATCAACCCTCAGACCTATGGTTTTATCTATCACTTTACCAATTATCAGGGTCATGATGAATGAGTAAGCACCAATAACCACAATTGCCAGAAGTTGCACTCCTATAAGATGTGTTTGGCCGAAGATTAAACCTCCTGTAGTTACACTGTTTATGAGTGGGCTGGCAAAGATACCAACTGCAAGTGTTCCGACGATACCTGATACTCCGTGTATTCCGAACACGTCCAGAGCATCATCGTATCCAAGGCGAGGTTTTAAGTGTGAAACGGCATAATATCCGCAAATTGCAGCAACAAAACCTATTATTATTGCTGAAGTGATGTTTACATAGCCTGCTGCAGGGGTTATGGCTGCAAGACCGGCTATTGCACCAGAAAGGGCTCCAAGAAGTGTTGGTTTTCCTGTTTTAAGTTTATCCATAAGCATCCATGCCAACATACCTACGGCAGCCGAGAGGTTTGTAACTATCATGGCAGATACAGCTAAATTTGTTGCCCCCAGAGCAGATCCTGCGTTAAATCCGAACCAACCGAACCATAAAAGTCCAGTACCAATAACCGAGTATCCAAGATGATGTGGTAACAAGTTTGAATTTTTACGTGCTCCAAGTAATAGTACAAGTGCCAGTGCAGCCATACCACAGTTTACATGGACAACTGTTCCTCCTGCAAAATCAAGTGCACCCATCTGGGCTAACCATCCTCCACCCCACATCCAGTGAGCTACTGGTAGATATACAAGTGTGAGCCATACAGGAATGAAGGCAAGCCATGCTGAAAATTTCATTCTCTCGACAACAGCACCTGATATCAGGGCCACTGTTATGGCTGCAAATGTCATCTGGAATATGGCGTATAAGCCTGTGGGAATTGTAGGGGCGTATGTTGAAAGTGTGTTTGCTTCGATAACTCCTCCAAAGAATGGATTTGCAATTGTACCTATGAATCCCCACATATCAGCACCAAAAGCCATGTCATATCCATACATGAACCAAAGGATACTCACAATGGCAAAACTGACAAAAGAAAGGAATATTGTATTTAAAACGTTTTCTCTTCGGATAAGGCCACCGTAAAACAGGGCCACACCGGGTATGGTCATTAAAATTACAAGGGCTGTTGATATCAGCATCCATGCTGTATCCCCAGAACTTAAAACTGCACTCATTAATGTTTCCTCCATTTCATGTTGGTGTTAAAATTCATGTTAACCATTCACTAATTTTAACCAACTTTTAACTTCAAAATTTTAACCTTAATTTTTAACATCATTTAAAAATTGTATAATATAGATTATATCCTTTATTAAGAGCTTTTTTTCAATTTAAAGCTTTTGTATATGATTTAAGTCGCATTTGATCCATTTTACATCCTAATTTCAAGTGATAGGAACTATGCATCCGTTTGCTATAGGACATAGGCAACCTATTTCCGATATAATCTTTTTTCTCGCATCATATAATCTTTGCGGTAGAATAATCAGAAATCGGTAATTACTTGCAAAACCAGTTTTAATCATTTAATAAATTCATTGTACTCAAAAACGTGGATGTAAATTAAAAAGAGATTTAATAAATTAAAATTTAATAAAAAAGCTATATTGATGAGACAGTTCATGATGAATTAGAATTCATTTATTTTAGAATTCATTTATTAAAAAATTTAAAAAAAATTTCTTAGTTATTATAACTACCTAAATTTTAAATATCTAAAATTCGTTTTAATCAAGTATCTAAATTAATTGAGTATCTATAAAATAAATAAAAAGAAATTAAGAAACTTAAAAACTAAAAATTAAAAAGAAGCTCCCCTCAATATTTGATAGGGGCCTCGAGACCAGCGAGTTTAACTCCTGTAAGGGCTGATGCCTCCACTGTTAAAGCTCTCAAGTCATCTTTTTCGAGTTTGCTTACGTCGGTGTTTCCGGCCTGTTGGGTTAACATCACAGCTTCCTCAGTCATGGCTTCTATGTACCTTGCAACCCGTTTACCACCTTCCATATAATCAAGACGTCTTCTAAGTTGAGGGTTCTGGGTTGCGATACCTTTCCTGCAGGTTCCTGCGTAGCATGTTTGACAGACCCTGCATCCGATGGATACGAGTGCTGCTGTTCCTATGTACACGGCATCTGCTCCGAGTGCTAGGGCCTTTGCAACGTCGGCGCCGTTTCTTATACCTCCACCACCAACAAGACTGACTTTTTCCCTGAGATTTACCTCTTTGAGTGCCTCGTCAGCTTCTACTATGGCTGCAATGGTTGGTATTCCTGTGTTTTCTGTCACAACATCAGGTCCGGCTCCTGTTCCTCCCTGCATACCATCAACCACGATTATGTCTGCACCAGCTTTGGCTGCAATTTTAACATCATCACTTACACGTCCTGATGCAAATTTAACCATGATTGGTATTTTCCAGTCGGTTATCTCTCGAAGCTGGGATATCTTCATGCTCAGGTCTTCAGGTCCGACGATGTCCATGTGACGTGCTGGGCTTAAAGCATCTGTTCCTTCGGGTATCATCCTTATACGGGAAACGTCTGCTGTGACCTTTTCACCAAGGAGGTGTCCTCCCATACCGGATTTTGCTCCCTGACCTATTTTTATCTCAATGGCCTCAGAGTTTTTCAGGTACTCTGCTGAAACACCGAAACGTCCTGATGCGTACTGTGCTATGAGTTTTGAAGCGTATCTCCTCTCTTCTGGGAGCATTCCACCTTCACCGGTGTTTGTGGCCGTTCCTGCAAGGGTTGCGCCCATTGCAAGGGCAATTTTGGCTTCTTTGCTTAGTGCTCCAAAGGACATTGCAGCTATCATTATTGGTGTGTCCAGCACAAGTGGGTTTTCAGCGTACCTTGAACCAAGCACAACGCGGGTGTTGCACGGTTCCCTGTACTTGTCAATTGGAGGCCTTGAAACCTGGGCAGGCACTATAACAAGGTCGTCAAAGGTTGGAATAACCCTTGTGGCTCCACATCCCCTTACTTTATATGATCCTGAAGCGGATTTCCTGTTTATTTCAGTAAGGTCAGATAGTGACCACACATTTCTTCTGTCCTCCGGAACAGCGTTAACCTCTATTGCATTGTTTGGACACATTTCTTCACATATCCTGCATCCAACACAGTTTTCATGGTGAACTGGGTATGGTTCATCGTCTATTATTTCGTAAACTTCATGTGGACAGTTGTTAACACAGGAGTAACAGTTACGACACAATTTTTCGTCCCGGTTGTCGCACATGTACCAGCAGCAGCCAGGTCTGTCGAAGTTTCTCCTGCAAAGATCTTTGTCCCTTTCAACTTTAAATGGCAATTGAAATTCCTCCTTTATTATTCATCCCTATTTTTGAGTGATTTGAAAACTGGACATGCTGCATATTTGGTTCCAGATGCACTTAGAACCTCTGCAATGTTATCTGTAAGTTTTGCTTCAGGTTTCCATGCATCAACACGACTCTTATCAACTACTACCACTTTATCAACAATTTTTTGTGATAATGCGTAGTTTAGAAGTGCTGTTGCAACTCCTCCATCCTGTCCACTTATCATCGGGGCCTTTGCAGACACTATTTTGATGTAATTGCCTAATGGCTTTTTATCATCTTCTTTACTTAAAAGATCATCTGTTACGTATGTTCTTGGGCATGCAACATAGCAGAGGTTGCAACCTTCAGAACACCTGCCTTTGAGTTGGGGTTTTCTATCTTCTATAGATATTATATTCTCTGGGCATGCATAGTAACAGGCTCCACAGAGTACGCATGCTCCGATATCAATAACATCACCCCTGAGATCCTTGAACTGGCATTTTGAGACTTCTTCTTCAAATTCATCCTCAGAAATTGGTCTCCTATAAAGAACGGGCCTTGCAACCTTTTCTCTTTTGTTGATTTCCTTCTTATTTTCCTTTTTCTTTTTATTTGCAAGACGTTCCATTAGTTTAAGTCCAGATTCAGGTAAAGATTCTGTTTTAATATATTTATCCTTTTCAGCATTTTTCAGAAGTTCCATTCCTTTATCTGTCCTTATTATGATAGTTGACCATCCTTCAGGTGAGCCAACTGATCCAACAGATAAATCTGAAAGTTCTGATGTGAAATCCATACATATGTTGCAGTTTTTACGTACGCAACTTTTTGCCTCATCAAGTGGTATTTTGAACACGCGGTCTTCCGTTAAGAAGAACCATACATAGTTTTTTTCCACTCTGCATTCTGTAACATCCCTCATGTTGATGTTGTGTTTTTCCAGGAGTTTTCTCATGTAACTGTATGAAAAGTTTTCCATGCAGAAGAGTCCGATTTTGAGGTCTATGGGTGAATCTCCGAGATAATCTGAGAATTTTTCCATTTTGCTTGCAGCGATCATGTGACACGGTGTTCCGACCATTGCGACCTTTTCAGGTTTGTTACTAGTTTGTTTTGCCATGGTTATCCCTCCTCAGATTCTTTACCGTAGAACGGTCTCATACTTCTTGGAATTATCTTTTTGAATTGGTTGAATTTTTCATCCTCGAGTTTGAAGTCGTAGGCTTTTAAGAGTTCTTTAAGTTCCTTTTTATCGTCGTCAGTTACTTCTATGACTTCAGCATTTTTCCCAAGACTTTTAATATTTCCTAAGACGTATATGGTTCCTCTTATTATAGATTCACCTGCATCTTCTGATACGTCTCCAAGAATGATCATACGGCCACCCATCATGAAAAGTCCACTCATAAATCCTGAGTTTCCTCCAATTATAATGGTACCGTTTTTCATTATTTCCCCTGTTCTGGAGCCTACACTCCTCCTCACAACAACAGTTCCACCGTATATTCCCTGGCCAACACCATCGCCTGCTGATCCATCGATTATGACCTCTCCTTCTGTCATGTTGTCGGCAGGGAACCATCCTGCATTTTCTGTTATGTGTATTTTTGCTCCGTGTATCATGGTACCCACGAAGTAACCTGCTGATCCTTCAAGTGTAAGATCAACGGGTTCTGTGAGCCCTGCAGCTATGTAGTGCATTGAATTGGGGTTTTTGATAGTTATACGTTTGTATTGTTTTGCAGCTCCTTTTATGGCTCTGTTAAGCTCTCGGGATTGGGAGTTAATCTCTTTTGAACTGGCATTAATTTCAATTTTTTGCATTAAACCACCTTATCCTTTAAATGTGTAAGCTCTAGTTTCTCCTGGTGATATCTGTTCGATGTTGTGCGTGTCCATAACCTCATGGAGGGACATTTCCTCTGAAGCTATTGCAAAAATATCATCATTTTCAGCCATAACTCCTGGCCTGAGACCAAGCTGGTCTTTGGCTATACCAACGCCGTCAGGGGTTCCAACTATGTATGAGAAAGGCCCATCCATATCTTTAACTGATTGTTCAAGGGCTTCTTCAAGTTTATAGCCCTCTGAAAGTTTGTCAGCTATGTAGTGCACTATGCACTCTGTATCGTTGTTTGTTTCAAATATATGTCCTTTACGTTCCAGGGGGTCCCTTATTTTCCAGTAGTTTGTGATCTGGCCGTTGTGTACAACGGTTATGTCCGGTATGATGTAGCTTTGGAAGGGGTGTGCATGGTATCTGTCAACTATGCTCTCTGTTGAGAACCTTGTGTGCCCTATTGCGTGTGTTCCCATTTTTGAAGCTGTATCGTACCTTGCTGCTATGTCTTTTACAAGCCCCACATCCTTTATCATTTCAAATGAATGAGATCCATTTAAAACAATGACGTCATCTATCTTGTCAATTTCCATTATAAGTGGTTTTAACAGGGAAAATGATTTAAGAGCAATTTTGCATCTATATATTATAGAATCTTCCACTGAAGGAATTATTTCTTCTGTTTCTATTGCTGTTACCATGTTCACTGTGTTTTTCACGGTTTCAAGAAGACCTGGTTTCTCTTTTACTTCAATGTTTAAAAGGTACTCGTTTTCTTTTAATCCGAGACCTCCGTATATTGCGAAACCTGCAGAATCTGGTCCTCTGTGCTGTAGGGCTTCCAGCATTTTTGTCAATGCATCCCCTACAGGATGAAGTTTTCTGTCTTTAAATACGACTCCTGCTATTCCACACACTTTAATACCTCCTTAATGAAGTACTCATGAATTCGTTTATCATCTGTAAGCTCGGGATGAAATGCCGTGGCCACGTTATGACCCTGTGCCACTGCAACTATTTTGTCATCACGTTTTGCAAGTATTTCAACATTGTCTCCTACTTCTGATACGTAGGGAGCTCTTATGAATATGCCTTTATACTCACTGCCAAATATTTCAATTTCTTCTTCAAATGAAGCCCTCTGACGGCCAAAACCATTTCTTTTAACCTTCATATCAATTAATCCAAGTAAGGGCTGTTCATAATCAGTTTTTGTTGCAAGAAGCACCATTCCAGCACATGTTCCCATAACAGGTATTTTTTTATCTATTATGGCACGTTTTATCCCGGTTTTTTCCATAAGTTTGCTTATGACGGTACTTTCTCCTCCGGAGATGATTATTCCATCACATTTTGAAACATCTGAAACTGTTTTTACCCGTAAAACTTGAGATTCAACGTTCTTTTGTTTTAAGGTTTTTTCTGTGATTTCAAGATGTTCAGAGACATCTCCTTGCAGATCTAAAATTCCTATCTTTATCATTTCAATGCCTTCCACTGTTTAGACTCTGTATTATTCTGTTGACTTTTGTAAGGTGATACTATTTGAAAAGTGTATGGTATAAATTTACCGGAATAAATCTCCGAAAAAAAGAATTTCCCATGCTCTTTTGAAAGATATCTTTTTTTACCTGATATTTTTGTACAATGTTCAGAATTTAGTCTGTTGAATATAGTGTAACTGAACATTTATATAAACTTTTCACTATGGGAGGTTTGGTGTAATTATATGGTTTTAATGGCCCTTGACGGTTCTTTAATGAGGTTACTCCATTTTTCGCGATAATTTAATATAGTTGATATACATAATATCAAAAAATTATTCAAAGAACATAAAAAAATACAGATTCAAACAAAAAAAAATACAGGAAATACAAACTCAAAAATTACAAGGAAAACCATAAACAAAAAAATATATAAAACAGGATAGTTAGAAGTGCGAATATAGTATTAATGTTTAAATGTTAATGTTTTAAACATTAGAAAAACATTACAAAAATACAACTATATCTGAAATAACAACCATAATTTAGAAATATCTCAATTTCGGTATTTTTCAGGATTTTCCCGATAAAGGAGGTTTGAACAACCATGGAAAAAATAACAATTGTCTTATTGGTAATAGTAGTACTGTTAGTTGGTGTTATAGGTTACGTGTTAGGAGCAGGTCAGAATACTGGAAATTTAACGCTTAACACAACGAATAATACAACAACAAATGGTTCGGGTTCTGTTAGCAGTAACACGGATCACACAACAGCAAGCACATCTACGAGCTCTTCAGGAACTTCAACTAAAAAGAACTCAACTTCGTCTAAAACTAATACAACAAAAAATGAAAGCAATCCAATGGAATAATTAAGTAAAAAATCAAAAAGGGAACGAAATGGGGTTACCCACTATTCCTATTTTATTATTTGATTAACTTCTGATTTTCTTTGATTAACTGATTTTAAGTTCAATTATTCATCTGTTCATTTAATTTTATTTCACCTAAATCTGTTTCATCTAAAGATTTCATAACTTCCTTTGTAGTATCTTTTACAGCTTCAGCTGCTTTTAAGAATGCTTTTTTTTCCTTTTCTGTCATTTTTATACGAATTACTCGTTCTATTCCATTAATTCCCAGTTTAACAGGAACACCTAAACAAACATCGTTAACAGCTTCTATTTCACTTTCAAGATAAGTGCTGACTGTCAATATCTTTTTTTGATCGTTTAGAATTATACTAATGATGTTTGAGATTGCAAAGGCAGGTCCGTACTCTGTAGAACCTTTCTTACTTATCACATAATTTCCTGCATTTTTGACATTTTGAATTATTTTGTCAATGTCGAAAGAATCGTAATTTGAGAAATATTTAACCAGAATACCTCCTATTGAGGTTGAACTTACAAGTGGAACCATATGGTCTCCATGTTCTCCTATAACTCTGGTGTGGATCTCGCTCACATGGATGTTGAAGTGTTTTGCCACCAGATTTTTGAGTCTGAGGGAATCAAGGTGGTTTCCAAGACCGAATACCTTGTTTTTGTCAAATCCAGATGCTTTTAAAGCTACATATGTCATAACATCAACGGGGTTTGTTATAACAAGAATTATTGAATTTGGTGCGTACTTTGCAATTTCCCTTGAATACTCTGCAACGATCTTCGCATTAGGCACAGCCACATCTATCCTTGACATATCCGCACTTCTTGGTATCCCTGAGGTTATAACAACAATGTCAGAATCTTTGACGTCTTCCATATCTGCTGATGCTGTTATTATGACGCCTATGTCTTTGGCTGCAAGTGCATCGTACATATCCAGTGCCTCACCTTCTAACCTATCAAGACTTTTTTCCCTTCCTAGGAGTACTAACTCATCTACAACATCTTCTTCAGCCAGGCAAAATGCAGTTGCTTTACCTACTCTTCCTGATGCTCCAATAACGCTAACTTTCAATTTAACACCTCCAATTTGGCTTTGTGTTGAGAACTAATTTTTGTTTGAATTTTATAAAAATCATCTTTTTTTTTAATTCATGGTCTCTAACTGTTTATTTTTTTATTTAGAGCATAGATCACACTTATAAAAAAAATTAAATAAAACTAGTTAATTAATCTACACATTGTGTAATTTAACGTGTAAAAATTGAACTAAAATTTGCTTTGAACTAAAATTTACTGAGGAAATCCTCAGCTACTCTCCTAACGAAGCTACTTTTATCATTTAAAGCTTTTTTTAGGGGTTCTATGGCTCGTTCATCCCTAATGTTTCCAAGGCCCCATGCTGCCCCGCCTCTAACAAAACCGCTTTCATCATCCATGGCTTTTATGAGAGGTTCAACAGCTTTTTTATTTCCTATTTTGCCCAGAGCCCATGCTGCTCCTCCTCTAACACGCCAATCATCATCATTCAATGTTTCAATAAGAGGTTCTACGGCAGGGTCTCCCATGTTACCAAGGGCTCCTGAAGTTTCCCTTCTAACCCATTTACTAGGATCCTTTAAACTAGCAATAAGAACATTAACGGCTCGTTCATCACCAATAATCCCAAGAACGCGAGCTGCACCCTTTCTGACATTTCTATCATCATCATTTAAGGCATTTATAAGTGGTTCTACTGCTGGTTCTCCTATTTCTTCAAGGAGTTCTGAAGCTTGCATTTTAACAAGTTCATCATCGTCTTTTAAGGTTTGAATAAGTCTTTCAATGTTGTTTTCCCTTTCCATTCCTACCACCACAACATATTATTTTTATAATCACTCAAAATTGTACTTTGAATCGTATTTGAGTTAAACAAATTTTTTTGTTATCTAAAAAATACATTTAGTAACATTTTGTTATCTTTTATTTCTCATTTCAGATATAGTTTGTTATACTTGAAAATCTACTTGGGAATGATTGGGATTTAATATTCTCTCTTTTAAGTTTAAATCAAATAATTGGACTGGAAAATTACGTGTTTTCATATTTAAAAACAAATAATTTAAAACAAATTAAATCAAGAATATAATATGGAATACAATAAAAAGTGAATATAACGAACATTATCTAAAGACCAAAATATTGAATTTTTATATTTCGATGTACTTTGATGCAGATTAAATTAAAACTAAATGTAGATTAATCTAAAAACCTATTTAAAAACATAGATTAAGTTAAAGTGATTTTATGTACAAAATAACTGTTATACCCGGTGATGGCATAGGGCCCGAAGTGATGGAAGCCGCATTATACGTTCTGGAGGCTTCAAATCTTGAATTTGATTATATAAATGCAAAGGCAGGTAACGAATGTTTTAAAAGGACTGGAACAACAATTCCTGATGGAACAATCTCAACTGCAAAAAACACAGATGCAACACTTTTTGGAGCAGTTACAACAGTTCCCGGGCAAAAAAGTGGAATAATAACTCTCAGAAGAGCCCTGGACCTCTATGTTAATCTTCGCCCTGTGAAATCCTATGAAGGAACCCAATGTCTTTTTGATGATGTTGATTTTGTTATCGTGCGAGAAAATACCGAAGGACTTTACTCTGGAGTGGAGGAATACACAGAAGATGGTGCAACAGCTTTAAGGGTCATAACTCGGAAAGCTTCCGAACGCATATGTAGATTTGCCTTTGAATATGCCACTAAAACTCAAAGACGTAAAGTTACTGCAGTTCACAAGGCAAACGTCCTTAAAAAGACAGATGGAATATTCAAGGAAACTTTTTATAAGGTTGCAGAGAACTACCCCAATATCAAACTGGAGGACTTTTACGTTGATGCAACTGCAATGTACCTCATTACAAGGCCTCAAGACTTTGATGTGGTCGTTACAACCAATTTGTTTGGTGACATACTTTCTGATGAAGGAGCAGGACTTGTAGGTGGATTGGGTTTAATACCCTCAGCAAACATAGGCGAAAAAAATGGACTTTTTGAACCAGTACACGGTTCAGCACCAGATATAGCAGGTAAAGGAATCGCAAATCCATCTGCAATGATACTTTCAACTTGTATGATGTTAAACTACCTTGAAGAGTATGAAGAAGCTCAGAAGCTTGAAAATGCAATGGTAACGGTTTTAAGAGAAGGCATGGTTGTGACCCCTGACCTAGGTGGCAGTGCATCCACGATGGAAATGGCTCGTGAAGTCAAAAAGAAGTTAAAAGAATCTTAAACTTAAATGAGCCTAAACCTTTTACTTTTTATTTAAGAAAATATAAAATAAATATAGAAAGAATCAATCAATGTCCTCTATATATTATATAATGACAAAAGTTTTATATGCAATAGCCAGTCATAAGTTATTCCATAAGTTAAGACTGATATAAGACAGTTTAAAACCTGTTAAGTCAGTTTCTGAACTTAAACTTGTTCATGATATTAAACTTGAATAAACTTTTAATGAGTGGTTTAATGCTACTTTAAATTTTTTGATACTTTTTGGAGGTGCATATGTATGAAAACTACGGTTAGCGTAATAAAAGCAGATGTTGGTAGTGTTGCAGGACACGCAGTGACTCACGGAGCCCTGCTTAAAAAATGTGATGAAATACTTGCAAAAGCAAAGGAAGAAGAACTTCTAACAGACTATTATATTACAAACTGCGGAGATGACATAGATCTTATAATGACTCACAAAAATGGTGAGGAAAACGAGGAAGTCCATGAACTTGCATTTAATGCATTTATGGAAGCCACAAAAGTTGCAAAAAGCCTCAAACTCTATGGTGCAGGTCAGGATATATTGTCCGACACATTCTCAGGTAACATCAAAGGAATGGGACCAGGATGTGCAGAGATGGAATTCAAAGAAAGGCCATCCGACCCAGTATTTGTTTTTTGCTGCGACAAAACAGAACCCGGTGCATTCAACCTTCCGGTTTTCAGGATGTTTGCAGACCCATTCAACACAGCAGGACTTGTAATTGACCCATCACTCCATGGTGGATATGATTTCGAAATATTCGACGTCATTGAACACAGAAAGGTCACAATGTCATGTCCAGATGAGATGTACGATGCTCTGGCACTTTTAGGTTCAATAGGAAGGTATATTATAAAACACGTTACAAGAAGAAGCGACGGCGAAATAGCAGCTTCAATAAGCACAGAAAGACTCAACCTCATGGCAGGAAAATACATAGGAAAAGACGACCCTGTTGCAATTGTAAGGTCACAATCAGGTTTCCCTGCAGCTGGAGAAGTTGTTGAGCCATTCGCATTCCCACACCTTGTAGGTGGATGGATGAGGGGTTCACACAACGGTCCATTAATGCCAGTTTCCCAAGCACAGGCTCACCCTGTAAGGTTTGACGGCCCACCACGGATAATATCTTTAGGTTTCCAGGTTTCAGATGCAAGACTCATCGGACCTCTTGACATGTTTGATGACCCTGCATTCGACAATTCAAGGAAAACTGCATCGGATGTAGCTGATTACATGAGAAGACACGGCCCATTCGAGCCACACCGGTTACCAGCTGACGAGATGGAATACACCAGTCTCCCAGGGGTACTTGAAAAACTCGAAGACAGATTTGAAGATATGGATTAAGTTTTAAACCTTAATTTTTATCTTTATATTTTATTTTTATCTATTTTTATTTACTTTGGACTTTTCGTACCGTTTTATTTTCTTCAGTTTGCACAGCTCACGTGGTATGTCAAGGACATTTTTCACTTTATCAATTATAGCGCCGTCACTTGTTGCAACGATCTTATCTTTATCATTTGATAATTTTTTAAGTTCAAAATCCACATTTTTTGATGTAACTGCACATCCATTAACTCCATGGGAATTTATAATCCTATTTGTGAGCTTTGCAAGCTCTCCGCTCCGACTTACAGGGCTGTCATAAAAAAATTTCACAGATAACGGGTTGTAATATTTTAAAAGGGAAATTATTTGATTTAAGGTAGTTTCTGTCCATTCATTATATTTGTATTTCCCAAAAACAGCATTAACATCTCTTAAAACACCATCATCACACACAACAACGGATCTTTCATCATCTGAGCATATGCTCTCAGCAGTTATAATGACGTTGTAACCATCCACAAAAAGAGTTTTACCATTTATAAATGTAATATCAACAATTTTGCCCTTTCTTGCCATGGATTTTTCCCTGGAAAAAACAGTTCTTACCATATAATTTTTCTGTTTTTTATTAAGGAGGTATCTATCTGCAACAAATTTCAGGGCACCTTTTTTTCTGTAGCCACGGTCAAGAAGAAACCTGAGGTCGAAGGCTGCACTTTTGATCTGGTCTTTTTCGAGGTCCTTGTCGAAATTTTTGGGCTTCATTTGTTTAACATAACTTTTTAGAATAGATTTTAGAGTAAATGTAAAAATAACGTGTTCAAATAAAATTTAATCATCTTAATATAACATCTTTAATTCTTGATGAACCATTAAAACTCTTTAATTCTTGATCAACCCTATAATCTTTTAATTTAGATTAACCTCTTCGTTTGGCCACCAGTATTAAAACCCTATCGGAAGCGTCTTCTGCTCTATCAACAATGTTTCCAAGTCTTAATGTTGTCTCTTTAAGTTCTATTAATCTTAAAATACCGAATTCTTTATTCCTGTAAGATTCATATAATTCTCTTATTATTCTTCTCTCTATTTTATCAGAAACATCTTCCATCCTTTCTATTGCATGTGCTTTTCTTATTGCATCCCTGAGATCAACATCTAAAGCTTCGATACAATCTTTTAATGCCCATGCTGCATTACAAATAGACTCTGTAAATTCTGAAAAATCTTCCTCGAATTTTTCAGGAAACTTTATCCTGCTTAAAGATATGCCGTATGCAGTCTCTTCTGTCATATCTGCAACGTTATCAACCTGTTCAGCCAGGAGTATCCTGTCTTCACGGTCAAATGGTAAAAAAGCTCCGTTGTAAAATTCTAGTTCCATCTGTCGTCGGACATCGTCGGCAGAATGTTCGAGCCGAGATATTTCTTCCACCTGTTTGTCTAGGGTTTCATAATCGTTCCTGTAAAAAGATTCCATTAGACCATTAAGTTTATGAACACATTCATAAACCAATTCAACATGTTCTTTTGAATGTTTTTCAACTTTGGACTCTTTTTTAAACAATTTTTTCATTTTTATCCCTTTAAAACTATTTACTCCAATTGATAAAGAATTAGGGAATTTTGGTAGAATTAGGATAAATTAAACCATGGCTTGGCTTGCATGTTTGTTTTGTTATATTAATCCATGAATTAAGCGTACTGCATCCAGAAGTCCGTGAGCATATGTTATGCACCCAAATGCAGTCATTTTGTCCTCTTTTTCCAGGTAATAATTCGTGTCTTCGGCGTAGTTTTTGGCCATTTCCACTACATTTTCCTCTTTGCCAAGAAGTTTTATTGATTCTATTTCTTTTATATTTTTTGCAAAAAGTCCAATGTCTTTTATAATCCTTTCGTCATCGTTCATTTTATCACTTTATTTTCTTTTAATGATTTAAATATGAGTTCGGGCCTTAATTAGGTCTTGTACTCTTTTTTTTATTGCTTGGACCTTCATAAACTTTTCTTTTAATATCAAAAAGGTTTATTAATGTAAAAGAGAGGGAATATAAAGAAATTATAAAGGAATATAACTAAATAAAATAAGAATTAAATATCTTTTAACTCTTTCCAGGAGTGGTAAACCCTCTGGAACACAGTTATATAACCCAGAACCATCACTATGGCCACCGCTATTCCAAGGAAGTTTAAATCAAATATTTTAAAACTGAAGAAGTAGCTTAAAAATGCCCCTGCCATAAGGATAACCAGACGCTCAGCACGTTCTGCAATTCCAACGTTGCATTTTATGCCCTCTGATTCAGCCCGCGCCCTCACGTAACTCACGGTCAGTGAAGCATGCAGGGCCAGAATACCATAGATCCAGTTCACAAAACCGCCGTATACTATACCAATAATAATAAATGCGTCTGCAAACCTGTCAGAAGTTGAATCCAGGATACCACCGAATTTTGTGGTTGAATTATGGTTTCTTGCAACAGCACCGTCTATCATATCCACAAAACCCCCAAGGGCTATAAATGCTCCTCCTAAGAGCACATCTCCTCTTGCAAACATGTAAGCAGCCAGTAAACTTACAAAAAGGCCTATTATGGTCAAAATATTGGGATTTATATGGATTTTTTCTGCAATGGGGTCTAAGAATATTTTAACTTGCGGTCGCAGTCTGTTAAGCATAACCCTAATTTAGTTTTTCCACTCATATATAGTTTGAATATCAAAAGGATGATTAAATGAAGATCGTTAAAATAAATTCAAAAAAACCTGAAAATGAAAAAATAGCACTTGCAAAGAAAATTCTAAGAAATGGGGGTATTGTTGTTTACCCAACAGATACTGTGTACGGTATTGGGGCCAACATATTTGACGAAAAAGCTGTTCAAAAGGTTTATTTCGCAAAAAAAAGGTCTAGAAGCAAACCAATATCAATATGTCTCTCTAGAATTGAGGATATAAAAGAAGTGGCTTGTATTGATAGAGATACCGAGAGAATTGCACGTAAAATACTTCCCGGCCCATTTACACTGATTTTAAAGAAAAAAGAGGGTGTATCACCATTATTAACTGCAGGAGAAGATAAAATTGGTGTTAGAATTCCTGACAGCAGAATATGTAAAGAGCTTTCAGAAGATTTTCCCATAACAACCACAAGTGCAAATATATCAGGTATGAAAGTCCCAGAATCTGCAGATGGTGTTGTAAAACAGCTTGGAGATTCTGTAGATTTGATCCTGGATGCAGGAGTTTTTGAACATGCAGTTCCATCCACAGTGATTGATATGACTGTATTTCCACTTAAAATTCTTAGAAAAGGTTCTAAAACAGTTCTTAATGAAATATTTAAATAATTTTTATTAATTCTTGAGAAATTGGAAAAATTAAAGAAAGTAAAGTAAAGGAAATGAAAAAGAATTTTCCAAAGTTTAATCAGGTTTAATTAATCTTTTTAGGTTTACTTATCTCTTAATTAAAGTTTTTAAACCCTTTAACTTTTTAATTTTTAAACCTTTTAACATTTTTAAACCTTTTAAGGGATCTGACTTTCAAGGGTTTGATACCACCCCTTACCCGTTCCGCCTTTAAATTTAGGTATAACAAAGCTTCTCAGGATTGTTTCAGCCATTACCTTGAACATGTACTTATGTTTTAGGAGATATTTAGGTCGGGAATAGAATTTGAAGTAAGCTTTTGCTAACTTGTTTTCAACAAATTTTTTGCTCAACCCAATATCCTCATATTTTATAACAGATTTAAGAACTGTGTATTTATCCCAGTTCTCAGTATCTATCAGATCTTTTTCTTTTAACTGGTGATATATGGCCGTACCTGGAAATGGAGTCAATATGGAGTACTGGCTGTAATCTGCATCCAGTTTCATCGAGAAGTTTATGGTCTGATCTATTTCCTCAGCTGTTTCTCCAGGAAATCCCAGAATGAACGATGTTAAAACCTTTAAACCCGCACTTTTTGCGGCTTTAACTGCATCTTCGGCTTGTTTTAATGTTATACCTTTTTTCATAAGATCTAAAACACGTTGTGAACCTGATTCAACACCATAATAGAGGGTGCTCATGCCGGAGCTTTTTAAATTGGTTAAGAGGTCTTTGTTTACCATATCCACCCTTGATGATGCCACATAACTGACATCCAGCCCCCTTGATTTTATTTCATCAGCTATTGCACCAGCCCTTCTTTTGTTCATCATGAAAGTGTCATCAAGGAATGCTATGTTATTGATTTTATATTTGGAGACCAGTTCTTCCACCTCATCAACAACGTTTTCCGGACTTCTTGACCTGAATTTTTTGCCCATGATCAGGGAAGAAGAACAGTAACCACAGTTGTAAACACATCCTCTGCTGGTTATCATGTCACCTTCCTGGTCTTTTGATACTCCATAAGCGTCAAATGGAACCAGATGCCTTGCAGGAAATGGTAATGAATCTAAATCTTGTATTAATGGTCTGGGTTCTGTTAATCTAATCCTGTTCTCCCCATTATTTCTATTTTCAGTATCCCTGTAAGCTATACCCTTAACATCAAAGAGTTTTTCCATCCCAAATCTGTCGTGTTTATCTGCTAAATCCACAACTGTTTCTTCTCCTTCCCCAATTACAACAACATCAACAGATTCATTTTCTTTTAGGGTTTCAGTGGGTCTAAAAGTTGTATGAGGTCCTCCTATCATGGTTAATGAATCAGGAAGAACTTTTTTAACAGTTTCTGTATATTTCAGGGCTTTTTTTATGTTTGAGGTGCTTGCTGTAAGTCCTACTACTTGGGGGTTGAGCTTTGAGACCAGTTTTGTGACCTTGTCAACGCCCATCTGCATGATATCATCGTCCAATATTTTAACTGACATTGAGGCTTTTTCAAGGGCTGCGGCCAGGTACATAAGGTTCAATGGAGGAACTTTAAAGCCCAAACAGTTTTTAACAGCATTTTCATCACATGGATTTATTAAAACCACATCCATACTTTTTCACACTCCTGAATTGTTTTGAATTTTCTGGTTTTGAACGTTTCAAATTTAAAATTAATTCTCCATGAGGAAGTTTTTGAGCATCCCTCATTTCAGCTTGAATCTTTTGCCATTCTTTTTTATTGTTTATGCAGCCGGGATCAGGAGCAAGAACGTCGTGGAAATAGTTATATGCCCTGGCTCTACATCCTCCACATACATTTTTAGACTTGCATTCTCCACAGTGTCCCTTGATCACACTTTTATCCCTGAGTTTACTTAAAATAACACTATTTTGCCATAACTCCTCAAAGTCATCTTCAAGCAGTTTACCCACTTTAACTTCATTTTCATGGGGAAAGAAGACGCAAGGATACATGTCCCCGTTGGGTTCGATGCTCATGTAAAACCTTCCTGCTCCACAACCGCCTATAAACTCTGCAAGCTGCATAACGGTAGGATTGCTGTATTCAGGATTGTAAAAATGAGTTGGAATCATGTTGTGGTCTTTTGAAACCAGTGCTTCTGCAACCATTGCATATTGGGGTGCGGTTGATAAAATCTGCATATCTCCACTATTTTCTTTATAAGCTGTTTCAAGGAGTTTATACCTCTCCTGTGGGGAAATATCCATGCATTTGATTTCGTTACCATTGCCCGTTGGTATGAAGTTGTACAACATGAACCAGTTGGCTCCTAAACTTCTTACAAAATTTATCATATCGGGTATTTCATTTAAATTATATTCTGTAACAGTTGTTGCAACTTCTACAAACATACCTTCATTTACACAATTTTTAACGGCTTTAACAGCCTTTTCCCAGGCACCGTTAACCCCTCGGAATGTGTTGTGTGTTGTAGGATCGAGACCATCTATACTTATCTGAACAAATTTTAAGCCTGCTTCTGCAAACTTTTTGCAAATTTCAGGGTTTGCAAGGATGTATCCGTTGGTTGCAATGGAGGGGAACATGCCCAACTCTTTTACATAGCGGATAAATTCCATGATATGAGGATGAACAGTTGGTTCTCCTCCTGAAAAAGCCACTGATGTCACACCAGCACGTGCCAGGATTTCAAGACCTTTTTTAATCTCCTTTGAATTTAGTTCGTCTTCATCTTTTTTACCGGCTTTTTCGTAACAGTGGATACATTTCATGTTGCAGGCCTTTGTGATATTCCACACGATCTGGAAAGGTGCACCTGGAATAAATGGCTTTTTAACACCGAACTGGGCTATCCCTTTAAGCACGCTTGTAAGGCCTTTGGCCCAATATTCCTCTTGCATCTGGGTTTTAAGTTCTTCTTCAGAGACACCAAAACTCACAGCTCCTTTTTTAACCACATAACCCACGAATTTGGATAAAAAACGACATTTGTGGCATGAATTTTTTTTTAAATCCCCTTTTGTATCCAAATAAATTTTAAGAGCTGATTCAAGTCTATTTGCTTCATCATTTTCACAGTATGTTAAGGTTTTATGGAGTAGAAACTTTGATATAGGATTGTCAACTATGCTTTCAAAAGTCTGGATCATACTTCCAAGATCTGGATCGCTTTCATCATTTGAGTATTCCCCTTTTGAGTGGTTTTCATTAACTTTTGATTCAAAATCCATTATCATTCCCCTACATGAGTTTTTTTTAGGAATTTATTGTTTTTAAGTTTTTAAATTTCCTTCTCGCTTGAACTAAGGATTCCATTTGTGAACATATCAACGAAATTTTTAAACTCAAGTTCTGGGTCAGTTAAACGCTCTTTGCCGCATACCTTTGCTGATAAGTTGCTATAAAATATATAACTTGAGTAGCTGAAAGCTGCCACATTTGGATCAATGTTTCTGATCTTTCCTTTTGTGATCTGTTCTGTGAAATATTCGCTGAGGTGTTCAAGGATTTTTTTTAGAAAAGAATGGAGGGTAAGTCCAATTTCATCTCTTTTACGTCCTTCTGCAATTAACATTATTATGAAATCCATTCTTTGGCTCATAAATTCCATAATACTGTTGCCGAGATCTAAAAGACATTTTTGGATGTCCATACTTTTTTCCATTAAAAGAATTGAATCGAGTGTCTGGATAGCTTCTTGCTGATTTTTACTTATCACAGTTTTTAAAATGTTTTCTTTTGAACGGAATTTCCGGAAAAGGGTTACTTCATTGACATTTGCTGTTTCAGCAATTTTTTTGGTTGTAGCCCCTTCATATCCTTCTTTTGAAAAGACTCTCATTGCTGCATCTAAAATTCTGTTGTTGACATCTTCCATGGTCTTACCTTATTACTAATTTCTGTTTTTTATCGTATTTCCAATTTCTTTTAATGTATGTATGTATGTGCTTGCTTACTTTAAGTTTTTCGATCTTGTATTTTTCGGTTTTCAGTATATACTAAAAAAATTAAGATACTATTAGTTGTACCTATTTGAGGTTCATCAAAAAATAATTGAAATTTTCCTTTCTGATCCTAGTAAGTTTCCATATATCTTTCATTTAATGTGGGGTCCACAACAATATTTTAAGGGCAGTCAAATGGGTGCAGTTTGTGTTCTCAGAAACATTTCACATAAATTGATAAATGCTTTTTTTTATATGGATGAAATTTGATCAGTTTGTAGTTTTATAATAGATTCGTCCAAAATTTAGCCAAGACCTAAAGTTTTTCTCTTTAAGAATTTTAGTAATATTTTATTTTTTAATAATAATATTTATTTATGATGAATTAGTAAGTACGAATAATGAAATTGGTACAAAATTATTTTTAGTACAAAGTTTAGAAACTAAAAGATATATCAACTAAAATATTAACTAAGTTTAACTCTAATTCTACAAAAGAGGCGTGTTCATGAAATTTTTAGGTAACTTGGAAGAGAACGGTAGAATAATTACTAATTCACCTATAGACAGTATAATAGGCGGAGGTGTTGAGAAAGGTTGTGTTACGCAGTTTTACGGCCCCCCAGGCTCTGGTAAAACCAACATAGTTCTCCAGCTACTTGTTCAATGTGCAAGAAATGGTGATAAAGCCATTTTTGTAGATACTGAAGGCGGATTATCAATAGAACGGGTAAAACAGATATCTGGTGACGATTTTGATAAGTTTGCAACCAAAATAATGATATTTGAACCCACAACATTCAAGGAACAGGATGATGTTTTAAGAAAATTAGAAACATTCATAGATTCTAAAACCGATCGTGTTGAACTGATAGTTCTCGATTCTGCTGTTGCACTTTACAGGCTCAAAGATGGTGATTCTACCCAGATGAACCGTGAGCTTGGAAAACAGATGGCAAGTCTCTCCAGAATCGCGAGAAAACATCATATTGCTGTTGTAGTTACAAACCATATTTACTCTGTTTTCGAAGGAGATGGTATGATTGAACCTGTAGGTGGTACCATCCTAAAATATTGGAGCAAAATAATGGTAGAAATTGCAAGGGTCAATGGTAGTGGAGAAAGATTTGCAATTTTAAAAAGGCACAGAAGCCGACCTGAAGGTCTTAGGGCGCGTTTCCGAATAGTTGACAATGGCCTTGAATAGTCTTGTTGAGTAGTTTATGCTTTGAAAAGTTGGAGATTAACTTTTGAGAAGTTGTGTACCTATTGATAGTTTAAGTGTAACTTATTGATAGTTTTAAAATTTCTGAAAAATTTGAAAGTACATTTTTTGGAGTGAACTCCTGATGTAAATTTTTTGGAGTGAACTGATGATGGTTCTCATAAAATTTATTTCATAAGATTTGCTAAAAAAGGACAAATAATAACTTTAGAATGAAATCAGGATAAATAGATAATTATAAGTCCTGTTAAAATAAATATGAAAATTGATTATAAACGAAGAAAAAGATTAATAAGTAGAATTAATGAATGAAAATTAAATATAAAAAAATTAATGGATTAAACTAGAATTATTAACATAGTATATGATAGCAAATAAATGCTGTAGAATTTATACCAGTTACTAATTCTAAAAATTATCTATTTTTGAGATAATTTCCATAATAACGTGTTGTGAGAGGTATGATTTCACCGAAGAAATATGCAAAAGCTGCAAAGATGATACCAAAAGGCTTTAAAACGGCCAACGAATTTTTTAACTATGTTTACACAGACGATGAAATGATCTGGATGGGGCAGAATACCAACCATCTCCATGATGAAAATGGGATCATGGAAGCGATGCTTGAGAGCATTAAAAAAAGAGACTACTGTAAATATCCTCCATCAGAAGGATTTCCAGAACTTAAAGAGCTAGTGCTTAAAGACTTGGGACTTACAGATGGATTTGAAATCCTAATAACGGCAGGAGGTACAGAATCACTTTACCTTTGTACCAATGATATTTTAGGACCGGAAGATAACACAATAACCAGTGATCCTGGTTATCTTATCATAGATAACTTTGCAAGCAGGTTCGGTGACCATGTGAAATCCGTGCCAATTTACAATAAAAAGTGCGGTTACAAACTCACACCAGACCTTGTAAGGGAAAACATGGACAAGAACACCAAACTGGTAGTCCTCATTGACCCATTAAATCCACTTGGATCATGTTACACCAAGGAAGAGATAAAAGACTTTGCAGATCTGGCCGAAGATAATGATATCTACATGTTACATGATATCACATATCGTGATTTTGCAAGGGATCATCATCTCGTTGCAGACTACGCACCTGAACATGCCTTGACCATCTACAGTTTCTCAAAGATCTATGGAATGGCAGGTATGAGGATCGGTGGTGTTGTTGGAGTACCAGATGTAATAAACTCCTTAAGAAGTATAGTGATAAACGACCTTGGAACTAACATTGTGGCTCAAAGGGGTGCAATAGCAGCCATCAAAACCAAAAATCAGTGGATAGACAGGATCAGAAACACCACAAGAGGAAATCAGAAGATCATCAAACAAGCAGTTGACCAGGTTGAGGGTGCATTTATACCAGTTTACCCATCAGACGGAAACATGATGGCAATAGACCTCTATGATACCGGTATAAAACCATTAGATGTTGCAGAATACCTCCTTGATAAGAAGATCTTCACAAGGGAAGGATCTTACACAAGCAAACTCTTTGGGCATCGTTACCTAAGAGTGAGTTATTCCGTACCCACAAAAGACGTGGAATACTTTGCAAAATGTTTCCTTGAAGCTGTTGAGGCTCTTAAACCTTAATAAAGAATTTTTTTAATAATTCTTTTTTAAATTTAACAGCTTTTTTTTAAGTTCTTTTTATTTTTACTTTTCATTTTTCGGATTGCTACGATTTTTAGATTAAAAAGTTAGTGTCTTACGAAATTATTCGAGGAAGATTTGAAAAAATACTTTATAGTTTTACTGGTTTGTTTTTTTTGTTGATCTTCTATTTTAAATTATTTTAAGAAAAAAAAGCTTTAAATAATGATTTAATAGTTAATTACCTTTCAGATGAGTTAAAGCCTGTAAATGCTCAGTTAATTTTATTTAAGAAAAAATAAGTAACTGAAACTGTAAAAAAAATAATCTGTACTAAACAAAAAAAGAAAATAAAAAAAATTTAATGAAATTTATTTAAAAGATTTAGCTCTCCAAATTTGATTTAACTTTTAAAGACTTTAGCTTTAAATAATTCAATCTTCTAAATAATAATATTCTCCTTTTTCCTTCTGTTCCCTGTCCAGATAACTTCCAAACTTGTTTACACGAGGACGTTTGGTTTCTTTGTCTCGACGGAAAGTTACTCCAACATCAGAGAGGAACTTGTTCATTGCGGAACGGAGGTCCATTGGACTGGTTGCATGCCCTTCAACCCCGGGTTCTCCATAGAAAACCATAGCGCGGTCTGAGATGTAGTCTATAAAGACTATATCATGGTCTATAATGATTGAGGCAGCGTTTCGGCTTTCAACAATCTTCCTTATGGCTCTTGCAGTTATGAGTCTTTGTTCCACATCCAGAAATGCTGTAGGTTCGTCGAAAAGGTAGATCTCAGCATCCCGTGCAAGTGTTATTGCAACAGAAAGCCTCTGAAGCTCCCCACCACTTAGATCGTTAACATCCTTGTCCATGAGGTCGTCAAGAGAGAAAGGTTTTACAATCTCTGTTTTGAATATGTTAGTACCATAGTTAGGGGCTGTTGTCATTAAAAGCTCCTGTACTGTTCCATCGAAGTTAGATGCTAAATATTGGGGTTTGTAAGCTATCTGAACCTGTTTTTTGATCTTTCCACTGTCAGGTTTGGTGGCGTTGGCAAGCATTTTGGCAAAAGTAGTTTTACCAATACCATTTGGTCCGAAGGCCGTTACTATCTCATCGTGCTGCACTTTACCTTCCTCAGCTTCCAATGAAAATCCATCGTAGGATTTTTTAAGTGTAGAATAATCTGCAAGGACTTCTGCTTCTATTTCCTGGGCTGGAGGTTTTACATCAAAGACTATGGGCTGTTTACGGAAGCGTATATTTTCTTCACGGAGGAAACCATGAATGTATGCGTTAATACCAACTCTTACGCCCCTCATCTTGGAAACTACACCGTAGCCTCCAGGTTGGCCGTATAATACGTGGACGTAGTCAGATATTGCATCCAGAGTTGCCAGGTCGTGTTCTATAACCATAACAGATTTATTCTCCTCTGCAAGATTTCTAACGACCTTCACTGCGTTGAGTCGTTGTTTTACATCAAGCCAACTTGTTGGTTCGTCGAAGTAATAAAAATCAGCTTCCCTCAGGACAGCTGCAGCTATTGCAACCCTTTGAAGTTCACCACCGCTTAAATTGGAGATATTCCTCTCAAGGATGGGTCTTAACTCCAGAGAATCAAGGACTTCATCCATAGCTCCCCGTTCATTTACACCTTCAAGAAGGTCTTTAACATTTCCTTTAACAAATTTGGGTAGTAAATCAACCATCTGGGGTTTATGAACAACTTTAATATCTCCTTTTGAAAGTTTTTTGAAGTAGGACTGGAGCTGGGAACCCTTGAAGAAATTTATGATATCTTCCCATGGAACATCTTCCTCATAGTTTCCAAGGTTGGGTTTAAGTTCTCCAGAGAGTATTCTTATTATTGTGGATTTTCCTATACCGTTTGGTCCGAGTATACCCACTACCGAGCCTTCCTTTACGTTGGGAAGTCTGAATAACTCGAACATGTTCTGACCGTAGCGGTGGATAGGTTCATCAAGAGCTTCAGGTAAGTTTATAATACTAACTGCATTGAATGGACAGCGGTTGGTACATATACCGCACCCGGAACACAGTTCTTCGGACATTATAGGTTTTTTCGTTTTTTCGTCGATTGTAATTGTATCTTCTTCCATTCTGACGCCTGGACAATATTCTATGCATACGTAGTTGCATTTTTTAGGCTGGCATCGATCATGGTCTAATATGGATATCCTTGTCAAAATACATCACCCATAAAATAAGTTTGTAATTGTGATTATCTTCTTATAAGATTATGTTAGTATAAAAAAAATTGTATCGACACATATTTTCATATAAATTTATATTATTCCATAAAATTGTGCTGCACATATTTTCATATCAGATCTTATTATCCAATAAAAAAAATCCCTTAAAAAAATTAAAATTCCAAATAAAAAAAAGTAGAGTTTATTGTGCTGCTTTAACAGCTAACTCTATGTCTGATGCTTTGACGGTTTTCCTTCCAGCGTGTTTAGCAAGTTTAACAGCGTCTGCGGCTATTTTTTCGCCTGCTTCTTCTAATACTTTTGCTAATTCATCTCTAGCGTCGTCACTTACTCTCTGTGCACCGGCATTTTTTATGATTCTTCCGACTGGAGCAATTGGTAATTCAGTCATATATATCACCTCATTCAATTATTGAGACGCCATAGTATTTAAATTTGTCGATTTCATGGTTGTTGATAACCCTTACACCCATTGTGTCTTCCATAAAATCTATAATTAAATATATGTACTAGTTGAGTTTTTGATCTTGTTGATATCATAATCTAAAGTGCAGATCATGCACCGAAAAATTCAGCCATGATTTTAAAATTAAAGAAATTGGGATTAACTTTTTCATGTATTACTAAAGTTCATCTAACTTATTATAATAATCATTAAACAACTTTTATTATTAAGTAATAACTTTTGTCAATGGTAACGGATCCATTAGGAAAATTGATGTAACTTGGTGAATAACCATCTGAAAAAAAAAATTGAATCAACAGTTGATAAATCTTAATAGCAGAAAAATGAAAATTAAACTCATGTAAATTGAATCAATATTATTATCACAAATCCATATACGCGATTTATTTATTCAGAATCTAACTATTATAAATAAAAACGGAAAATAAATGAATATGGGGGTTTTATATGGTAATAAAAGTAAAAAGCACAGTCTTTGGGGAAGGAAATCCCATACCAAAAAGGTACACATGTGATGGTCTGAATGTATCTCCTCCACTTGAAATGAGTGGGGTCCAAGAATCTGCAAAGAGTCTTGCAATTATATGTGAGGATCCTGATGCACCATCAGGTGTATGGACACATTGGGTCATTTTTAACATTCCACCTGAAAGTAAGACTCTTCCTGAAGGAGTTGAGATGGATGAGTTATTGGAAGATGGTTCTAAACAGGGATTAAATGACTCTGGCATGGTTGGTTATAGTGGTCCGTGCCCTCCAGGCGGAACCCACAGATACTACTTTAGGGTATATGCCCTGGACTCAAAGCTGGATCTACCGCCCAGAATTTCAAAGCAGGAACTTTTAAATGCCATGGAAGGCCATGTTCTGGATAAGGGTCAGCTTATGGGACTTTACAGTAGATAAAAGTACATAAGACTTTTAAAATAAACGGTAATTTGGATCTAACGTTATGATCTGAAAAGATTTATAGTGCTTTTTTGATAAATGATATTTAAACAGATTAAATTTTAAAACAATTGGTTGAAAATAACTATTTATCCAGAATAACTGATTATTTGGTTGTATATTAATTAATATACACTTATTGGAGATTACTTATGAAAAGAGAAGTTGATGACATCGTACAATCATTAAAAAAACTTTTAAAACCAGTTGTTGAAGATGAGTGCACAGCTGATGATATTGATCTGAACTTATGGGATGAAATTGGTATTTCCCTTGAAAAGGTGATATTTGACAGTGAAAACAGAAACCTGGTTATAATAACACCCGACCGGCCTGAAAAGTCTGCAGTGATAGGAAAAGGAGGATGGGTTGTGGGACGTCTTAGGGAGGAGCTTGGTGTGAATTCAATCCATGTTGAGGCCAATTCAGACATTTTAGTCAGAAAATACAGGATGGAACTTGCATCCAAGAGACTTGCAGAGATCTTACCCTCATTCAATGAAGATGATAAATATCCACTTGAAAATTTACAGGATCTCCTGAATCAAAGAATAGAAAATGTATACTTTGCAAATTCTCTTTTAAAGGGTATTTTAAACGATTCAGAAAAACCCAAAAAGGAGTCTCAAACCCACAGGGCAATAGTTGCACTTTCCGGCGGTGTTGACAGCAGTTCATCCCTCATAATTGCGAAGATTTTGGGTTTCAACCCCATTGCAGTTACTGTAAACCCCGGAGAGATCGTACTTCCCAAACATTTCCAGAAAAATGTTGAAAACCTGTCTAAGCTGCTCGATGTTGAACACGAATACATAAATGTGGATATGTCATCTGTTATAGAAAATGCACTTGAAGGAAAAATCCATCCCTGTGGCAGATGTTCTGGAACCATTGAGGAAGCCCTAATGGATCATACAAAGCAATTGAAAATCTCATTTTTGATATTTGGAGATTTTTTATCCACCGGTGCGCAGTCAATCCTGTTTAAAGAAGGTGTTTGGAGAATCAACATGCCTGCAATGCTTTCTGCAACAAAGGGTGAAACTAAAGGACTTGCTGGTCGTTACGGTATCAAAAGTGCTGGTGGTTATGGCTGTCCTCTTATAAATGAGGTGCATAAAAGGCACGCTCATATGAGCAGGTTTTCAATACAGAGAGTTCTAAGAGAAACTAGGGCTGGTGTACTGGAGCCTGGCGAGGCACTTGGCCTTATAATGAGGTCTATTTAAACCCTTTTGAGCAATTCCATTACTCCGTATATTATAAGGAAAATTCCAACCAGATATCCCACAAGTTGAGGGTATATCAACATTAAAATACCCAAAATTATTGCGATTATTCCCATTAATTCTCGGTTTGTATCTTGCATAAACCTATATTTTGTCTTATGATCTATATAGATATTATGAAAACCAAAAAGTTCTGCCCCAACTGTGGCTCAACCAATATAAAATGGGTCATACCACAAAACTGGTCCATGTGGAGATGTTACGACTGTGGATATTACGGCGCAGTTGTAATTGAGGATGGAGAAATGGCCTGTGAGATTAGGAAAGATTATTTGAAGAAGCACGAAGAAAAAGAAAACGAGAAATGAGTTCTAAAAAAAGAATGAGTTACAATATACGAATCAAAAAAGAGAACAATTTAGAAAACGAGTGACTCCAGAAGAAGAAACTTCAATAAGAAAAACGAATTCTAAGAAGATTTTCAAAACGAATGATTTCAAAAAAAAATAATTTCTAAAGATATGAATCTTCGCGTTATAATGGGTAATAAATGCTTTTTTAATCACTTTTAATAAAAACTTTTTTTAAATAACCTTATTGATAAACGCCCAAACAATTATCATCACTACAAATAGAACTAACGTAACCTCAATGAATTTTTTTCCACGCTTCTTAACAGACTGTTCTGGACGCGTATAAAGGTATATCTCAGGTAAAAGTGCCAATAAAAAGACAAAGGGCATAATAAATCCAATTACTATTCCTACTATTGAAAGGGTGTTAGCGCGAGGATAACTCTCTTTAATCAAACAGCCACATTTCTGGCAGTGAGGGGCATATTCAGGATTTTCAGCTTCACATTTCGGGCATTTCATTCTTTTCCTCCTAACTCGTTTTAAAAAACTAATTATCCTATTTAATATTTAACTTTTATTATTTAGATTGTATCAAAACTAAAAAGTTTATAAGAGAATTAAACTCCTAAAAAAGAAATTTAAATTTATTTTAGCAAAAAAAGCAAGATATCAAATAGGAATATTAAATGGTTTAGTAAAATAATTTAAAATGAATAAATTTTCATAAAAATTGTTTAAATTAGTAAAAAACAAAAGTAAAAATTAAAAGAATTTCTAAGATAACTAGTAAAATATAATGAAAATTAATAAAATAATTATTTATCTAAAATAATTTAATATCTATTTTTTTACCAGATTCTCCTTCAATAAACTCCCTTAAATGTGAAATTACTTCATCAACGGCTTCAGGTGATGATCCGCCTATAACTTTACGCGTTTTTATAACTTCATAGGGATCCAGGGCTTTTTTCACAAGTTCTTCACTGATACCAAGGGGTTTTCCTCGTATTTCCACTGAAACTTCATCTAAAAATTCAGAATCAATTTCTCCAGGTTTCATTCCCTTGTCAATGGCCTCATTAACGGTTCTTCCAACGATCTGATGGGCTACACGGAATGGCATGTTTTTTTCACGCACCATAAGGTCTGCAAGTTCCGTTGCAGTTGAGAAGTTTGCCTTTGCAAGTTCAAGTCCACGTTCTTTTTTAAACGTTATTGATGTCAGCATGTCACATGTGATATTCAGCATGGAACGTGCAGTATCAACGGCACCCCATAGGTGAGGTGTCACTTCTTGAAGGTCTCTATTGTAGCTATGTGGTAGTGCCTTCAAAATAGTCATAATTGTAACAAGTTCCCCATATATTACACCAGTTTTTGACCGTGCAATCTCTGCAACGTCAGCGTTCTTTTTCTGGGGCATTATGGATGATGTGGATGAGTATTCATTTGCCATCTCGATCATTGCGAACTCGTAGGTGCTCCAGATTATCATTTCCTCGCATATCTTGCTGAGGTTTGATGCAAGCATGGAAAGAGTGAAAACAGTTTCTGCCATGAAATCCCTTGAGCTTACAGCATCTATGGAGTTTTCCATGAGTCTCTCGAACCCTAAAAGTTCTCTGGTCCTCTCACGGTTTATTGGAAAACTTGTGGTTGTCATGGCCGCAGCACCTAACGGGCACATATCAACACGTTTTTTAGCATCTGCAATCCTTTCATAGTCCCGCCTTAACTCGTTTGCATATGCAAGGAGGTGGTGGGCGAAGGTTGTTGGCTGGGCATGTTGAAGATGTGTATATCCAACCATAACGGTTTCTTTATTCTCCGATGCCATGTCAAGGATTTTTTCTATGAATTTAAGGAGATCCTCTTCAATTTCACTGATTTCTTCTTTCAAAACAAGTCTTAGGTCTGTTGCAACCTGGTCGTTTCTCGACTTGGCAGTGTGCATGAACCCTGCAACTTCCCCGATCTTTTCGGTGACGTAGTTTTCAAGGGCCATGTGTATATCCTCAACAGAAGGGTCGAGATTTAAGGCTTCAATGCCCTCAGATTCAAGCATGTGAAGGGCGCCTACTATTTTATCAGCATCTTCTGCAGGTATTATTTTTTGTTCTTTGAGCATGGTGGTATGGGCAATGTTACACTTGATGTCTGCCCAAAATATTCTTTTGTCAAATTCCATCGAGGATGTGAATGTTGCAGCATCGCTCGTCATTTTGCCTTTAAGTCTTCCAGATCTAAGATTCAATAAAATTCCACCTGAATGAGTTTTTTAAATTAAAATTCATTAGTTAAAATTCAATTATTTATTAGTTAAGATTCAATTAAAATTAAAATAGTTGGTTCATGAAGTTAATTTAAAGTTTAACTCCACTCTTCCGTATTATAGTATAAAAATTATTTTTTAGCGTCTTTACCTTTCCACTGGGTGTAACCGCATTTTCCGCAAGCGTAACGGTCTCCGTGGTCAGCCATGAAAACCCCGTGTGAACATCTAACACATTCAGGATTTTTTCTTACGAGTTTATTATCTTTAACTTCGTAGAGTTCGTATTTTTTCATCATTACTCCTCCAATTTCTTGATTAAGTTGGATTGTCATCCAACTTATCTTAAGCTTCCTCTTTAGTTTCCTTTTCAGGCTCTTTGTTTTTTGCTAAAACGTGTTCTTTTTCTATTTTAGCTAAACTTTCCTCTGAATCGTAGAGTTTTGCATATCCGTCTGCTTTACCTTCACCGTAGGATGGTTTGACTTTGTCCACCACTAAAAGGTTTTTATCTACATCTAAAAGTGCTACAAGCCTGTTTTTTACATCTAAAATTTTAGGAGTAGCCTCTCCTTGGTATATGCAGTCAAAGTGTATTTCAGTTCTGTTTAAAAGCGGATTTTCGATTTTTTCGTTTACATTGATATCCATAATTTATGCCTCCTCTAACTTTTTGATTAGGTTTTCTGCAATTTTTTTAACTTTATCAACTTCACAAAGTACCACACCTTCTCCGGGTTGGCCATAAAATATTATGGAACCAGATGGGGCCATAATTGCACATGGAATAACAGCAAGGTCTTCTTCACCTTCAACGATGATTAAAACTTTATATCCTTCATTTTCAATCAAGTTGAAAGATTTTTCAATTGTATTTTGAAGTTCGTCTGTTATGGTTCCTGCGGGGTTTTTTGCTTTTAATGTGATGTTATCGTAATATATTTCGTTTTCTGATGGTTTCCTTTCAATTTTATTATCAACGATGCCCATATCCGGGATAATATCCGCATCCAGCATGTTCTGCGTTGTGACATCGCCGATGGAAATTATGACACCATCGTCACCAAGCGATTCTTTTAAAGGTTCTTCTGTATCAGCTATTGATGGATAAATCTTTCCAAAAGGTTTTTTAAATTCTGATCTCAGTTCCTTTTTCAGTACTAACACTATCTAACCCTCAGGGCATATTCTCCAGGAAGGGATATATTAAGTTCCTTTGCAATATCTGAATTTTCAGGATCCACAATTATCAGGAAGCCGCTCCAATTCTTTGAGGAGGGTATATTACAGATCGCACATCTTTCTTCTTCCATGAGTCTGTGGCATCTTGTGCATGCTTTAATAACCATTTATTTTTTCCCCTGCTTGGTAGTCTTCTTAACAGTCTTTTTCTTTCCTTTTTTCTTTTCTTCTTCGATCCATTCGAATTTTCCAAGGCCGGGCTGTCTCATTGTTAAACCTATTTTGGTTTCTTTGGAGGATTTTCCTTTGAGGCTTAATGCAACGATCCTTGCACGGACTTTGTCACCTTCTTCAAGGCTTTTCTTTGATTCTTTACCTAATAAAGCTCCTCTTTTCCCGTCATAGTTTATATAATCGTCTGTAACCTGTGATACGTGCACTAACCCGTCCATTGGTCCCATTCGTACGAATGCTCCGAATTCAGTTATTTCTATGACTTCACCTTCGATGATCTCGTGTAGTTCCGGTTTGAAGGATAGTGCTGTAAACACAACATCATGGTAAGCTGCACCATCGCCCATTATAACGTTTCCAACGCCGATATCTTCAATTTCTTTGACTGTTACCATCAATCCCAGTTTTTTATCTACAGTTCCAACATAGCTTTCATTTAAAAGCTCTACTGCTACGTCGTTTAAGGGTTCTTCAAACCGGCTTGGTGGGATCCTCACAGTGTCTTCTATTTTGGATATTAAATACAACCAAATCCCCCTGATTATGCTTTAATAATATATAAGCAAACATGGATTTAAATTTACTTTATATATTAACAGTTTAATTCTTCTATTTGACCAAGATTTATTTAGAATATTCAATTATCTTCAGTTTATTTATATTTAATTAATCATAATCAACGTTACATTTTGTTGTATAAATCTTTGGAATGTTCTATGGCTTTGAATGCTTGTTCAGCGTTTTCCCATCCGAGAACTTCTGTTTTTTTGCCTTCAAGTTTTTTGTATTCTCTGAAGAAGTGTGCTACTTCATCTAAAAACTGTTTTGGCACATCGCTGATGTCCTTTATGTCCGCACATCTTGGATCGTCCACTGGAACACCTAAAACTTTATCGTCGCTGTCTCCACCATCTATCATTCTCATGACTCCAATTGGTCTGGTTTCGATTACGCAGCCCGGGAATGTTGGCTGATCCATCATGACGAGTATGTCCATTGGGTCTCCATCGTCCCATAGAGTTTGAGGTATTATACCGTACTCTGCAGGATAGTGGAATGGCGAGTAAAGAACCCTGTCAAGTGCGAATGCTTCTTTATCCTTGTCATATTCATATTTGTTCCTTGATCCTTTTGGAATTTCCACAACAGCATATACTACTTCTGCGGATGGTCCTGTTGGTATGTCTTTCCAAAGATTCATCTGATTCCTCCTGTACAAACTATTTTAGAAGATTATTGATTATAAGTTGTTAATTATTAAAGAATTATTCTATTTATAAACTTATTTTACTTGTTAATTATTCTAATTGATATTTTCAAAAAAATATTGGAAAATATTATTCAGAATTACTCTTGTAACTGAATTTATTTTAGCTATTATATTGAAAATATTCTTCTAATTATAAAATGATCAAATGTTTAAATGCCCATCAACAGCAAGATATCTTCTTTGACGAAGATAAACAACATTAATGTTATTTTTTCTTGCTCTGCTTCTTAATTCACGGTCGTTTGTGCATAAAACTTTTTTTGGCGCATTTGATATTCGAAGAAGTGCATCGTCTACAAATTCACCTTTTTCAAGTTCAAGCTCAACAACTTTTATTGGATGGGTTTTTGCGATCTTAAGAGCTATTGATGCTGCAACCTTATTTTTGCCTTTAGATCTATTTTTTACATAGTTAAGTTCCCTTACAACAAATGAGGGAACAACAAGACTGTATGATGGTAGGATTCGCTCAAGTTCGCCTACTATATCAACGTGAAATTGAGCGGGTATCATAAAAAATTTGCATCAAGAATTGCTTCGAGATTATTTGATGATACCATATCCTATTAACCTCCATCTTGCCCCTACACGTCTGCTAAGTGCGACCCTCTGGCCTTCCTCAGCGCATACAGGTAGTTTGAGTTTAACTTCAACTTCTTTTTTCCTTGCACTTGTAACCACACCAATGGTTGTTGATGTGCCTATGTTTATCATGAGAGGTTCTGTTGATTTTATAGGGTCAACTACACGCTCATCTTTTGTACCAACCACTCTTTCGAGGAGCTGTGTTTTCATGGTGAACTCGTGCATAATTGGTGGAAGTGTTCCAGGTTTGCCTGCAACGGATCCTGAAAGTGAATCAGCTTTTGTTAAGGACGGATCCAGTTTTGTACCGACACCTATAAGTCCTCCAGGACCGACTTCTTCAACAGATTCATCTGCTGCATTAAGACCTACGATCTCGGAATGTAAGCTCATCCATTCGGTTTTACCCTTCTTTTTAACCTGTATACCAGGTTTTATCTCTATTTCATCTCCGACTTTGAGTTTTCCCTGAACTAATGATCCTCCTATTACCCCACCTTGGATTTTTTCAGGAGAACAGCCTGGTCTGTTGATGTCAAATGACCTTGCAACGTACATCCTGGCAGCTTTTCTTAGGGAACGTCTTGGAGTTTTTATTTTTTCCTGGATAACTTCAATAAGAATATCGATGTTAGCGCCTTGCTGGGCAGATATAGGTATTATTGGTGCATCTTCTGCACATGTTCCCTTAACAAATTCTTTTATTTCGTTGTAACTCTCTATTGCCCTTTCTTTTGTAACAATGTCTATCTTGTTTTGAACAACTATGACTTCTTTGACCCCTATAACGTCAAGTGCCATAAGATGCTCTTTTGTTTGAGGTTGTGGACATGGTTCGTTGGCTGCTATTACAAGAACTGCACCGTCCATTATTGCGGCACCTGATAACATTGTGGCCATGAGTGTTTCGTGTCCAGGTGAATCTACAAAGGATACCTTTCGGATTTCCTGTGTTTCTTTTCCACAGTTGTCGCACACAAGTGCTGTTGTATAGCACTGGGGAGTAGGACATTCTGTGCATCTCCTGAAGGTTATATCTGCATAACCCAACCTTATTGAGATACCCCTTTTAGTCTCCTCACTATGAGTATCTGTCCATATGCCAGATAGGGCCTTTGTCAAGGTTGTTTTACCATGATCAACATGCCCTACAAGCCCTATGTTTATTTCGGACTGTATTTTCACAACTTACACCTAGGTTTTATTCCTTGCTCTCTAGAAGTTCGTTTATATCTTTTTCGCCCTTCTCTGTAACTATTGTGTTTATCTGCACGGTTTCGTCGGATATGGTGTTACCTCTAACGGTTTTTCTTCTGCGCTGTCCGTCTCTTTTTGGTTTAAAACCGATACCGCCAGATAGAAGGCTTTTCATTCTTCTCTGTCCGTCTATATCCTTTTTCATTGGAAAGCCGTTTTTGTCGCTTCCACCGGTTATCTTAACTTTATATCCTGTTAAACCAACTAAAGAGGCATCGAATTCCTCGCCGATCTTTAATCCTATGAGTTTTTTTGACTCTGCAGCTTCAACTTCGATTTGATGGCTGTTTTCGCCTTCTGAAATTACTACTTTAAATGCCAATCTATCTCCTCCATCTTATTCTGGTTTTTTATATTCTATATTATTTATCGTTTTCCATTGTGTGATCCAATGATCGTTACCTGGTTAAATTCATTAATTTATCTATATTTATTAGTAATCCATCTAATATTCTACCCGGAGTCCCCATAAAGAATCTTCTTTTCTCTTTATTTCCACAAGTTCTTCCAGTATCTGAACTTCATCCTCTGTAAGTTTACCTTTAAGGTCTGATTCCAGGATCCTGTAATGGGCTTCAGGTATATCAACGTATAAAACGTCCCCTTCCTCAAAGTCTTTCCCGAAAATGGCGTTTTTTATTGCCATTGCCACTTTCTGTCCCTTTGAGGTTGATGGTTTGTTGTCACCTTTATCCTGCATACTCTCAACTTTGCCAACGTACCCACCATCGTTTCTTATGAGGCTGTAATCCTTTTTTACAGTGCCTCCAATGACTTCTATTCCTGCTATAGCTGGTTTGCTGTGTCTGAAAACGAGTTTTGGAATTATTCTTATTTTTGCAGGTTTTATTATTGCATCGAGCCATTCCTTTCTTTTTCGCTCTTCTGCAGCCTCTATCCATTCCTGATAATCTTCTGTAAGTTTGTATATAACATTTGCAGAAAAGAGTTTTAGTCCTGATGCATTTATTTCTTCTAATGCTGATGGAAGTATTTTGACGTTGAATGCTATGATCACACCGTAAAGGGGATTTTCCTTCTGAACAATGGAAGCAGCAACTACATCTCTCCTTGAAACATCCCCTATGTCTGCAACTCTTATGGGCACATCCATATTTTTAAGCATGTTGACGAGGGCTTCAAGAGATCCGAGGGTGTCTGCCTTTACAGTTACCCCAACTTCATCAGTATCTATTTTAATACTCTCAATTTCATTTAGAATTTCTTCTTTAACCCTTTCGAAATCTTTAGTTGCGACTCGCAGTGGTGATCCTGAGATAACATCCTCTATGTTTGGGGCCACTATCTTTATACCTGCAGCTGCAACAACTTCGTCAACCTTCTTGAAGCGTTTTTTAGATTCCCTCATTTCTTCAAGGGGTCTTGGTTTTAGAAGTGACCTGATTTTTGTCTTTATAACTTTGTCAATAGTGGTAAGAACTATTGTATCCTTTTTTTTCAGGATTCCGTCGTATATAACAGCGTCAACAGTTACTCCCAATCCTGTTTCTTCTTTCACTTCAAGTATGGTTCCCTTTGCTGGGGCATCGGTTTCTATTTGAAGTTGCTCCTTAAGATACTGCTGAGCTAGTCCCATTAACATTGTAAGAAGCTCAGCGATTCCTTCACCACTTTTAGCACTTATAGGAATTATACTTATCTGTCTTGCGAAGTTCTCAACCCTATCAAACCTTTCTGATTCAAAACCTTCTTCATGTAGTATCCCAACAAGTTCGTAAACTTTTGTGTCCAGTTTTTCCTGAACGCTTTTTGTTTGTTTAGAATAACTTTTGAGAAATGGAAGACCTTTGTACGTTTCCCAGCCGTGTATTTTGTCCATTTTGTTGGCTGCAACTATGAATGGAGTTTTGCACATTTTAAGAATGTTTAAAGCTTCATAAGTTTGGGGTTTAAATCCCTCGTTGACGTCTACAATAAGAATTGCCAGATCAGCCAGTGCACCTCCCCTTTTACGTAGGGTTGTGAAGGCCTCGTGGCCTGGAGTGTCAATAAAAAATAGTCCTGGTAATGTCTCCTTTATGTCGAGTTGTTTCAGGAAGTCGCCGCAGATATTCTCTATGACTTCCATTGGAATTTCTGTTGCACCGATGTGTTGGGTTATTCCTCCGGCTTCCTTTTGAGCTATGGCACTGCCTCTTATAAAGTCTAAGAGGGTAGTTTTGCCGTGATCTACATGACCTAAAACAGACACTATTGGTGATCTAATCTTCAATTTTATCCTCCAATTAATGTAAAATTCTAAAAATTCTAATTTTGATCCTTCTAATTGAAATTTAAATTCTATAATTCAATTAAATGGAAATAGTAAAGAATCTGATTAAATTAAAATGTGAAAAAGAGCTTTAAAAAAAATCAAGGCTCTTCAATCAACTCTTAATTTGTGGTTCTAAGGTTCTTCATATATTATTTCTTCATCAGGCAGAATGTAATTGCAGATCTCAGAATCTTTGAAAAATAGTGATATTTCTCTTACAGCTGATTCTGTTGAATCTGAAGCGTGTATCATATTCCTACCAGTTTCAATAGCGTAGTCGCCCCTTATTGTCCCCATATCTGCTTCTTTAGGGTTGGTGGCTCCTACCATTTTCCTTATAAGACTGATACATTCTCCACCTTCAATGACCATTGCAAGCACTGGGCCTGATGTTATGTAGTCAACAAGGTCTTTGAAAAAGGGTTTTTCAGCGTGTTCTGCGTAGTGTTTCTCTGCAAGTTCTTTGTTTATGACCATCATTTTAGTGGCCACAACTTTGAGCCCTCGCCTTTCAAACCTGTTTAAAACGTCACCTATGAGTCTTCTTTTGACTGCATCAGGTTTCAGCATTACAAAGCTCCTTTCTCTCATTGTTTAACCCACTTAACCTTTCTTGGAACTCTTCCTAATTTTATTTTATTCTTTTCACATTTACTGCTGCAGAAGAAATAGACTGTACCATCCTTTTTAACGTACATCTTTCCTGTGCCTTCTTCAATTTCTTCTCCACAGAATGAACATGTTCTCATATTAAACACCTATCTGCCTATGGGGTACGTATTTCCTTGGCTTCCCTTATAGTATCCAGCAACATTAAAACGTCGCCTTCTCTTATTGCGCCCATGACGTTTCTGGTTAATATTCTACCTTTGTCTCTTCCATCAAGTATTCTACATTTTACCTGCATGACTTCCCCAGTCATTCCAGTTCTTTTTAGAACCTCAATCACTTCAGCAGGAGTTGCTTCTCCCATATAATCACCTTCAGTTAAAATGAGAAAGGTCAAGTATAAACTTTACAGTTTATTCATGCCTTCCATTTTGTAAAAATAGTTCTATTTTTTGAGTTCTTCGACTTTCTCAACAATGTCGTTGATTAAATCTTCAGCTTCACCGGCATCTGTTATACATGCAGATGCTGTACCAACGTTAAGTCCTGCTGCTTCTCCTAACTCGTCTTTTGTTGCAATGTAAACGTAAGGAATCTCTTTTTCTTCAGCAAGTACTGGTAAATGAGCTACTATTTCTGGTGGCTGAATATCTTCAGCTATGAATACGAGTAGTGCGTTGCCTCTTTCTATGGCTTTAGTTACCTCGTTAGTTCCTTTACCTATTTTACCTGTGTCTCTTGCTATTTCTAAAGCCTCGTAGGCTTTGTCAGCTATTTCTTTTGGTACATCAAATTTTACATAAATTGCTTTTGCCATTTAATTACCTCCTTTTTCATCTGGGTTTTAACCATCCATCGGCAGATCTTACTTTTTATATTCTAAATATATAAAAGTTGTCGATCAGCAAATGACTTGAATGAATTTTTAATAAATCAAATTCTAATTTCAAAACTCATTTAAACTAATAAATAATTTTCAGAAGTTCAAAATTAGCTTATTAAATGTTTCATCATCATAGTATATATACTTTCTTTCATGTCTCTAGATGCTGATTAAACATATCACTGGCATACTTCTTATTCTTTGTGGAGTAACAGTTCTTAATATCATTAAATCATTAAACTGTCAGTTTTTAGATTTTTTTGGGTTTAATTTTTCTCAGTTTTAGAGAAACGAATCTGGAAATTTGACATCGAAATTTGATATTATAATACTAAAATTCATGATAAATTCTATTGAAATATCTTATACTTTTTCCTGGTTTTATACTTTTTTTCCTGTCATTTGAACTTGGTGCTGTTTTTTTCTATCCGTTTCATCTAAAAAGGGTCTAAAAAAGGTTGGTTATTTCAAAAAAATTCTCCCTGTAACCAAAATGTTCATGTGGAATTAATTTAATCTTTATAAGTACTATTAATAATGGAACTCAATGAATTTTCTTTTATATTGTTCTTTAATAGTGCCCTTAAAAGAAATTTATCATTAGATAATGTATTCATGTTTACATTTTTCCACATTATACTCTTGTCGTATGATTTTTAATATTATCAGATAAATTTCTCTAATAAAAGGATTAAATAAATCATACCACTCCATGTTGGAGTTAAAAATGACAAGATAATGGCTATTGATGATACTCCCAGAAAGAGGATGCAGGTCCTTTTTATACTCTCACTTTTCTGTTTGGTTATCTTTTTACTGACCAATCCTTTTTTAGTTGCATAATGCCAGCTTAAATAGAGGAAAAATGCAATTCCTAAGAGATTTAGATTGAATATGATTTGGGATATCGCGTAGCCGCCGTAGGTTCCAGTTAAATCTGTTGAGAAAGGAACTGTGACAATGAACAAAAGCCATATAATATTAATCCACAAATACACATCATCCACATGTTTTATGTAGTGCAACTGTCTGTGGTTGGCTACCCAAAACATTGCAAGAAGAATGAAGCTCAAAACGAAACTAAAAAATGGAGAAATTATGGTGTAAAGTGATTGTTGAATGGTTACATTTGATATTTGTCCTGATATATGGGGTACTCCTATACTCAAAACTAAAAGGGTCATTGCTATAGCAAAAATACCATCTATAAGGGCTTCCATACGGTTACTGGTCATGAAATTATCGGATTCTTCAAAATTATTCATTTAATCTCCTCTTAATAATTATATTATAAAATATTTGGTTTGAAGGTTTATATGTTTATTGTAGAAACCTAACGCTGTAAAATACTTTTTTATCCCCAATTTTCATACGAAAATAAAAGTTTAACGATAAAATCTATTGTTTATTAAAACTGTTTCATTTTAAATAATCTTTTATTTAAAAATAACAAAATGAAAATTTAGTTGAGAGTGTTTTAAATAAAACAATTTAGATAAATAACTTTAAAAATCACTTTAAATCTTTATTTTAAAGTTTTTTTAGTTTTTAATACAAGTAAAAATATCATAAAATGGTCCATTAATATGATATAATCTATTAAAATAATCCCTTAAAATAAGCCTTAAATAACAGTAATTATATTTAAAAAGAAAAAAAGAAAAGGAAAAACTTATCTAGCGACCTTTAACAGCCATTTCAATATCTGATGCTTTGATTGTTTTCCTTCCGGCGTGTTTTGCAAGTTTAACAGCCTGTGAGGATATTTCCTCACCCTTCTCTTCTAATACTTTTGCTAGAGCAGCTCTAGCGTCGTCACTTACTCTTTCTGCACCTGCATTTTTTATTATTCTTCCTATTGGAGCAACTGGTAATTCCATATTTAACCACCTCATTTTCTATATTTGTTATTATACACTGTTGCTGTACTGTCATATATATTTATCGTTTTTTTGAGGTGTTTTTCGGTGATTTATATGCTGTTGAGTCATGTCATGGTGATCCATATGATCTTGGGTCAGCCCATTACAAATCGTGTGGTATTGGGACATTCATAAAAAATTAGGATATAAATATAGTTCAGATTTACTTCAAAAAAAATATGGGGAAGCCCATTACTTACCAGTAATAATACTTAAAAGGGCATTAATATCTGCATCAACCTCAACAGGTTTTACACATGCATCTATTGCTGTGTTGGGATCCTTTAACAAGTGTCCTGTGACAACACAAACGATTTGTTCTCCCTTATCTATTGAGCCAGTCTCAACAAGCTTTTTAAGACCTGCAATGGATGCTGCGGATGCCGGCTCCACGCCTATTCCCTCTGTTCTTGCAAGGAGTTTCTGTGCGCTTAAGATTTCATCGTCTGTAACTGTTTCAGCAAGCCCATCAGAATCATATATGGCTCTTAAGGCTTTAACTGAGCTTACAGGTGCTCCGATCCTTATGGCTGTTGCAATGGTCTCTGGGTTTTCAACTGGTACAATTTCATTTTTACCTGCACGTACAGCGTTGGCTATGGGTGCAGCACCTTCTGCCTGAATACCTGTCATCATTGGAAGATCATTAATAAAACCTGCTTCGTAGAATTCTTTTACACCTTTCCATATTGCAGATATGTTGCCGGCATTTCCAACGGGTAATATTATCCTATCAGGTGATTTCCATCCCAAATCATCAACTATCTCAAATCCAATGGATTTTTGCCCTTCAAGTCGGAAGGGGTTTATGGAGTTCAGGAGGTATAATTTTCCCTGAAGTGCGAGGGCTGTTATGGCTTCAAGTGCCTCGTCAAAGTTTCCTTTTATGGATATTACCTCTGCACCGTGGAACATTGCCTGGGCAAGCTTTCCGAGTGCAACCTTTCCAGAGGGTAAAAGTACAATGCATCGTTTTCCTGCTCTTGTTGCGTAAGCTGCAAGGGATGCTGATGTGTTACCTGTTGATGCACATCCAACTGTGTCCACACCCAGTTCCATGGCTTTTGTTATCCCAACACTCATTCCTCTATCTTTAAAGCTTCCTGTTGGGTTTGATCCTTCTACTTTTACGTATAATTCTACTCCAAGTTCATCTCCGAGTTTCTGGCATTTACAGAAGGGTGTTCCCCCTTCTTCAAGGCTTACTATCTTTGACTCGTCCACTGGCATGAACTCTTTGTACTTCCACATGGTTGATTTTCTACACTCAAAAACGTCCTTTGAAACGTCTGGTCTGAGCGGTACAACTTCTAATATTGATCCACACTTTGGGCATGTGTATATTATCTCATCTAGGCCGTATTCTGCGCCGCATGATATGCATCTTATCATTATTTCACCTATTATCTGTTAATTTAGGTATTTACTTTATATGTTTATTTCATTGATTTGACTAGTTTTTATCCAATGTATTTCATTTGGATAATTTTTCACAGATTTTAATTCATTTAGCTGAACTTTGTATCAACTGATTTTGTTTAGATAATTCTATATCACTATATTTTAGTTTTAGATAATATAAAAATTTAAATTCTAAAATTATTAAGAATTCTAAAATTAATTCTAAGATTATTAATGATATCTTAATCTTTGAATAAGGAATATAACTGTTAAATTAAATCTCTGTTTTCATGTTGAAATTCTTAACAGTTATAAAACGCCTCGAATATAAGTACCCCATGGAATGCTTAAGTTAGCCTCAATGAAGGCTGCAATAATTAGGAAAACCACTGCAATTCCAAATAATTTAAGTGATTCTACAAATTCGTCTGCATGTATTTCCAGGACATGTTTAAGTTGGCCTGTGAATGATATATCTGATCGTATATGTGTTATATCTTTTAAAATATGCATAACACAACTTGCAAGCCGAAATCCTGCAGCACCTGCTATTACAATCCCTATGATTTCGGGAATTCCATGAGGTATCGTAAATATTATGAAATCGCCGAGAGGGAACTTGGTTGCTGCATATCCCAGAAAAGCCCCGTTTACAATTAGGTAAAATACTGTAAATAATCCCAGTACCAGGCCTCCACCGTAGATTAAAAAGGCAACTTTAAGGTTGTTTGCGAATATGGAGAATGTTGTGAGTTTCAACTCCCCTTCTGTCAACCTCCTTTTAAGATCTCCAAGTACACTCCCTAAAACCTGGTCTAACACTCCTGAAAAAGCGTAACCTACGAACATGGATACTAAAAATATCATGGTTGAAAGCATCAAAAAAGTTTCATTACGCTTGTAAAGTCCACCAAAAAAACCATCATGCTTATCTTTTTTCAGCATTTATATCCCCGCTAATTTTGTATTCTTTCTACCCCTATTCCTTGCTTTACCAATCATTTACTAACTCAATTAATCCATATCCCTAGAATTATAAATTTTATCCTTAACTAAATTTAATCCACAGAGTCTAATTCGTCAACAATGTTATTTAATAATTAAATTATTACTCATTAACTTATATTTTTATCTAAACAATCGTGCTAATCAGTCTTTAGCTAAAATTTTTTCTGCCAGATCTCCTGCTTTCTCTCTCCTTTGAGATATGTCTTCAAAGAATTTTTTCATCATGCTTGATGCTTTATTCTTGCACTCACCACACATAACTGTACCGTTTTTACAGTTGCTGTATATCTCCTTGAGATCCTCGTCTGACTGGACAAGATGGTAAAGTAACATCTCGTATACAGCACAGTCCTCTGGAACTCCGCCTAATTTCTTCTGTTCATCTAAACTTTCTCTTCCGCCTGTTTTTGCGCTTTTAACTTTCTTTTCAGCCACTTCAGGAGAGTCGCTCAGGAATATAGCAGTTTTTGGTTTGCTGCTTGACATTTTGTCACCTGTAAGTCCGGTTATAAAGCGGTGATAAGTTGATGATGGTGCTATGAAGTTAAATTTGGACTTGAAACGCTCTGCAATATCCCTTGTAAGTCTTATGTGAGGGTCTTGATCAGGACCCACAGGTACAACCGTTGGCTTGGGACCGCCGCACTCCTCAAGTTGAGGGTGCAGTATGTCAGCAACCTGTACAAGAGGCACGTACAAATGAGACACGTTTGTAGAACCTCCAAAACCATATATGGCTTTCATTTCATTCAGATTGACCTTACGACCAAGTAGATAAGCAAGATTCTGCACCACCTTGTTCTCTGACTGAAGGTAAGTGTGAACATTTTTTTTGGTGAAATCAAGACCCAGCGCTATGTAATTTGTTATGTACTCCGAAACTGCGAGCTTCCTTGATTCTTCAAAGTCAATATCTCTTGCAGAATATGACTCCATGTCTGCTATGGGAATGTAGATATCGGCACCCTTTGTTTGGTACCATACTAACTGGTCAACGATCATCTTGTGACCTATGTGCATCTTTCCACTGGGCATCATTCCGCTTACAACTGCAAAGTCTGATTTTTCCCGCATAGCCTTTACAATTCTTCCATAATCCCTCTGTCCAAAGATTATACCCCTTTTCATGAGAATATGCGGGTCTTTTATATTTCCCATCATATCTTTAAATGGTTTTATTCCGAACTGCTCTATGAGCTTTTCATAGTCTAAAACAGCTGAACTCCATGGATCTATCAATGAATCACCTTATTTGATTTGTTTTTTTTGATTTGATAATTTTGAGGTAATTAATAAAAAATTATTTGATTAATTCTTTGAATTAATTTGATTCTTCCTCACTCTAAAAACACGAACATTAACCTTAAAAAGATAGACGTTCTGATATGACATCTTATCTAATTTGGGTTTAATTTTATCTAATTTGGTTTACGGACGCGTCCATTCCATGTTATAGTAAGTTATATCGTTTTCATCATCCACAACAGCGAATAAGAGTTTTTTGTTTACTCCATGGGCCACTCTTACGTAGCTGGACAGATCAAACATTGTCATTGTACAGTTTTCAGGTGCAACCTTTACAAGGTAATTTGAATGGCCGTCTCCTGGAGATTTTCCTCTTTCATACAATCTGAACTCAGAACCGTACTTGAAACCTGTTTTAACAATATAACCTCTATTTTTGAGGTCCCGGAATACGATGTACATTGTGAAAAGGTTTTTGCTGCGGATTAATTCGAACATCTCATCTAGAGAAAGTTCTTTATCGTCACTTAAAATTTCTAACTTATCCTTTTCCATTAAATAAAGTGCTTCAATGAGTGAAAGCTGTAATCCTTCCTCTGTAACGTTACCGTAGTGGCTTTTTTCGTGGAGTTTTGCTCCTTTATTTTCTTCTATGATCACTAAATCTCCGGATAACTTTGAATTCATTTTTAAACCAGCCTCCTCATTTTAATAATAGCTCTTGGGGGGTTCATTTTTATAGATTTTTTAAAATATTTAATTTTTTATCTAATATTTGGATAAAACTTGTCAAATTGTTAGTCAAAATGTTTAAAGGTTTTTAAACACTTCTAGATGTTATTAACCTTATAATACAGTTTTCATGTATAAATCTAATATACGTGCTGTTTACTTCATTATTACTCTATTGTGGCGTGTCTCTTTTTTAAATCAATTTCTTTCTTACCGAGTCGTGCCATAAATTCAGCTATAAGGCCGTCAAGGAATAAATGAGTACTATCTTCAAAAAGAGTTCCCATTGGTGTTAAATCATCATAATTTCCCTTTAAAACGTTTGATGTATAATGTTTCCAGGGCTCTTTTGTTTTACTTTCTATGTTAACAGCGATGTCTATGCGTTTGCCTAAAGTTGAGGATGTGTTGGCTGTTATACCTACAACAGTAGCTCCAGTTTCTTTAGCTGTTCCGGCAGCCATTGTAACAGCTTTAGTTTCACCTGATCCAGATATTGCGATGAGGCAATCCGTTTCTTTTATTGCAGGTGTTGTTACATCTCCAACAATGTGTACATCGAACCCAAGATGCATGAGTCTCATTGCAAATGCTTTACCCATAAGCTCGGATCTTCCACTTCCCACTATGAATGTAGATTCTGCATTTAGGATAGAATCTATCATTTTGTCGACTTGTTCTTCATCTATCTGGTCTATAACTTTTAAAGCGTGTTTTGTTATATTTTCTGCTGTTTTTTTTATGTACTCCATTTTTTAAACCCTTATTGCTGGTAGTTTAGTCTTATAGTATAAATTTTAATTGTATTTTAGCTTTTGATTGTATTTTTAGTAAGAATTAATTTCCATTTGAGATTAGTAATAAAAATATCCCATATAAGAATATTTTAATTGTTATTAACCCTTAAATATAAAAATTGGGTAAAAAATTTAAATTAAAGCCCTGTTATTCTTATGCCTGCAGATTTTATCTTGTTTCGGATGTTAAGATTTATTAAAAGTGGTGTTATCTTTTCAACTATCTTTGAATTTTCAAGAGGACCGCAATCTACTGCTTTGACATCAGGAATTTTTTCTGCAAGTTCCATAACCTCTCTTTTGGCGTCCTCATCATTTCCGGATATGAGACAGTCACATTGAACATCTTCGTCAATATTTGTGAGTGCCGCTGCACTTATATTGTTAAATGCTGCTACAACATTCGTGTCAATGTCGCGTAAAAATTCTGCTGCTCTTTCAGCTGCAGAACCTTCCCAAAGGTCCACGTATCTTGTAGGTTTGCCTCTGATACATGTTTCAAGTGGAACTGTTGCATCAATAAATGTTTTACCATTAAGTTCATCTTTAATACTTTTAAGGGTTGGCATCTGTGCTTGAAGAGGCACAGTTAAAAGAACTATGTTGCATTCCCTTGCAGCGTCGGGATTGGCCATTCCAGTAACGTTAATTTCATCAGTTTTTAATGTATCTTTTACAAGATTTGCAGCATCTTCAGCTTTTTTTGCATCTCTTGATCCGATTATAACTACTTCTCCAGCTTTTGCAAATCGAAGTGCTAGTCCTAGTCCTTGATCTCCGGTTCCACCAATTATTGCTATTTTCAAATAAAAATCTCCCTTTAATTTTTACGGCACTGTTATGTGTATCTAATTTTTTCTAATCTCTATGATTAATTTATCTTTTGGTTTTCATCTGCAGTTTATCTGCACTAAAAAAAGGTTAATTCTAAAGTTCTAAAAATCTGTGATATATGTTTTAAGATAATCAAGACTTTCTATTATCTCATGGGGATGTTTAACTTCCACAACCAGAATGCCATCGTATTTTATACTATTGAGTTCTTTAAAGAATGTTTCAAAGTCTATATTTGCACTGCCAAGTGCATTGTGGTTGTCAAATGATCCATCATTGTCGCTGAGGTGTATATGTTTTATAAATTTTGATTTAAGCATTTCTTTTACAGAAACTCCCATATTATTGGCGTGACCCACATCCAATGTCATATAAGCATTTATATTGTTAACAATTTCTTCAAGCTCGTTTAAATCTTTGCCGAATAACCCTTTAATATCAGGCATATTCTCAACGCACATCCGGACACTGCAGTCATCTGCATATTCCGAGCATTCTCTTAATGAATCCAGATTGTATTTCAGGATCTTCTCCTGAAATTTGTCCCCAAGGATCGGCATAGACCCCGGGTGCACTACAACAACTTTCGATTTCATTTCAGATGCGATATCAATTGAATTTTTTATTTGTGAGACTGATGATCTTCTTATGGCATCGTTGTGGGATGCGATGTTAATGTCTGAAAGTGGAGCGTGCACACTTATCTTAATATCATAAGAATCCAAAGTATCATGGTTTATAGCATCATAAGGATATTCATTTATAATTTCGCAGTATTTCACGCCCTTATCTTCGAGACATGAAAGTATTTCATCGAGGGGTTTGGGGTACAGTGCCAGGGTTGATACGCTGATTTTCATTTTAGATCTCCTTTAATATCATTTCCCTTCATAATTTAATCATAATTTAAACCTTTACTTACTTTAAACTACAATTTTAAAACATTTAGTTCAAGTTTATACCTATTTAACATTAGGGCCAATTTCTAATCTGCTACCGACTTTTAAAACTATTTATTAATCACATTTATTAATCATTTCATTAATTAAACTTAATCAAACTTAACTAAGTCCAATTCATTATCTAAAATTAATCAATAAATTAAAACTTATTATTCCATTTTAATTTCAAATACATATAAATTATCGAATATTTTCATAATACTAAAAACAGAAAAACTAGAATTGGTCCCTACCCTTTATTTTTCCTATTTCGACACTTGGTTCAAATATTATACTTGGTCAGATATTATAGTCAATAATCAAAAATGGTATAAATAAAATGAAAAAATAAAATAAATCAAGTTTCAAAGTTTAAAATTTTAGGGATTTTTAACTTTTAACCATTTTAAGGTTTAGTTAGTAATATTATGAAATATTAGTTAGTGTTTTCATAGTAACTCTTGTCTAACCCTTGCATTTATAGATATGTTCTTTTTTAGAGCATTTATTATTATATTTGCAAGTTCTATGTCCTTTTTTATCTTTATATTACTTTTTTTGCCAACTGTGGCTGTGAATAAATATTCGTCATCCACAAGAATATCGAATGGTGTGCCAACAGCATCTTTTTGGAAGTTTAGAACAATGTAGTTTCCTGCAAGCTCTGCTTTGATTGGGAATGTGTTATCCTGTGTTTTATCCTTTTTTTCGTTGACACTGAGGGGTTCCACACCTATGCTTATGCCTATGTGTTTCTCAACTTCATCTATGGTTTTTCCTTTTTTACCTATGAGTTTTGGAATATGTTTTTCGTCTATCCAGACTGTTGCACGTTTGTCGGATTTCATGGTGACCTCAACATGGGCATCGGGGATCCTGCGTTTAATTTCATTTATGATCTCACGTTCTGCAATTTTTTGGATTGGTGTTTTCTCAAAGGTGGTTTTTCCAATGTCCATGACTATGGTCTGTTCTCCATAGGTGTATATCTCGTGTGCGAGTTCTCCTGTATCAAAGTTCTTCACTTCTATAACAGGCCTTGAAAGATCGGCTTCGACCATACCTGTTGGAACCTTTACAGTTAATGCAATGTCGTATATTGCTGCAACACGGCCCTCATTTATGAATATAGTAGTGTCAATGATGGAAGGTATCATTCCAAGCTCTACTCGGCTTATAACCCTTTGAATAGCATCTATTGGTCTTGTAGAATGCACAACACCGATCATACCCACACCTGCAAGCCTCATATCTGCGAATATCCTGAAATCCTTTGTCTTACGCAGTTCATCGTATATTGTGTAATCTGGACGAACCAGTAAAAGAATGTCTGCTGTTTTTGCCATGTCATCCTCAAGGGGGGCATACTGGGTTATTTCATCTCCAACTTGAAGGTCTCGAGGTGATTCCATTGTTTTTACAATAGCACCAATATCTTTGCTATAAAAATCAGCTACGGCCTGAGCAAATGTTGTTTTACCCGCACCTGGAGGACCTGCAATTAATATTCCTTTGGCACTGTTTCTTAACCTGTCCATAAGTTTATCAGGAAGTTTGTAATCTTCAATTGAAACCTTTGCAACTGGTCTTACAACAGTTATTTCAATTCCATCTGAGAAAGGTGGTCTTGCAATGGATATACGGTACTCCCTGAATTGTACAACTGTTGCACCATCCATTTCTATTTCTATGAAACTTCTAAAGTCACTTTTGGCCCTCTCTATTATTTCTCGGGCCATTTTTTCTATTTCGATGCGTTTAAGCCGTTTTGAACCTATTTTAACCAGTTTTATATTTCCTGGAGTTCCTTTCTTTGCCATTGGCACAACGTTTTCTTTGAGGTGGATTGACATTGTGCTCTTGTCGAAGAATTTTCCTATTTCAAGGTCGGTGTAAACCACCATTTCCTGCTTCAAGTAGATGGCGTCCAGTCCCTGGGCCTCTGCAACTTCTTTTTGAACTCTGTCGCTTGTTATGAGGGTGGCATGGTACTTTCCTGCGGTGTTCCTTATCATGGCATCGATTTCCCCACCTTTTGCAAGGGATATCTCTTCAAGGGTTGGTCTTCTGCCTACAAAGGTCAAAGAAAGTTTACCTTCCTTACAAAGCTTTTGAAGTTCTTTAAGTTCTTCTAACCCATTAAAACCTGTTTCTCTTCCCTTATTTGCCTGGTTTTCCAATTCAGATATAACTGCTTCTGGTATTATCACCTCACAGCCTTTATATTCCTTAACCTGAACGATTCCTGTGATTCTACCATCCACAATCACACTTGTATCCGGGACTATTTTCATTTATTTCTCTCCATAAACTTTTTCAGGTTCAAAAACCTTGTCTTTAACTATTTTTAATTTATATTCTTTAATATTTACATCATTGGAGTTATCATGGGATATTTCCCTAAAAAAACATGAATAATAGCCTTCGTGGCATGCAGCACCTGTCTGTTTAACTTTGAGAAGAACTGCATCTTTATCACAGTCAGTGAATATTTCCTTAACTTCCTGGATGTGGCCTGAGCTTTCGCCTTTAAACCATGGTTTTCCTCTGGAAGTACTCCAGTAGTGGGCTTTTCCAGTTTCAAGAGTCTTTATGATAGCTTCTTTGTTCATGAATGCAACCATCAAAACTTCAGAGGTTTCATAGTCCTGTGCAACAGCTATGACCAGGTCTTCACCATTTACGTTATGCCTGAAATTTAAATTTAAAAGATCTTCGTCCTTAGGATCTACCTTTTCAAGATCTTGCATCCTAGGATCTACTTTTTTAAGATCTTCCCTCGTAGGATCTTCATTCTTTTGAACCTTTTCAGTCTGGAGGTTTTCATTCATTTGAACCATCTTCTGGTGAATATGAACCATTGGAATTATGATCACTGGAATTAAGAATTTTCTTCAGGTGTGGTGCAATGTTATCGAGATCAATCAGTTCCTGCTCTCCGGATTTCATATTTCTCACGGTGATTTTTCCTTCTTCAAGGTCCCTTGCACCTACCAGAAGAACGTATTTCGTGCCGATATGGTCTGCATGTGAAAGAATCTTCTTCAACTTCCTTCCTGTAAGATCAACATCGGTTGAAACTCCAGTTTTTCTCAATTTCTGGGCTATTTCAAATGCTTTTAATTTCATATCCTCTTTTATGGGAGCTACGAATACATCCACAGTTCCTGCAATTGGAATCTTCGTGTCCTGTTTTCTGAGGGCGTCCATAACCCTGTCAAAACCGAATGCGAAACCTGTGGATTCAACTTCCTCGCCGCCAAATATCTCTATCAAATTATATGTTCCTCCACCACTTATCTGTTTTTGTGCGCCGAGACCATGAACGTAGATCTCAAACACAGTTCCAGAGTAGTAATCTAAACCCCTAGCAATACCCAGATTCACGATATAATCTGAGAAATCAAAGGCTTCAAGAGATTCAAGAAGTGATTCTAATTCTTTTAAAGAATTAAAAGCGTTTTCGTTGCATTTTATTATTTCTTCAACGTCTTTGAGTATATCTCGATGTCCAACCATATCTATAAGTTTTAAGAGAATTTCAGTTGGTTTTTGACCAATTTGTAACTTTTCAAGCAGATCTTTAAGCCCTTCAACGTCTCTTTTATCTATTAAACCCATCACCTGATCCTGTTCATCTCCAACTATCCCTTCGGTGTTGAGTATGCCTCGCAGGATTCCAAGGTTTCCTATGTGTATTTCGTAATCTTCAAGTCCCAGTTCTTCAAGGCAGTGGGCTGCCATTGCTATGATTTCTGCTTCTGAGCCAGGGGATTTGCCTCCAATGAGTTCGCATCCCATCTGCCAAAACTGTCTAAACCTGCCTGCCTGCGGCCTTTCGTATCTGAAACAGCTCCCAAAGTAGTACATTTTAATTGGTTTGGGATTTTTTTGCAACTCCTTTATGTAAAGCCTTGCAACAGGAGCTGTAAGTTCTGGTCTGAGTGCTAAATCCCTTCCTCCTTTATCCTGAAAGTGATAAATTTGTTCCTTTATTCCTTCACCGGATTTAGTGGTGAAAAGAGATAGTTCCTCAAATATTGGGGTTTTTATCTCGTTGTAACCATAAATTTCAAATATTTTTCTTAAGGTATTTTCAACGTGTTTCCTTTCTTTCATTTCATTAAAAAGGAAATCACGGGTTCCTCGAGGTCTTTGTATTTCCATTTAATTCTCCTGCCTTGTAAATATGATAAAAATGTTTTGTTTGTTATTGAATAGTCATAGAAAAATCTAATTTTTAAATAGTTTCACAGTCTTTTTGATTGAATCATCTCCAAAATTTGGAAAATGCACCCTAAAACATGATAAAACTTATTTGTAACATCGCATTTTTTATTTTTTTTAATATTTAACTTTTTAAAAAAACGGATTATATAAATTTTTACATCAAATATAATTTATATCAAACAGATCCTTTTTTAGATTTTTTTATCAACTAATATTTTTAACCTATCCTGATTTATAAACTATATTTTTCAATTTATTCTATTTTATAACTAGATTTTCAACTAACTTTTAATATTAATTAATTTTTTATATTTTAATTAACCTAATTGAATAGTTTAAAAGAACAGTTTTATTCTAATCGTAGTACTTTAAGTATTCTTTGAGCATTTTAGGGAATGATTTTGCACTTAAAAATCTGAGGCCCAACCTCTCTGCCCAAACTTTAATTCCCTCATCTGCTGCCACAACTCCTGCACCAAGCTCCTTGGCCAGAAGTAGAACGTCAAGATCTGGAGCGCTGTCCAGCGTACCTTTCCGAAGGGCTCCTCTGTAACGTTTTCTGAAGTCTGTAATGGATTTGCCTATTACCTCAACTTCTATGTTGGTCTTTTTCTTACCCCTTGACATCATGACCATAGATTCCACGGAAGCTTCCCATACAGCACTTTCAGAAATTCTCATGCCTTTATTCATTCTTTCTCTCATGTCCCTCACGTATTCATAGAATATCTGGGACGGTATTTTGGTATCATAACGGTTGGGGCTTTTTTTAACGATCCATGTTTCGGCTTTAACCATAATACTTTCTGGGCATTCATACCGGGCCATATAATCTACGAATTCTTTATAAGTGATTGGGGGCATGTGACAGCTTATATTAAGCTTTATCCTTGAACTTGCGATCAAGTCCATTAGAACGTCCACAGTTTTATTCAGTTCTCCTTCTCCAAAGTCATCGCGAAGTTGATTGTCCGTAAAAGCGGTTGTATCAAGAACAAATCTTTGTTTTGCAAGCATTTTACCACCCATCAACCTTTAATTGGGTTGATAATAACATTTTTGAATTGATCGAACTAGGGATTTAGTGGAAGTGTACCCCTATGAAATCATTTCTCTTTCAATTATCCATTGTTTATTCTCTAAACAGATTAATATAAAATATTGCATTATATAATATAACTAATAATGAAAGAAACTGCTTATCAGATGACTCTTATTTGGGAGTTACAATCCCTTGAAATGGAACTATTTCAACTGACAAAGATGTCTGGGGTTTTTATGGGAAATTTAACTATTGAATATACTTATTGAAAATAGAACAATTTTAATTACAGAATATAATTACAAAATATACAAAAATAAGGTGATAACCCGATGATAACCGGTAAAACAAGTATTTTTGGGATAATGGGTGACCCTGTGGAACACAGCTTATCTCCACCAATGCACAATACAACATTTAGTAAACTGGCTATCGACAGTGTTTATGTGCCATTTCATGTGAAGAAAGGTTATCTTCAATCTGCAATGGTTGGTGCCAGATCAATGGGGATAAAAGGATTGAACGTGACTATTCCACATAAAACAGCTGTTATAGAATATCTTGACTCCTTAGACACTGCCGCTAAACTTATAGGTGCTGTAAATACAGTAAAATTCGATGAAAATGAAGTTAAAGGTTATAACACAGATGGTTTAGGTGCAGTAAAAGCTATTGAAGAGGTTACAACTGTTAAAAATAAAAAAGTTGTAATCTTAGGTGCGGGAGGTGCTGCAAGGGCAATTTCATTCCAGATCTTATTGGAAGGGGCTGAAAGTCTTGTAATTGCAAATAGGACTTTTGAAAAAGCAATTGAACTTAAAGAAGACCTTGCTGGGAAATTGGACGTAAATGTGAAAACAGTAACTCTTGGTTTTGATCTTGAAAACGAGCTTAAAAATGCAGATATTCTCATAAACACAACTCCTATTGGAATGTATCCTAATGTAAACCAAAAACCATTGGTTACAGCAGATATGATGCATGGAGGACTCGTTGTAAATGACGTTGTTTACAATCCCCTTGAAACAGGTTTGCTCAAAGAAGCCCGGAAAGCTGGTGCACAAACGATTTCTGGTACTAAAATGTTGATTTATCAGGGGGTTGAGGCCTTCAGAATATGGACAGGGATTGAACCACCTGTGGATATTTTTGAAATGGCTTTGATGAATGAATTAAGACCCTAAACTTATCTTTGATTAACTTTAAAGATCATGTATTATGATGTGGTTAAGTGGTGGTTGATATTCTTTGATATTTTCACTTGAATATTTTTCATTAAATAAGGGTCAACTAGATAAAAAAAGGGGCGGTAAAATGGATGAAATTCCAGTAACAGACAATCATATACATGTGGATCCTGTAAATGGTGAGGGTCCAATTATGGTGGCCAATAAGTTCGGCAGATCCGGGGGTAAGTTCATGATAATTCCCAACAAACCCACATGGACCGTTGAAGGGCTGTGCAGTTTTAAGGAAGCTATGGAACTTGGTATAAAATATGTGGATGAAATAAACAATAATACTGATGTTAAGGCATTTTCAGTCCTTGGAGCACATCCTGCAGAACTTACAAGACGATTAGAAGCGGGTTTAAGTCTTGAGAAGGTGGAGTCCATGATGAGGGATGCGCTTGAAACAGCACAGAAGTTTGTTTTAGAGGGCAAAGCCATTGGAATAGGTGAAATTGGAAGGCCCCACTACGAAGTTTCTGCAGAGGAACTTGAGGTTCACAACAGACTCATGGTGTATGCAATGGAACTTGCGGCCGATGCAGACTGTGCTGTGCAGCTTCACACAGAGACTTCCGGGCCGGAACAGTTTCAAGAATTTGCAGAAATGGCAGATAAAGCAGGTCTTAAAAGATACAAGGTTATAAAACACTTTTCAGGGCCTTTCGTTCTTGAAGAGGAAAATCATGGTTTAACAACATCTCTTATAGCAACCCGAGATGTTGTAACAGAGGCTATTAAAAAGGCAAAAGGAACATGTGGCTTAAATTTCCTGATGGAAACGGATTACATGGATGATTTAACAAGACCTGGAGCGGTTCTCGGACCTAAAACAGTTCCAAAACGTACAAAAGAGTTATTAAGAACTAGTTTGATTACAGAAAAAGACGCCTATAAAATCCATGTTGAGAATATAGAAAGGGTTTATGGTATTGATCTTGGAGTTTAATTCATTTTTAATTCATTTTTTTAGTTAATTTTCAAATAGTAAAATCTTTGAAAATATTTAAAAATATAAATCTTGTTAATTCTTTGATGCAACTCTCTGATTTTAGAATAAATAAAAAAAAGAAAAAAATCCAATTAATTAGAAAAGGAAAATTTATCCAATCCAAATCTTTCCAATTAATCTTTTAATGTCCACCAATTAGGAAGCTTACAACACCTATAAGTACGCCTATTGCTACGATTTCAACACATGTTTTTAAAAGGCTTCCTCGGGACACTTTACCTAAATAAACTCCTAATATAATTAGGGCTATGAAACAAAGTGTGATGGTGGTCAAAATAGCGGTTACTCTTCCTGTAATTAATAGAAATGGTAAAACAGGTACGAATGAGCCTATAAAGCTTGATAATCCATGGGTCAACATGCTCATGTAAACTCTTCGTTTGGCTGCAACGTGAATAACTGTATCGTCGAGGGTTCCCTCTTCTAAAACCATTTTATGTTCAAGTTCTCTCATGGTACGAGATTCTTCAGCCCTTTCACCGATGAATGATCCGAAAGCGTTGGACATGGATAATGCTATGCCCCCGCTGAGTCCAGTTAATCCTATAACATAGTTCGGTGTGTGAAGCCCGCTTGCGCTCACCACTCCGCTTGCAGCCAGGGTTACACCCATAACTGCAAGAATGCCGTCCATACTGCCCAGTGCAATGTAACGGCTCATTTTAAGATATTCATTAATAAATTCGTGTAAGTTCATTTAGTTAATGTCTCCAATTATTTTAAAAATAATATCAAATTTTCATGATCTAGATCAATTTATCTTAATAATCAGGTTATTAAATTTATATCCAAATTCTATGGAAAAATTGTCACGTGATTTTTAATTTGCAAAAAATTAATTTTTTGATTAAAATTAGTTATTTACAACTTTTTTGAAATCTTTATCATCCCATAAATTTTTAAATATTTCATCTTTTTTTGCTTTTTCTTTAAATTGTGAATCAAGTTTTACGGCTTGAACTAAATATTTTATTGTTTTATCTTTGATATTTACAAATGCAAACAAAAATGCTAAACTATAAAAGTCTTGAGAGCTTTTTGGGGTTATTTTTTCTATTTTTTTTATAATTTCAAGGGCTTCTTTTTTTCTTCCAAGTATCTTCAAAGCTATTAATTTATTCACTAATAAAAATATTTTTGTTTCATATTTTAAAGCAGTATTAAATGCTAAAAGTGCTTCTTTGGGTCTACTTAGTTTAATTAATAGTGATCCTTTATCATTCCATGCTTTAATGAGATTAGGATTTATATGTGTTGTTTTATCAAAAGAATCTAATGCTTTCAAGTACTCATTTAATTTTATAAGTGCATGTCCTTTATTGAACCAGAAATCGGCGTCCTTAGGATTTAGTTCTGTTGCTTTGTCATATGCTTTAAGTATATCTTCAGGTGAACCTCCAATTTTTCCAAGAACAACTCCTATATTGTACCATGCTAAGGGATAATAGGGATTTAATATTGTAGATTTAACTTGTATTTCATAGGCTTCTTCAAAAAAGCCTATTTCATCTAAAATTACTCCAATGTTTGACAGGGCAACAGCATTTTTGGGATTTAATGTTATGGCTTCAATGTAATTTTCAAGAGCTTCGGGGATATTATAAAACTTTTTGAATATAACTCCTCTATTAGTCCAAGCAAAACTATAACTTGAATCTAATTCAATGGCTTTTTCGTATGCGTGGAGGGCATCATCAAAATAATTAAGATGGTAAAGAATAACACCTTTATTGGACCATAATTCTACCATTTTAGGATTTATTTTTATGGCCTCATTTATAGATTCAAGTGCTTCTTCAAAACGATTGAGTTTACAAAGAGTAATACTTTTATTGGATAATGCTGCAGCAGAATTATAATTAAGTGTCAATGATTTATTAAATAAGTTCAGGGCTTTATTGAAATCTGTGAAATTATAAAATAAAGTTCCTCTCCTTAAGTTTTCCTCAGAATCTTCTTCAATTTGAATATTCTGATTTTCTTTTTCAATTATACCTTTTAAAGTAATTATTACTTTATTGACTAATTCGGATTCATGTTTAAAGTCCAATTGTTGAAGTGTGGCAAGAATATTAGTTTCAGATCTTTCTATTCCTGAAAGTTTACATGGAATAATCTTTTTATCTAATTCCATAGCTAGTTTACACTCTCTTTTAACCTCTGGAGAGCCACTAGTTAATGTAGTTAATATAACAATAAAAAAAGTTTGATTCTTCTATTGATCTGTCTATTTTTTTCTTCCATTCACCTTCCATAATATCTTCAGATGCTAAAAAAACCTTGAATTCAGGATTTTTTGATTTTTCTAGGGCTTTTTTCAGATGTTCAGCATAGTTCCTTCCACTCAAAGTTTCGTAACTTATAAAAATATTATAGATCATCTAATAATCTCCACACAATGAAAAAATATATTACTACGATAGGGTTATAACTGAATTGGGACATTTTAAATTCGATGTTCTTTATTTACTGAATACTACTAATTGCAATTATAAATTTCACTTATGAATTAATTTACTAATTTTTTGAATTCTTCATCATCCCACAAATTTTTGAAGTCTTTATCTTTTTTAGCTTTTTCTTTAAATTTGGAATCTAATTCAATTGTTTTAGACAAATTTTTGAGGACATTCTTTTTATCTTTTTTAAGTGAAGAGTAAAGGCATGCTTTATTGTACCATGATCCTGCATTTTTTTTATTTAGTTTAATACTTGTATTAAATGCATTTAAGGAATCATCAAAAATTTTAAGTTCTAAAGAAATTAAACCCAAGTTATTCCATGCATCTACATATTCGGGTTTTAATTCTATCGCTTTTTTGTATGCTTCGCTTGCTTTTTTATTTTGATTGATTTTTTGAAATAATATCCCTTTATTGTACCAAACTTCTGCATATTTTGAGTTTAAACTTAATGCTTTGTCATATGATTGAAAAGCCTTTTTATGGTGTCCTAATTCAACTAAAGCGTTACCTTTATTGATCCATAGTTTAGGAAGTTTTGGATTTAAGTCAATAGCTTTGTTAAAAGATTTTAATGCTTTTTCATGAAATCCCATCTTAGCGAGCGAAACCCCTTTATTACCCCAAACTTCTGCAGATTCTGGTTCAAGTTCTATAGCCTTTTTAGCAGCATCCAATGCATCATTACAATGATTTAAATTGTTTAAAGACATACTTTTATTATTCCAAGCAACAAAATATTTAGGATTTATTTCTATTATTTTATCATATAAATCCACGGCTTCTTGATATTTTCCTAATTTATCCATTAATAATCCTTTATTCAGTAATGCTTCAATAAAATTTGGTTTTATATTTAGAGCAGAGTTATACATTTCTATAGATCTTTTAAATAATCCATTTTCACTCAATTTCAATGCATAATTATTTAATATTTCAGGATTTTTCTTTTCTAAGTTAAATGCAATTCTATGAGCTTCATAAGATTCTTTGTGATTCCCTGCTTTATCCAAAACTATTCCTTTAATTGACCAAGCAATGCCGTCTTTTGGGTTCTTATTAATATTTTTCTCTAAAATAGTTAAAGCTTCTTCAAAACGATCTAAAGCAGTTAAAGAAACTGCTTTATTATTTAAAATATAATTTAATCCTGGGTTGATAATTAAAGCATGATCATAAGCTTTAATTGCTTCTTCATATCTTTTTAATTTATCCAATAAAACTCCTTTATTATTCCAAACTACTTCCATCTCTGGTTTAAGTTCTGAAACTTTATCATAAGATTCAAGAGCTTTCTCGAATTGATTTAATTCATAAAATAAATCTCCTCTTTTACAAATTTCTTCAAAATCTTCTTCAGCTCTGATTTTGCTATGTCTTTCTTTTAATTTTCGGATATTTACTACAAGCTTGTCAGCGAGATCATACTTATCTTCAAATGTAATTCTTTGGAATCTTGATAATTCCTGTGTGTCTGATATGGGTATATCAGAGGACCTACATGTAATGATACTTTTATTTAACTTTAAAGCTTTATTACATTCTCTTTTCACTTCGTCAGAATTAAACGTTCCACTAGTAAATATAACAACAAAAAATTGGGCTTCTTCAATTGCGGAGTCTATTATATCTCTCCAATTGTCACTACTTAAAAGGATTTCTCGGTCGTAAAATGATTTGTAATTTGTTTTTTTAAACGCTTTATACAAATTTTGAGCAGTACTTCTTCCGGTCGTAGTTTCATATGCTATAAATATTTCATAAGGTGATTCGACATTATTCATTATTTGGCACCTTGTTAATTATAGCTATCCTCTTCCAAGCTCTTTATGAGCCCTTGCCAGGTGACCTGCAGCCAGTGCACCCATAAGTGAAAGTTCTCCGGCCAGAACAGTTCCTGCAATGATCTCAGCGAACTTCCCGACTTTGCCGTTGCCTGCGACATCCATGATCTCAAGGCATTCTCTGGCAGTTTCAAGACGTGTACCTCCACCTATGGTGGCTATTGGCATGTCTGGTAGTGTTACAGAGAAGTAAAGGTCTCCATCCACTTCTTCGGCTGTGGTTATTCCAAGGCTTCCCTCAACTATGTGGGCTTCGTCCTGGCCTGTTGCAAGGAATACTGCACCTATCATGTTGGCATAGTGTGCATTGAAACCCATACTGCCTGAAATAGCTGATCCAACTAAATTTTTGGCAATGTTAACCTCTAAAATTGCTTCAGGGGTTGTTTTAAGCTTTTTATTTACAATTTCTTTTGGTACAACAACTTCTGCAACCACACTCTTTCCACGGCCTTCTATGAAGTTTAGGGTGGATGGTTTTTTGTCAACGCAGAAGTTACCGCTTAATGCAATTACATGAGCTCCTGTCTTATGGGTTAAAAGGTTTAAAGCAGCTTCTGTTGCTATTGTAACCATGTTCATCCCCATACTGTCGCCTGTGGTAAAAACAAACCGTGGATAAACGTACTTTCCAACCACAACAATAGGATCTATTCTCACAAGTTTTCCGTGCCTGGTTGTTACTTCTGCAGCCTTTTTAAGTTCCATGAAATTTTTATCAATCCAGTTTTTAATTTCCACGGCATCTGCAACGGATTTTGCTTTTATAACAGGGGCTCTTGTCATTTTATCCCCAATTATCCTGACTGTTGCACCACCAGATGCTTTAATAACAGAACATCCCCTGTTTACAGATGCAACGAGTGCTCCTTCGGATGTTGCAAGTGGAACGTAGAATTCACCATCTGCATGTTCCCCATTTATATGAAGAGGACCTGCAAGACCCACAGGTATTTGCACTGCTCCTATAGGGTTTTCTATGTTCCTTTTCATAGCCTCTTCCATGTCAAGTGAGTATTTTGATAGGTTTTCCAGAGAGGTGTTTGAGAGTTTTTCTGCAAATTCTCGCCTGATATTAAGGGCTTCACCAACATTTTCTGTGTACTTTTCGATTTCGTGGAGTTTCATTTCCCCATTTAAAAGTTTAGTTATAATCTCCTTTTTTTCTACCATTTCTCTCACTTGTTGATTTTTAATTTAATTTTTTTAACTGAAAATAGGGTTAATTTCATGTACAAATCCAGTAGTATATATATTATATCTGCAAAACTTATTAAAATTTGTTTTAAATCCAATCTATTTAAATCAGAAATTGCTATTAAAGCTGTTTAACAATTTCTGCAATCTCAGAAGGTCGTGTTACAACGTGCACTCCTGCATTTTTAAGGGCTTTTATTTTACTTGCAGCTGTACCGCTTTCACCTTCTATTATGGCACCAGCATGCCCCATTCTTTTACCCTCTGGGGCGGTTACACCTGCAATGTAAGCTATAACCGGTTTTTGAATGTTTTGAGCTATGAACTCCGCTGCTTTCTCCTCTGCATTTCCACCGATCTCACCGATCATTACCATAACGTCAGTATCTTTATCATCCTCAAACATTTGAAGGACGTCTGAAAAGTCCATCCCAACAACAGGGTCGCCTCCAATTCCTAAACATGTACTTTGACCCATGCCTGCATTGGTTATTTGACTTGCTACTTCGTAGGTCAGTGTCCCACTCCTTGAAACTATTCCAATGTTTCCTTCGTTAAATATGTGGGTGGGCATTATTCCGAGCTTTCCAATGCCCGGTGTTATTATCCCGGGGGTGTTCGGCCCTATAATAGTGGTATTGTTCTGTTTTGCGTATTCAACTATTTCCATTGAGTCGTGGACTGGAATATGTTCTGTTATTATGACTGCAAGGTCAAGCTGTGATATGGCTTCAAAGGCCGCATCTTTTGCAAAGGGTGCCGGCACAAATATTATGGACGCATTGATATCTATTTCTTCTTTAACTTCCTCTATGGAGTTGTAAACATCAAGTTCTCCAAACTTTTGCCCGCCTTTTCCAGGGCTGGTTCCTGCCAATATTATATCTGTACCGTATTTGAGCATCTGTTCCGTGTGAAATGAACCCTGTTTACCTGTAACTCCTTGCACAACACATCTTGTGCTTTCATCAAGAATTATCATTATTATCACGCTCTTAAATCTATTGTAATTAAATTTTCCTCTATACGTCCCTATTTTAATTTACATCCTATTCTAATTTAGTTATTAATTGTATCATTACTATTAACTAAAAATAAATTATTTATATATAACTCATAATAACCTTAAAACAGTCCCTTTATTCTAAAATTCTCATCCTTGCTGCAAGAGGTACCGCAAGGTCCATTACGTTCCCATTCATGTAAGCTGAAACCGATAGTATAACACTTCCAGGAATTACGTAGGAAGGTGTTCCCCTTTTTACCATGTAAACATTTTTGTTGCCTAGTGCAGCTCCAATCATGGCACCTGCCACAACTCCAATGCTTTCTATGTCCTCGATGGTTGCAATGACTACAGGGTCATCTGTTTCATCTGAAACATATCCCACGCCAGGTATTTTGCGGATTCCATCTAAACTTCCTCCGCCAATGTCTGTGACATTTTCCATACCGGCTGCAGCAGCCATTACTGATTTTGCAACATTTTTAACGAAAGGTTCTCCGCCATAAGTGTCAAAAGCAATGATTATTCCATCGGGATATCTGTCCTGCCTTATATTTGCTTCTGCATAAGATATCCCTTCTCCGGCACCTTCAGGGGTTTCGGATATTCCATCCACATCTCCCAGATTCTCTGCATTTTTCCTGAGGATGTCTACGATTCCTGCGTTAATAATTTCTAACTTTTCATCAGGAACAAACGCACTTATAACCACATCATCGCCTGTGATGTTTGTTAGCGCAGCTTTATGGGCCCCAATATCCATAAGGGTAGGAATATCATTTTTAAGTCTTTTTATAAGTTCCATACTACAAGAAACGTCGTTTCCAGATATATCTGCACCGATTGAAGTTAATTTCAAATTTATCACCCCTTAAGAATTTAAAATCACGATTTAAATTCTATAAGATTGTTATGAGGATTTTTTGGTAATTTTAATGTTATTAAAATTATTTTATTTTTCTCCTGTCCCTTTTTTTGTAAATTCCTTAAATTTATCATGTATTCCATTAAGCATGTCTTATTAAGCATGCCTGATCATTTCATGCTTATATTGGGAGAACTTGGTTTTATAGATTTTTATAGGATTTTCCCAATTTCATTAATAAATTGTATGGGGAATATTCCATATGGAATAAATTTTTTAGTAAGAGATAAAGATGAATATTAATGGAATGGCTTATTAAATTGTACTTAAGATATAATATATCATCGAAATTAAAGTTTAAAAGTTCTTTAATTCAATTAACATAACTAAAAGTCTTAATTTAATTGAAGGAGTCGTGTTACACGTTGCCTGAAAAACCAATGATATGTGTCCCTATACTTGAAAAAAACTCTGAATCTGTTATTAAATCTGCAAATAATGCCATAAAAATGGGTGCAGATATACTAGAGTTCAGAATAGATGGGCTTGACGATCCGGATCCAGATGAGATAAAAGGTCTAATTAAGGATATAAACTACCCTTTTATTGCAACAAACAGAACGTCCAAGGAAGGAGGATCATTCGATGGATCGGAGGAGGAAAGAATAGAAATTCTTTTTGAAGCCGCTAAATATGCTGATTTTGTCGATATAGAGCTTAAAACCGATGAAAATTACAGATCAAAAATTATAAAAGTTTCAAAGGCTACTATAATTTCATATCATGATTTTAAAAAAACTCCTTCTGTAACAGAACTTCTGGATATTGTAAAAAGGGAAAGTGAAATTGGAGATATTTCAAAGTTTGCTGTGATGCCTGAGAACATACAGGACACTCTGGTGGTATTGGAAGTATTGTCACGTGTTCAAAATACCATAGGAATTTCCATGGGGAATATTGGAAAGTACACCAGGGTTATTGCACCACTTTTCGGTTCACCCATTACTTTCGCGTCATTGGATAAAAAATCAGCGCCAGGCCAGCTGGACGTCACAAACACGAGGAATATTTTAGATAAACTGGGAAATTGGTGATTATAACAATGAAATCAAGGACATGGATGATTTTAGCATCGATCGCAGTGATTGCTCTAGCGGTTACGGCATTTTATGTAAGTTCCAATTCACATGATGTTGGTATAACCATAAAAACCAATGGAACAGCCATAACAGCTGTAGATATGACGTCTTTTTCCATCATTCCATCCAGCATGAGAAGCGAAATCTGGCAGACGTCGGGCAACGATTTAAACGATGATAAAAGTACTGTTGATAGTTTTAAATCGGATATTAAAGCCATTGCAAAGAAATATAACTGCACCGCTTCAGTTAAGATAGAATCGCAGTTTGGAGTAGACCAACTTCCAATGCCGGCCAGTGTAAAGGGGACATCAATGGTTCCAACTCTTCAGGATGGTCAGAGTATAATTCTGCTTAAAACAACAGATTTAAAAGTTGGGGAGATTGTGGTTGCACGCCACCCAACCTATGGCCTCATAGTAAAGAGGCTTGCAGCAATCAATGGTAGTCAAGTCTATCTTAGAAGTGATAACAGGCAGATAGAAGTGATTGGTACCAAAACAGTGGTAGAAAACGGTCGTTCAGAGGTTTTAACCATTGAAAAAACACCTTTGGATACATGGCTCCCAAAAGAGAACGTGGTTGGGGTCGTGAAGGTTTATTAAAAACTTGAATGTGATTTTTAAAGATTATTGGGCTTTTTATTAATTTATCTAACTCCTTTCCTTTTTTATTTAAAAGGATATTAAGGTTCTCTAATTTAGATTTTGAAGTATCATAACATTTTACATGAAATTGAACGAAGAATACTGTACAAGAGGATTGAAACAATGAATGGACAAAACAGAAAAGATATTAAAAGGGGATCTGAAGTTTATATAGTACTGAAAAAAGATCAACGTAGTGGAAAAAGGACTAAAGGCATAGTTAAAGATTTACTCACGAAATCTTCATTTCACCCTCATGGAATAAAGGTAAGACTTGAAGATGGGCAGGTGGGGAGAGTTCAGGAGATAATAAAATAATAAACTACCAATTTGCCCGTAACATTTAATTATATTCTCTTAAAAATTTAGCTGAGTTCAGCCAGTCTTTTGACCCTTTTAACCATGTTGGGATGTGTTGATAGAATTTCCATTACTTTGGCGCCGGTACCAATCTTGGCGGGGGTATATTTAAGTTCTGCAAGTTCATCCTCAGTTATAACTCCATCCAGGTTCACATCTATCTGTCTTAAGTCTTTGATTTCATTGCTTGCATCAGAAACATCGTTTACAAAAAAGGCCTTTAAACCTTCTACTTTTTTTAACTCGTCTTTATTGGCTGCAGCAGATCCGTATACAAGTTTGTAAAGGGCACTTGCAAGTTTGTGAGGTTTACATCCAAGTTCAACACTTCCCTGGTCAGCATAATATTCCCGCACACGTGAAACAAAAAGAACAAGAAGTTGTCCTGCTAGATAAGCTCCAAGGGCAGCTATTCCAATTATTGCACCGCCACTGTTCCTTTCGCCACTTGAAAAAAGGGTGCTTATGAAGATGTAGTAACATATCAGGGGCACAACGCTAATGAGGGTCATTACAATCATGTCGCTGTGGCGTATGTGGGACATTTCATGTCCTAGAACAGCTTCAAGCTCTTCGTCATCTAAAAGCTTTAAAATACCGCGAGTTACGCAGATCCTTCCATCCTTCTTAGTTTTTCCAAATGCAAATGCGTTTGGAATGCCTATTTCAGCAATACCAACTCTAGGTTTTGGTATATTTGCTTTGATGGCAAGGTCTTCAACCATAGCATGTAAACGTGGGGCTTCAGCCTCAGATACGTAGTTAACCCTCATGGTGCTTTCAACTATTTTGGGGCCGAGCATGTACTGGGCAAACACAATTATGAATGCAAGAACTGTAAAGGCGAGCGGCCCTCCAAAGCCAAAGTAAGAACTAATAAGCATTACAATAACGTAAAGTAATGCAAATAATGCCACTGTGACTATCCAAAGTCTCAATTTTAGCTTCCATGTACTTGCACCTTTCATATTAAACACCTAATTTTTTTATATTAACACCATATTTTTTAGTTTTATTATGATTTATATATTATAAATAATTTTACAAACCATACAAAAATTAAGAAATAAAATTTATTATTTTTAAGCCTGTTTAATCTATAAAATTGGGATAAATGATAGAAAGAAAGGATATATTATAATACCCTTTATGATCCTAAATTTTTAAATAATAAAATTTGAAACAAACAAAAAGTAAAATAAAAAATGAATAATGTATATTAAAGAAATAAAGGATTCTATAGTATCGGATTTAAATTGTACTGTTTTTATACTTGTATTTGTATATCATGTATCCTATGAGTCCTATGAGTGCTATTATGACGATTATGTCTAGTATGTGGAAGTATTTGCTTATTATATCCCATCTTGGCCCTAGTTGGACTCCTATGTAGCCTAGTACGAAGCACCATGGTAGTGATCCCAGGAAGGTGTAGATTGTGAATTTTTTCAGGTTCATGTGTGTGATTCCGGCCGGTAAGGATATGAAGGTCCGTATCCCCGGTAGGACTCTGCTTATTAACACTGCTTCGTAACCGTACTTATCAAACCATTTATCCGCAGTTTCCAGATTTTTATGGGTAATGAGTATGTACTTACCATACTTTTCAAGTAACGGTCTTCCACCTTTCAATCCCACAAAATAAGCTATGAGTGATCCGAGGAGGTTGCCCAGTGCTCCGACGAGGGTTATTCCCCAGAGCGTCATGTTGGTGTTACCCTGCCACACAACAAAACCACTGAAAGTCATTATTATCTCACTTGGAAGAGGTATGCAGGCACTTTCAAGGGTCATTCCAATAAAAACACCCCAATAACCCAGACTACTTATAATATTAATCACAAAAAGACTCAAAAATTCAACTATGCTTACCATAAAACTAATAAGATTTGCATTGAATAAAAGCTTTAGCCCAAAATTTATCCAATTAATCTATTGAATTGGTCAATATTTTCATTCTAGTTTAGAATGGTGTTTTATTTTGGGATTCATAGTAGTGGTTTTATTCCGGGATTCAGAATTAGTTCTAAATCTAATCTTTTAAAATCCCAAACATGCTTTAACTTTTAAAGTTGAACATCACATTTTCATCAATTGGATTTCAAATACTTTTTGGTATAAAAGCATTTTACTCATCTGTTTGTTATATTAAACTCACTCAAACTTCACAAAATCCCGTGGATTGAAGCCATAATTCAAAATCAATCTTCTATCATCATTATCGAGATTTTTTTGCTCTGTGGGAGGTATGGAACTTCCTTTTTTAGCCATTACAACTCCACTTTTTTTATTTGCAGCCAAAAATTTTCCAGTATCACCATTAACAATGATCGTGCCTTTTATCATATCTATACCCGTAAAATCATCTGCATGACCGTTAATAACAACTGTTCCCCCATTAAGAAGTGCTCCTGTATTTTTACCCGCATTTCCATTGATCCTTACAGTTCCTTTCCTCATGAGTATCCCTGTGCTGAGGTCAACATTTCCGTTCATAAATATTTCTGCATCAACATTCAACCTGGCACCAACTGTGTCTTTGACTTGTCCATCATCAATTATGAGTTTGTTGCCCATTAATTGACATCCTTTAAGCTTATCTCCTTTAAGTCCATTTGTCAGGATGTCTGTGATTGATCTGAACTTTTTATAACCCTTTTTATCAGATTCTACTTTAACAACGTTTCCAACAGGTTCCTTCACCTTTCCTTTTACGTATATTTGGCCCCGAACCATGCTTATTCCCATTCTGGTGTCCACGTTGCCTTCGACGATGACGTTGCCCACTTTAACGTCACCACCTGTGCCTCCAAAATATTTGAGGTCGGTGCCCATGCTTGAACAGAGTCTGTGACCTGCATCTCCTTTGATCTTCACATCTCCTCCATTTTTCAAGTGTTCAACCAGATATCCAAATGTATACATATTTCCTGGAATTTTCCAACTCGGATCAAGCTTTTCTCCTTTGTGCTGCCAGTGGAAGTTGTATGTAAAATCACAGAGGCAGTCAACAGGTTTTTGGACTTCTATCTCAAGAATTTCACCCTCAGATTTTTCATCAGATTTTTTGCCAAACAGTTTGAGCATCTAAAACCCCCTTAATTGATGTTTATTTGTATTTTTTAATCTTTTATTTTATGGCTTTAAAGTTATTCAAGATTTTTATTCAAGATTTTGAAATTTATCTGCTAATGTTATCTGCAAAATGAATACCAAATTTTGTCTTTAACCTTTATTAGTAAATTAACGACCACATTTTGTTTTAACCATTTCCAACCGTGTTTTAAAAAAATATAAATAACATAAAATGGTAGTTATACTCTCAAGTGGAAGTGTTAATGTGGAGTTGAAGGCAAAGAAATTTTTAGGAAAAAAAGTTCTGGATAACGATTTATTTGTAGTTGGAGAAATATCCGATTTCAATTTAGATACAGAAACATGGTCCATAACAGCTTTGATGGTATCTACAGGCATTCTAGGCATTGAAGGTTCATTTAAAGTGGACCACGATGAGGTGGCTAAAATTGGGGACCAGGTTATGTTGAACCTTACCAAGGACGAAATAAATGAGAGAGCAGACCGCCCCCTCCAGAAAGGTGCAGAAAGCGCCAAAAAAACCCTTGAAAGCGTGGGTAAATCAGTTACAAAAACCGGTGGAGACATCAAAAAGTCTGTTAAAGGTAAATCGTTACGTAAAAAAGAAGAAGGAGAAGACGAGTGAAATAATTCACATTTTTTATTTCATTTTAAACTAATTACTTTTAATTTCATCGGTAATTAGGTAATTAAATTTCATATTTGGGTTTCAATAAAAGATTTCATATGGGTTTCAATAAAAAAAATAATCATCTTTATTCACATTTATTTATAAATGGAAACATCTATAACTTGATATAATGAATACAGAAACAGCTGAATTTTTACATAAAATTGGTGTTGACACAAGATTTGTGAGCATTCTGGATGAATACGTGTTTATTAATAATTTGAAGTTTTCACGATTTTCAAGAAGGAAAGAAGAACTCTTTTTGCGAAAATTTCCATATTATAAAGTTATAAGGTCCAAACTGTTCCAGAAGATATGTACCAGAGCCTCGAGGGTTCTAAAAAATGTAATTCAACCAAGGGATAAAATTTTCCTGCTTAAAGATCAAAACTGTTTTAATTTCACACTTTATGCAGTTTTAGAATCATATACAAGGAAATATGGTATTGAACTCATATTTGGGGACTGTCTGGAGGATGCAACGGGTTCTGGTGCTGATTCCATTGCTCTGCCAATCACACTCGATGATGAGGCAGAAAGTATCATTGAATTGATGCTTAACGGTGCAAAAATAAAACCTTTAAGCTTTGATGAAGAATTTGGCATTTTAAAAGTCATATGCCCCATTGTAAACGTTCCAAGGCCATGGATCATTTCATGGCTTGAAAAATATGGTTTAGAATGTACTTATGAAAATAAAGCAAGTTTTTCAAAGGATTTGATCCATTTTTTAGAGGAATTTATTCCAGATGTCAAGGAGAACATGCTTAAATCTGCAAAGTTCGTATATGAAGTTGAATAAAGAATTTGAATGTTTTTTTAAACTTGGAATATTATCCAAGATTTAAACAGTATTAATTAAATAATTATCAAATTAAATAATTATCAAGGATTATCAATAAATTTTGATAAAGGATTTAAATAAGGTTTAAAAGAGAAAAAGACGGATCAAAAATAAAAGAAGCTATAAAACAAATTAGAAATTGAAAAGAGACGTTTGTTTATCTTTTTTATCAGAATTAGATGATTCTTCTCCAGATTTTGCTTTTTTGTCCTTTGATGTTTTTTCTTCTTTTTCTTGAGATCTTTTTGCTTTTTTAACAGTTTTTCTAGTTTTTGGAGTTTTGGAGTTTTCGGCATCAGACTTTGAAGGTGAGGATGTTTCTTTAGAGCTTTTAGATATTCCAGGTTTATTTGATTTTCCAGAATATTTCTCACTATCTTTCTTAACATCTTTTTCAGTGTTGGATTTTGATTTTGCACTGGTTTTGCGAGTTGGCTTTGCTTTTTTAACCTTTATTTTCTTTGATCTGAAGAGTTTAACCTCTTTATCGTCTAGTCCAAAGTAGGTGGCTATTTCATAGGCGATCTCATCGTCCTGGAACATTATCTCAAAGTATGGAAACTGTTCCCTTGCAACCTTTTTTGAGCTGTGGAGCTTTTCTCCAATCTTTTCTGCAACTGCATCCCTCAGATCCCTTTTGGCACGGTTTTTGGACAACTTTGTATAAACTGATGATGTTGTGTACTTTGCAAACTTCTTGTAGGTTTCAGCCTTTGCAAGTGCAACTCCTAAACTCATAAATTGGTAAGAGTACTTCCAATAAGTGTAAGCACGGGTCTGAAATGCCCTTCCAAGATAGGTATCTGCAAGAGAAACCATCTCATAGGCTTTTGATATTTCTTCAGCTTTTTCATATTCTCGAGGAATGTTTTCAGCCACCAGTTCTAGAATGAAGTTAGGTTGGGCCTCAACTTTCATGGCATCTTTTATATGATGGATATTCCTGCTTTTAAGCACGGTTCTAACTGAATCGAATATATTTACAATTTCATCCTTTTTGCCTATGAGTTCAAGATCTTCTGAGGTAACCTTCTTTTTCCCAGCAGCTATGGCCTCAAGATCGTTTATTGCAGACCTTAAATCCCCTTTAGACTGTTTTGCAAGGGTTCTAAGCACATGTTCCTCAAATTCGATCTTTTCTTTAACACATATCTTTTTTAGAAGGGCAACTATGGAATTTGTATGCACCTTACGAAGTTTTATGACGTTACATTTTGTTTTAAGGCTTGTGAGTCTTTTACTGTAGGGATCGTTGGCCATCATGATTAATGGATGCTTACCATCTTTTATTATGTTGCCTATGGCTCTTGTTCCGCCTCTATCTTCTGTTCCGTGAATACCGTCCACTTCATCTAGAATTATGAGCTTCAAACCCTCACCGAAAAGGGAACGCGAGAGTGCAGATTCACCGATGGTATTTTTGATAATGTCGTACGACCTTTTATCGCTTGCGTTGAGTTCTACAAATTCTGAAAACTCCTTTGCTGCAAGGTGGGCCATGGTGGTTTTGCCAGTGCCTGGCGGCCCCACTAAAAGTAGGCATTTCTGGGGGTTACCCTTCAACCACTCTTCAGTCCATTCCATGATCTCCTTTTTAACTTTGATGTTCCCCAGAACTTCTTCAAAGTTTTTTGGACCGTATTTTTCTGTCCACAACATTTAATCTGCCTTTGTTTGTAATAAAAACTTGGTAAGGAGAGCTTCAAGTTGAATTCTTGGATTTGCACCTTCCCTTATCCTGTAATCATACTCTCCAATACTCTCTATTAAGTCTATGTAAACATCCTCTGGGATCAGTTCTTCCATTGCCATTCTGGAAACTTCTTGATATATCTGAGTGACCATGTCTTCTCCGCTTGTTCCTTGAACTACCATGGATTCTCTTAGAAGGTCTCTGGCACCTAGGAAATCGCCGTCCAGTGCTTTATTCACGATTTTTCTCACATCTTTAGGTTTTGCCTTGGACACAACTTCATGAACACTATCTTCTGTTACTTCTTCGTCCATGGATGAGGAAGCTTGTAATATATTTACTGCTTTTCTCATGTCCCCCTCTGCGAAGTAGACTATGCTTTCAATTGCGCCTGGGCTTATTTTCAGGTTTTCAGCAGCAGCTATTGCTTCAAGTCTTCCCATAACATGACGGCCTTTAACAGGGGCAAACCTGAAGATTGCACAACGTGACTGTATTGGGTCTATTATCTTTGAGGAGTAGTTACATGACAGTATGAATGATGAAGTTTTAGTATACATTTCCATCTCACGACGAAGGGCATGCTGGGCGTCTTTGGTCATGTTGTCCACTTCATCCAGGAATATTATCCTGAATGGGGCTCCAACTGCCTTTAGGCGGCAGAAGTTCTTGATGTTATGCCTTACAGTGTCTATTCCCCTGGCATCTGAAGCGTTGAGTTCAAGGAAGTTCTGCCTCCAATATTCTCCGAGGACGGCCTTTGCAAGTGCTATTGCTGTGGTTGTTTTTCCAACCCCTGCAGGGCCTGTGAACATGAGGTTAGGCATGCTGGTTTCTTCTTTTATGTATTTTTTAAGCCTGTTAATAATATGATCTTGACCCACAACATCATCTAAAGTCTGTGGTCTGTACTTTTCAACCCATGGTCCATTCATTTAATCACCGTTTTAATATTTCATATTTCCCTATTGTTCTCTTTGATCATGATTATGTATACTGTTCATATACTATTTTTTTGGTAAGCAAAATTATGTAGCTAAAATGAGATAAGCTTAATACAAAGTAATATAAAGAACAATTTTAATATTACTTATAACTTAATATTATTTAAAAGTTCTTTAAAGATGAGTCTTTTTATTTAAAACTTATTCAATGGGTTTCATTGATACTGTTTTTTAAGTTTTCAATAATATTCTTTGTATAAAATATTCTTTGTATAAAATACTCTTTGTATAAAATATTCTTTGTATAACATATTTGAGTGACTAAAAGTTGTCCTCAGGAATTATTCAAATAAACTAACTAACTCGGGGTGCATGTTCTCTTTTATTCCAAGTTCTGCCATGGCATCTCCGTAGGATTCAGTTATAACTTTAAATTCGGGCCTTACCATGCCTCTGAAAGCGTTGTAACCCATTACTTTGCCATAATTTTCTGTTATAACTGTTATAATTTTAGTAAAATCGGTTATAAAAACCTTTTCCCGTTCTTCTACAGGTATTTTCAGTGCATTTTCTTTTATTTTATCAAAATCAATTGTTGAGTTGTTTTTAACATCCACTCCGTCCAATAGTTTCTTGCACTGTTCAGCTGGAAGGAATTTTTTTGTTAGGCCCCTTGCAGGTGCCACTCCCATAATTTTACTTGCTCCAATGGACATGGCCATAAATAGGGCATTGTATATATCTAAAATTAGATCTGCTCGTTTTTCAGAATTTTCAGGTATTTTAACATCTTGTGGAAGTTTTGGGAATGTTATTGGAGGTTTTATAATAGGTATGGATGTTTTAGGTTGCGATTTTTCAGTTTCCACAATACCTTTCCGCTCTGATTCTACATCAGAAGGTTCCGCCTGGATTGTTACAAGTTCTTTAACTTTAAATTCTTTAGCATCTTCAACTTTTTTGGTTTCAACACCTTGTGAGCTTACAAATTTTAAAGCTTTTGGATCTTCAATTTCGGATTCATGCTCTAGCTTTGCATATCCAATTTCTGAAGATTCTGCATCCTCAACTTCTGGTTGTGAAATTGTAGATTTTGAGGGGTGTTCTAGCTGTGAAATTGTAGATTTTGAATCTGGGTATTCTGGTTTTGAGATTTTTGATTCAATGCTTTCAGGTTTTAGTTCAGGTTTTAAAATTGCTTCAAAAGTTTCAATTTCTTCCCCTTCAGATGGAACCACATCTGTCGCACTAACAATATCTTTTGTAACTTCATTTATTTCCTTTGCTGCTTTTTTAGCGGATATGATACCCATTCCAACATTTGCGGAGGTTTCCATAAGCAGTATAAGATGAACTTTTCCAAGTTGTAAAAAAAGAGCTTTACCCCTTTTTGATTCCACAAGCACGCTTTTTATTTCGCCTTTGCTGGAGGAGCTCAACAACCTCCTTGAAGAACTTGTGATTACCTTTGCCATTGGTCCAAAGAGTGAAACATCCGTATCATGTAAAATACGGTGGCAAAGAACGTTTCCCTGATCATCAATGATCAAGCTTCCTTCCAAACCATCCAATTTACCAAGGTTGTTTACAATTTTTTCAAGCTGATTTTTTACATTTGGATCCGTCTTCATAAGATCACACGTTTGTCTAGAAAAAGTTTATTTTATCTAAGATAATTCTATTATACAGTCTTTTATTTTTATCGTTTTGTTTTTGTTGATTACCTTTTTTTAAGGTTTTAAAGTTTTTTTTTAAAAAGTTTTAGTTATAATAAAGTTAAACCTAAATAAAATCCATTTTTAAAATTAAGATTTAAAAAATAGTTTAAGGTTTTTGATAGACAATTAAATGCGATTTTAAAATAAAAAGAGATTTTTTTAAAAATGGAAATTGTGTAAGGTTAAGAAAATGTAAAATGGTTAAATGATACGTCTTTTAACCAGATCACCTTCGCTATCGTGTATATCCACAACAAGTGGTGATTCTCCGTTTAGCATGTGGGTTGCACACGAAAGACATGGATCATAGGCCCTTATTACCATTTCAAGCCTGTTTTTAAGACCTTCTGAAATTTCATCACCATGTATCAAAGCCTTGGCTGTTTCCCTCACACCAATGTCCATTGAAAGGTTGTTCTGACCGGTTGCAACTATAAGGTTGGCCCTCTGGATTATGCCTGCACCATCGGTTTCGTAGTCGTGTATCAGCGGACCTCTTGGTGCTTCTATTATTCCAACACCCCTCATTTTTGCATCAGATTCTTCGGCATCTTTCCTGCTCATCAATGGTTCGTTAAGATGGTTTCTTATGTCTGTGCCTGTTATTGCATCGTCTTCAAGGAGTTCAACTGCCCTTTCTGCAGCGTACATGAGCTCAATTAAACGTGCATAATGGTAGAGCAGTGTGTTTTGGGCAATTCCGTAGGTGTCCTTGAATTCTCCATAAAGTGCTGAAGCTTTTTCTGTTGGTACAGCATCCACAACGTTAAGTCTTGCAAGTGGTCCAACCCTGTAGTTTCCTTCTGGGAACCCGATCTGTTTCAGATAAGGGAATTTAAGATAAGACCATGGTTGAACCTTCTCTTCGATGTAATCAAGATAATCTGCGGGCTCAAATTCATGTACAGTGCTTCCATCTTTGTCAATCACTTTCATTGGGCCGTCGTAGAGTGAAAGGTTGCCATTATCCGTTAAACTTCCAAAGTAAGTTTCAACAGGGCCTAATGTTTCTATTGCTTCAGAGTACTGTTCAAATAATGGTTTTGCAACTCCAATACCATTTTCTATGAGTCCAATGGCTTCTTTAGCATCTAAAAGAATTTTTTCCCTTTCTTCAGTAGTTAAGGCTTTAGACTGACCTCCTGGAATTGCGGTTACAGGGTGTATTGGTTTTCCACCTACTGCAGTAGTTATCCTCTGTCCTATGGCTCTGGTTTTTATTGCCATTTTTGCAAGTTCAGGGTCTTTTTTTATTATTCCAACAACGTTCCTTTCAGCGGGATCTGCATCAGGACCCATTATCAGGTCTGGTGCTCCTAGGAAGTAAAAGTGTAATGAATGTGAGTGGATGTACTGACCCATGAGCATGAGTTCTCTGAGTTTTTCTGCTGTTTCTGGCGGTTTAAGTCCAAATACTGCATCTGTAGCTTTTGCTGATGAAAGATGGTGTGCTGTCTGGCATATACCGCAGATCCTTGGTGTTATTCTGGGTGCTTCTTCAACTGCTGCTCCTTCTAGGAATTTTTCAAATCCCCTTATTTCCATCACATGAAAATGAGCGTCTGAAACGTTTCCACTGTCGTCCAGTTGAACGGTGATCTTTGCATGCCCCTCGATCCTTGTTACAGGGCTTATTTCTATCTGTTTCATATTATCACCTTTTTATAGATTTATTTCTTGACCAGTTCTGTGATCAATGAAACCTTTTTGTCCTCCATTATTGTACTTCCAATACAGAAACCGTATATCAAATGTCCGATATCGTATATCTGTTTTTCAACATCTTTTCCAGGCATCTTTGAGAGGTGTGATATCCTGTTTATCAAACAGTTGTAAATATCATGGTTCGGTTCCCTGAGAATGTCCAATGAAGGTCCTCCACATCCATGACAGGGAATACCTGCCTTTGTACAGAGTGCACCGCATCTTCCGAGGGTGGCAGAGCCGAGACAGATGTAACCTTGGCTTAAGAAACATTTTTCAGGGTCAGGTTCTCCTTCTATTCTTCTGTGGATGGTATCAAATTCGTCATGGTCCATTCTTCTGGAGCAATCTGCACACACAGATTTTTTAGGGATATTTGGTTCTTCTCCATTTATTAGAGGTACTAAAATGTCCCGCACCAACCATTCTTTGGGTGGGCATCCTGGAAGGTAATAATCAATCTCCACCAGGTCTCCTGCAGGGTGTACTATCGGTAAAAGTTCTGGAACAACTTCTGATGGAACTTCTGATGGATCTGTACTTGGATTGTCTGAGTAACTTCTTCTTGTTACTTCCTCAGGACTGTACAGATCTGCCATTCCAGTTATTCCTCCGAAGCAGGCGCAGGTTCCATAAGCAATGAGGGTTTTTGATTTTTCACGCAGTTCTTCAAGCCTTTTTTTGTTTTCCTGATTTCGCACTGACCCTGAAACAAGGGCTATATCAATATCATCTGGTATTTCTTTGGTATCAACCAGTACTGGTGCGTAGACTATTTCAGCATTGTCCAGCAAGTTCAATATGCCTTCGTGCAGATCTAAAACTGATATTTCACAACCAGAGCAGCTTGCAAGCCATTCAAGAGCAATTTTTACCATTATTTACCTCCCCATTTTATTGTAAGGGTTTTAAGACAAGCATTAGGACCTACATGGTCTATGTCTAATTTTCCCTTTATTCCCATAACTTCTTCGACGGCTCCAACGGTATATCCGTAGAGAAGGTAACATAATGGTCCTTTTTGTTGTAGTCCTGTTCTTCTTAGGGTCTGTCTTACAACGCAATCCCTGAAAATCAGCTTGACGACTGTTTCATCACCTTTTTCAATGGTGTATTCTGCCTGATCTGCCGGTTTCCACATATCAAAATAGAATTCCATGCCTAAAATTTCGCTTAATTCCTGCATGGCTTTTTCAAGGTTGTCTGTTTTCTCAACGAGCTTGCCTGCTTCGTGTCCCATTCTTTTCCCTGCCTGGTACACAATTGCGTTTGCACCTCTACCTGAAACCTGCTCAAGGGCACTTGACATTGAACCCATAAACTTCATGAGAACGTGCAGAGCTTCTTCATAGTCATTTATATCTCCACTACATTCCTCAGGGATAAGTTCGGGTTTGAAATTTCCGAATACTTCTTTTCCTTCCCTTTCTATTTCCATATGAAACTCTCCTTATACTATTTTTCTAATTACATCGTTCACTTTTCTGTCTATGTAAAGCCGTTTTGCCACATGTATGTCCAAGTGTTCCATGGCCTGAGCAGGGCAGATTTCATGACAGGATAAGCAAGCCATACAATCCTGTTCTTTCACCACTTTGGTTTTGCCCTTTTCTTCGTCCATTTCATAGACATTGTTAGGACAGTCGTCCACACAAGACCCACATCCAACACATGCATCTTCGTCTATTTTTATTTCAACCATTTTTATTCCTCAGTTTTCCTTTTTAAATCTGGAAAGATTTTTTAACATTTAATCCATCTTTATGTTTCTGTTTCATGTTCAAACATTATTAAATCTTTTATTAATCTAACTATGGGAATTTCATTACTAATAAAATTTCATTATTAATTGATAGTATATGGTAAAATCACAATCATTTAACATTTCACGATCTTAACGTGAAACATGTCACATTTCCAAGCCTACGATGAATTTATGGAAGAATTTTCTGTAAAAATAAATGGGTCATTGATTGGGTAATAGTTAATTGATTTAACAATAAATGGTTCAAGTTATCCAAAATAGTTCAATTTAAAAGAATTTCAAAAAGATTTCAAAAAAAATATTTTTTTGAATTTAATTAAAGAATAAACTCAAAATAAAAAGAATAAATAATGTGGAAGACTGTTTAGAATTGAAAGATTGAAGATTAATGAAAAATTAAAAGAAAAATTGAATAAGGACTTAAATAAATGTGGATTAACTGGGAATATGATTAAATATCTTCTGTAGACACCAGCTTGCAGTGTACTATATATGCAGCTTCTTTTTTACCTGGAGGGTAACATGTCATAATAAGAAGTCTTGCTTCCCCTTCCTGGGCAAATCTAACAGGATTCGTCTTGTAATCCCATCTGATATCATCACCGTTTGATGTGACCGCATAAATATATTCCTTTTTCAATACAGAATCCATTATTATTACCTGATCATTGATTTGGAGGGAACCTATGTCCCGAAATAGGCCAGAATATGTTGTTCTATGGCCTAAAATTCCGCATTCACCTGCTTGTCCAGGGGCAACACTTTCTGGATAATGATAAACAGCATTGTAAGCGTTTACAGTGTCTGAACGTATGGTGCAGTCCACTCCAAGTTTGGGAATTACGAGTTCTCCAACGTAGGTGGATCCTGAAACTCCATCAGGATTTAATGCATCTACAGGGCTGCTCATTTTTTCCTGATAATTTTTTAAACTGTTTTGAGCTTTAATAAGTTTAGGATAATTTTCATAAACAACTGCCATTATACTTAACGAGATTAGAGCACACAGCGAAATTATTAAGATGGAATACAATCTATATTTACGCATTTTTATCTACCAAGATATTTTTTACTTCTTTTGCAAGGGATGTTCTGTAATCTGTAACGTTCCATGGGTCATCGATCCATAAACTCAGTGTGGCCTTCACACCTGTATCTGAAAGTTCTTTTATCTGAATATCAGGTTGAGGTTTTGTTAAAACTCCTCCAAGTCCTAATGCTGCATGTTTTAAGGATTTGGTCACGTTATCTAAATTCATTTCGTAAGGTATAGTTACGTCTAAGTCCACCCTCCTACTCTCAACGGAGGTGTGGTTTATGTACAGATCCTTTGAAAAAGAGGAATTTGGAATGTTGATTATCTTGTTATCAGCTGTTTTTAGGGTGGTTATTCTGAAACCCATTTTTAAAACCCTTCCCTGCTGGTTGGATATTTCTATAATGTCCCCCACTCTAAAACCCTTATCTGCAAGTATGAAAAAGCCTGCAATGAAGTTTGAAAGGGTGTCCCTTGCTGCAAAACCTACTGCAATACCCACAATACCCAAACTTAAAACAATACCGCTTATATTGATTCCAATTTCATTGAGTATTATGGTCAATGCAAGGGCAATTACAGTATATTTTATTATTTCGTTTAATACTTGAATCAGTGTTAAATCAATATTCCACTGTTTTCCAGCTTTCCTAATGATATAAGATGTCCATTCAATGATTAAAAAGGCCGCAATTAATGTAATTGCTGTAACAATTAAATCTTTCAGTATTGGATCATTCAGCAGCAAATCAACTGTCACTTCGTTCCACCTCTATACTCATTAAATCCTCTGCAAGAACAGAATTTTCAAATATGTCGATGGCTTCTTTCTCAAGGGTACTCGTCTCCTTGTACCGTGTACTTATGTGGGTTACTATCAATTTTTTCACATTTGCTTTATTTGCAATCTCTGCTGCTTTTGCAGCTGTTGAATGACCAGTTTCATAGGCTTTATTCTCATTTTGACTGTCAAATGTTGATTCATGTATAAGAACGGTTGCATCTTCTGCAAATTTTATCATTTGATCACATGGCCGTGTATCACCGGAGTATACGATTTTTCGACCTTGTCTTTCACTGCCAAGAACCTCATGGGGTTTTATGATTCTGTTACCTACTTTTACAGGGATGCCTTGTTGCAATTTACCGAAATCCGGTCCGGGTTTTACTCCCAATTTCAATGCCTTTTCTTTGATGAATTTAGGGGCTCTTTTTTCGGTTATACAATATGCAAGGTTTGGAACAGAATGTTCTACTTTACAGCAGGTTACAATATAATCTTCTTCCTCTAAAATTTTGATTTCATGGAATAATCCTTCATTTAATCCTTCTTTTTCATTCAATTCAGTTTCATCTGCTTTAATCGATCTATCATCTTCAATCGATCTATCCACTGATCCATCGTAACCTTCAGGGGTCCCATCAGGGATTTCATGGACACATATTTCAAAGGACATTGAGAAGTATCCTAACCCTTTAATTTTTTCAACAATTTTAGAAAGTCCTTCTGGTCCAAATATGTGAAGAGGTTCTTTCCTTCCTCTAAATGCCATTGATTGCACCATTCCTGGAACTCCTAGGAAATGGTCCCCGTGGAAGTGGGTTATGAAAATTTTATCCACCTTCATAGGACTTAATCTTGCCCTTGACATCTGTCTTTGGGTCCCTTCTCCGCAGTCAAAGAGCATAATCTCTCCAAAACTTTTCATGGCTATTGCTGAATGATTTCTATGGTTCGTTGGTATGGCAGAAGATGTTCCGAGAAATATTAACTCCATTTTTTTCACCGTAAGATTAACATTGGTAGTATTTGATAAGTGATTAGATTGAGTGAGATTAGCATTTAATGATATTATTAACGATATTGGTGTATCAAACACTTTTATTAAACTGTACTTTCATTGATTCAAGCTTTTCTGCGATTCAACCATTACCCGATTCAACCTTATTCTTGCATGGTTAACCTTCTCACTAATCACTAAAATAGCTTGATGTGTCTATTAACTTTATATCTTTTATTTTATATACTATAATTACGTTCCTTAATGATTTTAAAAATTAATGGTGTAAGAACATTAGATTTATTACGGAATTCGTGTTACGGATTCGTTCAGTAAAAGATGAAGCCGTGATCTTGTAGTTGTGCTTTAACATTTCTCTTAATTTGTTACTGTTTGCAAGTTAATGAATAAAGTTGTGATAAAATGAAAGAAGATATAATTAAAATAATAGATGATGACATTGGATTTGAGGATATAACCACTAATGCGTTGATTCCTCCAGATATTGTGATTAAAGGGAAGGTAATATGCAAAGAGGATGGGGTAGTGGCAGGGGTTGTGCTGGCTTCAACCATCTTTAAGGAATTCTCAATTTTGCCTTCAATAAGTAAACATGATAGTGAGAAGGTGATTGCAGGGGACATAATAATGGAAGTAGAAGGTGATGCAAGAACCATTATTACCATTGAAAGAACTGTTTTGAATCTTCTAATGAGAATGAGCGGTATAGCAACCATGACTTCCAAAATTGTAAATCAAGTTAAAAAAATCAACGATAATGTAATTGTCGCAGGGACCCGCAAAACAACTCCAGGGTTGCAATTTTTTGAGAAGGATGCTATAAGGGCTGGTGGCGGGGATACACATCGTTACAGGCTTGATGATTGCGTCCTTATAAAAGATAACCACATTGCAGTTGTTGGTGATGTGGGAAGAGCTGTAGAGTTGGCCAAAAAATATGCAAGTTTCACAAAGAAGATAGAAATAGAAGTTGAAAATAGGGAAGATGCGTTAAAAGCTGCTCGAGCAGGGGCAGATATTATAATGTTTGATAATATGGGTCCTGATGAGATTATTAATGTTTTATCAGCTCTTGAAAATGCAGGCCTAAGAGATAGGATTTTAATTGAAGTTTCTGGTGGAATAAACCCGGATAATGTCGTTGAATATGCAAAAACGGGTGTTGATGTTATTTCGATGGGTTACATAACACACTCTGCACAGGCTTTGGATATTAGCCTTGATGTTGTATGATAACGGTATAAATCTGGTATAAAGTAATTTTACTGCTTTGATATTTCCTGGTCTTACTGTAATTACCTTTCTGCTGTAGTTTACCCTTCTAATACTAATTTTTTATTCTTCCATATTTTTTTTCTTCCATTTTATTGTTGATGCGAAGTTAACAACTTTAGTTATAACATGTTTAATTAATAATTTGTTTAAAATTATGTTTAAGTTGGCTTTTTATATTTTTAATTTTATGGTTAATAATTTTAATGAGCTTCAGTAAATTTATAAGAATTATGAGAGGAACCTTTGATTTAAGACATAAATTTATATAGGTCCATTCATAGATTAATACTGTAAAAGACTCGAATGGAGGGATTTAATGATTGATGAAATAAACGATGATCTAAATAGAGACTTGGAAGAAAAATCAGAGGAAGAAGTTGGAAATGAATCTGAAGATTTAAAAGAGTCTGAAGATAAATCAGACGAAGAACTTGTAAACGAATCTGAAGATTTAGAAGAGTCTGAAGATTTAGAAGGAGAAGAATCTGAAGATTTAGAAGAGTCTGAAGAAGAGTCTGAAGAAGAGTCTGAAGAATTAGAAGGAGAAGAATCCGAAGATTCTGAGGGTTTACCATTTGCTAAAGCTGAAGTTGTAAGGTTAATGAAACAGAACCTTGACAGCGACAAAATGATAAGGGAACGGGTTAAAGTTGAGATGAACAGGTTCCTTGGAGAAGTCCTTGAAAGAGTTTGTGAACAACTCAATGAGTATCCATATACAACAATAGAATATGAAATGCTTAAAGAGTCAATATATCCTTACACGAACATAAAAAGGATAAACGAAGAGAAACTAAGGATATTAAAACATCTTGAAGCTATAAGAGCAGACTGTGATGCTTTAAGCATGGATGTTAGGAAAACCTTAAAATTAAAAGATGTTGATGAAGAAGAAGAGATATTTTAAATAATTTTATAATTATTTTAATATTTTTTTATTCCATTTTAAAACTTCTTTAAACTATTTTCTTAGCTATCTTATTTTCAAACACTTTTATCGAACTTGTTAGACACTTTTGAAATTTCAAAATTTTATTTCAAATTTCTTCAAAAATAATATTTCAATTAATTAATATTTCAATTAATATTTTAACAATTATTTTTTCAAATTATTTGGTTTCAAGTTCTTTATTTTGATTTTATAGATAGATTAATTTTTCAGTAAACTGCCTTGACAATAGTCTTAACTCAACCTATTTCTAAGCTCAATCTATTTCTCAAAGGTTGTAAAACCAGTTTTAAGATTTTTTATTTCATCTTCAGTTAATTTTCTATGCGCGGCGTCATTATGAGCTATAATACTGTGTCCGAATGGGTCTTCGATCACAACGGTGGCATTTTTTTCTCCAGATTTAACATTTTCAATCTCTTCAAGTATTTTAAGAGCATTTTCTTTTATAGTTTCATCTTCGGCCCATTTTAAAGCGGTTATAACTGCATTCTCAAATCTGTTAATTAAACCCTCGATATTTGATACGTATCCTTGGGATTTTGGGCCGGGTTCAACTTTAAGGCCTAATTCTGGGATAGTAACGGTTGCAGATTGGGATTTCACAACTCTTGCATTCAAATTGTCTTTAGTTATTGTCATGGTGTATCTAACAGGTTCTTTCTGGTCAAGGCATATTGTGTCAGAATGTTTGTACCCACATTTACTGCATTTAACTGTAGATTCCATTATTTCCCCGAAATAGGGGATAGTTTCTGTTTTTGTTGTAACTTCCATGGCACCTTTGCTGTTACAAACCGGACAATCTGCCATCATTTTGTTCAAATGCAATTCACTCCTTAAAAATTTATAAAAAATTTATAAAAGATTTCCTTGATTGATTTTACTCAACTATTCGGGTTATTTGTATTCAACTACTTGTATTAAATCAGATATTCATTGATGGAATTAATCAATGATAACTCTTTTTTGACCCTTCATCTTGAGTTGATGTTTCTTCCTTACTTAATTTTTCTGCAGCTGATTCTTTTCCTTTGAAAATGAAACCCATTTCATCCAAGTCTTTTATCATCTTTTCAAGACTTTCTTCATCTGGTGCACATATCTTATGGCTGTGGACATTGTCTGAAAGTTTGTAAAGTCCTTCAAGGTCTTTTTTCCGTTTTGGATTTTTATTCAGATTACCTATGAAACGTTTTGCCTCGTAGGGATCAAAGACATTTACTCTCCTTTTAAGCGGTTCTCCGAATCCTGGGAGGAAGTAGGATACATCAACTATTCTACCACCATATTTATCTAATATGATATCTGTTTCAGCTTCTAGTTCATCAACAGAATGTTTGAAGAGCATAATTTTACATATCTCCCGTATCAAGGTGAGCATTCGTTTGATCGTACAATCAATGCCTTTGTTGTTTATTACAGGAACTCCGTGTTCAGAAGCCTCTTTCACAAGGTAATCATTTATTATCCTGTTTTCTTTGAAATATTCAAGGTGTTTACCGCCACGTTTTATTTTCATGGCCCTTTTGACAAATCGTTCTTTGTGCATCTCTTCATCTGCAGTCAGCACGAAAAAATGGATGGATGCTTCGTCCCTGAATTTTTCAATGTCAATCAAGCCAGGGACCAGATGCACCCCTTCGATCACGACATCGTCGTAATCATCCACAGCTCTTTTAATAACCTTTTCAATTGCAGGAATAACAAATGAAGCATGTTCTTCAAAACCAGCACTTATCAGCCCGGCATTGTTCCCCTTAAAACGTTCTTTGTCTTTTAAGGTTACGTATGCGTCAAAAGAGGATCTGTGAAGTGCGGGAGCATATTCTGGACCTATTATTCCCCTCACTATCTCCCTTATAAAATCGGTTTCAATTAAATGCTTTATCCCTAATTCTTTAGCTAACTCTGAGGCTATAGTTGATTTTCCAATTCCTGAAGCACTTCCTATAAGAATTACGTAAGGTTTTCTCAATTTACCATCCCCAAATTAGTGTTGAATAGGGAAACGCTTTTATCTCATGTTAAAAGATCGATTACGCGTTCAGCGCTTCTTCTCATTTCAATCCTTATTAAACCCAAGTTTATATTCACTTCTGTTATTACAACTAAAATTCCTTCACCCGCATCTATCATCAATGTTTTACCTTTCTCACCTTCGATCATGACTTGCTGCAGTGGATCATGTTTCATTTCCTCTGCAGACCTTTCTGCGGTACCGAAAACAGCAGAAGACATAGCAGCTACAAGCTCTGAGTCTATGTCTGATGGTACTTCACTTTCTATAATTAATCCGTCTTTTCCTACAACTAACGATCCATTTACCCCATTGATTCTGCCTAAATCTTTAAGCACTCTCTCTATCATACTATGCCTCCATAATAGAATTTAGTATGCTACCCAAAGTATATATCTTGGTTTAGCAGTTATTAAATAAATAGGTAATGTAAAGTTTATCACTTATTTCACTAAAATATAATTAATAGGAGTGATTTTTTTGTATTTTATAACTTCTGTAGAAGAACTTCAAGAACTTAGTCCGTTTATAATCATAGGATGTGGTGGCGGAGGAGAAAAATTCGCTAATTTTGAAGGAGTAGAAGCTGCCGGGTTTATTGATGATGACACTGAAAAACAGGGAAAAGAATTCTGTAAAAATGTCATATCACGAGATCTGGAAGAAGTAATCCAAAAAACCAATGCGAAAAGCGTGGCAATAATGCTGCCCATTGGAGCTGAAGGAACTGCACTCAAATATGCAGTTGAAGCAATAGATCATGGAAAAAACGTTGTTACATCATTCAGGTCGTTGCCAGTTACACAGAATGAATCTTTAATAAAATTTGCCGAATCCAAGGGAGTTGTATTAAAGGAGATCAGTTCCCGTTTGGATGTTGTTAAAAAAATATTCGGAGTAGCTCCTCCGCAATGCACAGAGATCTTACCCAAGATCAACTACAAAGCTAAGGCACCTGTAGTTTTTGTTGGAGGTACGTCCCAAGAATGTGGTAAAAGAACAACCACAAGAACCCTAGGTAAAGCAGCAAAAGAGCAGGGTTTAAACGCTGTTGTAATATCAACTGATGAGATGGGACTTGAAAAACCTGCTGATGTGAATTTCCGTGCAGGAAGCTTATCTGTTATGGATGTTGCTTCTGCAGTTATGGGAACCATAAAATATATGGAAGAAAATAAAAATCCGGATATAATCTTCGTTGAAGGACAATCAAGCTTAACAGAAATGGGAAATCCCCACCCTCGGGGTCTTTCAGCTGCCATACTTTTTGGAGCAAAGCCCGATGCCACAGTGGTTTGCCACAGGCCTAACCACCCTTACAGGGAACCCCGTGGCATAGACTATGAAGTGAAAGCTATAGAAGCAGTTGAACCAACTAAGGTTGTTGGAATTTCATTAAATTTAAGGAATGTTGAGGACAAAAGCGAAATATCAAAATATGAAGAAAAATACGGCCTGCCCACAGTGGACATTAAAAATGGCGGTGCATCAAGATTACTTAAAGTAATTATTGATTATATAGGGGAATCTAAAAAATGAAGGACGTACTAGATCATATAAAAAAAACTATTGGTTTAGAAGAGGAAGACGAAGTGAAGGAAGAACAGGATACCATAATAGTACCGGAACATTCTTTCTATGAAATAATCATGATGAAAGCCAAGAATCTTGATGACTTTGATTATGCACTCAATCAGATTATTGAAGAAAAGACTCCCATAATAATGGACATGGGATATCTGGAAAGGGATAGTCCTGAAGACTTTAAATTGGCTGGGGAAAAATTAAAAGCTTTCCGTACTAAAACCGGTGGAGAAGCAATACTGCTTTGTAAAAACGGTAAAAATACCATAATCATTACGCCTCCTGAGATCAAACTTATAAGGAAATGATCTTAATTAAAGAGACTTTATATTCAGTATAAATGACAAATAATTGTTTATACAACACCAATAATCTTTATACGACAAAAAATAAAAGCTATAAATTAGATATCACTGAAATTTCCTATAAAATCAGATTGAAATTATCTGATAAAGGGCCATATTGATCTAGGGGTAAAAAAATGGATCTGCCAATAAAAAAACCATCCATGGTTTCTTATGCTGATGAAATGGATTTTTTAAAACTTTTGGAAGAGCTATCAAATAACAAGCACAACGGGTTCATAAGGGTGACTTTAGGTTCTGAGGAAGGTTATATCCTTTTTAATAAAGGTGAACAGATTGCAGCTTCCTACGATAAATATCAAAAGGTAGATGCGATCGAGAAAATAAAAGATGCAATGGATGAAAAAAATACCTTAATCGAAGTTTTTGATGTTAAAGAATCTCAAATTGATTTTTTAAAGGATTTAAACAAACCATACCTTCTGAATTCAAGTTCAGATTATGACCTAATAATGGAGCTTAAAAAATCAGCAGAGCCAGAATCTGAAGATCATGGATATATGGTTAAACCTGAAACTGTAGCTAAGCATGAAACTATAACCCGTCCTGAAACTGTAGCTAAGCATGAGACCACTAATGTTGAACAGGAAATTGAGGAAGAAGTTAAACCTGCTTTGAGGCTTGAAAAAGAACAGGAATCAGGGCTAAAAACTGAACCTGTACCAAATATGGAAGGCACAGACGAACCCAAAAATGAATATGAGTCTACTTTGGAAGAACCAGTATCTGAAAAAGAAATTGAAGAAGTGGTGAAACCAAAATCCTTTGAATCCGCAGAATTTAATGTTGATGAGGTAAATGATATTGATGAGGTAAAGACCTTTTTAGAATATCAAAAACCGTCAGCGGAAACTTTAGAGGTAACAGAAAATACAGATGCTGATGTAATTAGTGAGAAAGTAATAGATGCTGAGGTTCAGGAGACTGCTGAGGTTCAGGAGACAGAAACTCAACCTCTGGATCGTTCTGCTCTCATGAAGATGTATGGTATTAAAGATATTAAAGAAGAAGACGTTGAAAATATCTTAGAGTCCTACAAGGGAGGTTCTATAGCGGAAGAAGATGTTGATAAAATAGAACTGACGCTCATGAACAGGATAAAAAAGTCCATCTTTGGAATTCCTAAAATTAGAGGCGCTGAGGTTATGATTTTTCTTGATAATTCCAAAGGACTATCTGGAAAGGTTAACGTAATAATTGAATATGAATCTAAAGGATTCCTTTCTAGAATGATAGGAGAATCGAAGGATATCACTAATTTAAAAAGACAAATAATTAATATAATACAGATAGAAATAAGGAAGAGCTTTAGAGAGTATCCTGAAATTGTTGATGAATTTGATATAAATGTAGAGGTTAATTAGGGAGGATCAAAATGACAAGAGTTATATGTGTTGCTTCCGGAAAGGGAGGAGTTGGAAAAACAACGATGACTGCAAATTTAGGCGTTGCTTTATCCACTTACGGAGAAAGAACCATAGTATTAGATGCAGATGTAGCAATGGCAAACCTCGAACTCATTTTAGGAATGGAGGGTAAATCTGTAACATTGCACGATGTATTGTCAGGGGAAGCACCGATAGAAGATGCAATATATGAAGGACCTGGCGGTGTAAAAGTTGTGCCTGCAGGTATATCCCTTGAAGGGTTACGAAAAATTAGGTTAGATAGATTAGAAGAAGCATTGGAAGTTCTCATTGAAGATGCGGATATATTGCTTATAGATGCTCCTGCAGGTCTGGAGAAAGACGCTCTTGCAGCTATTGCTGCTGCACAGGAGATGATACTGGTAACAACACCAGAGGTTCCATCCATAAGTGATGCCCTGAAAACCAAGATCATTGCAAGCAAACTGGGAGTTGACATAATAGGAGTTGTAATAAACAGGGAACAGCATGATAGAACGTTTTTAACACTCAACGAAATTGAAACCATACTTGAAGTACCTGTAATTGCAGTTATACCTGATGATCCTGAGGTAAGTAGAGCTGCAGCATATGGTGAACCAATTATTGTTAAAAATCCTAAATCTCCAACAAGTAATGCAATAATGCAGCTTGCTGCAGACATGATTGGGGAAGAATATCAACCTATTGAACCAGATAAAAAAAGTGTTATTGCCAAATTGGTTGAAGGTCTTTTAGGCAAAAGATAATTTCTCAATTTATAAGGAAGTTAACCATGTCGCGGTTTATAGCGTTTGTTTCAGGTAAAGGTGGTGTTGGAAGAACATCACTAACATTTAATCTAGGTGTTGCAATGTCCTTTTTTGGTGAAGAAATTGTAATGCTCGATTTTGACCTTGTAATGGCAAATATGGACGTTATAACAGGTCTTTTAAACCCTGAAGCAACATTGAATGATGTTTTGGTTCGTGATAAGCCTATACAAGAATGTGTTTATGAGGTGGGCCAGGGAGTTAATGTAGTTCCAACTGGGATTCACTTTGAAACCCTGAAACACATAAATCCCAATTATATTTCATGGAATAAAATAATGAATGAAATAGCAGAATATGGTGATATTTTTTTGATGGATCTGCCTGCAGGGATTAATTCAAATATTTTTGAAGGACTTCCTCAAGATACAGAGCTTATAATAGTGACCAATTCAACAATGCCCTCTGTTGCAGATTCTTTGAAGATAAGAATATTTTTTAAAGAGTTGAATATTAAGATTGTAGGATTTGTATTGAATATGTGGTACGATGATAAGTTCTTACTCTCACCAAATGAAATAGAATCCATACTGGAAGTTCCAATGGTTGGTTTGGTACCCTACGACCGGGAAATGGAAAGATCCATGGCCCTGGGGAAATCAGTTGTTGAAGTTAACCCTTCAGCCCCTATAAGTAATGCGATAATGCAGCTTGCAGCGGATCTCCTGGGAAAACCTTACAATCCTATTGAACCTGATAAAAAAGGTATTCTTAAAAGATTGAAGAAGTTTGTGGGATTGCTTGAATGAAACTTGTAAAACCATACTTCAGTAAATCTGAAAAATAGCTTTGAATATCTACTAATATCTATTACCTTTTATTTTTTGTTGATATCTGGTTTAAACTTTTAATACTCTTTTAACTAACTTTTTATAGTTTATTCAGTTCTATTTATAAATTTCATCAATTTTTAATGTTATAAACTCTAATATCATACTAATTTAACTTGTAATTAATCTCTTTAGAAGATTTTAATTATATAAAATTAAATAATATTAAATTAACGAGAATATTTTTTTAATTTGGAATATTAATACAGCTATTGACTCTAGAATATCTTAATTCATTTAATTACCAATGGAAACAGGATGGAAACAGGATGGAAACAGGATTAAAACCCACTGAAAACAGGACTTAAAAAATGAAGAAGTTCAGTCTCGATGTAATTGGACTTGGAACTTGCAATGCTGATTTTATAATGAAGGTTCCAAGGTTTGTAGAATCAGATGATGAGGTTGATATTCAAGAGCTTTTGCCCTCAATTGGAGGATCAGCGGCTAATTTTGCTGTAGGAATATCAAGACAGGGTTTGAAAGCCGGAATAATGACAAGAATAGGTAAAGACCACTTTGGAAGATTGGCGGTCCAAAAATTTAGGGACGAGGGAGTTGACACAGAAAGGCTTCTCCATATAAATGAAAAAACTGGAATGGCATTTATTGCAGTTGATTCACATGGTGAAAGAGCGATGTACACATTCATGGGTGCAAATGCCAAGTTTTATCTTGAAAAAGAGGACATTGAGTACATAAAATCTTCAAAATTACTCCATATCACAGGGATGTACAAAGAAGTTGTTGAAGAAGCATCAAAACACGCAAATCTCCTTTCTTTAAATCCTGGAACTTTACTATCCTCCTACGGACTTAAAACCTTGGATAAAATCATAAAAAAAGCCCATATCATTTTTTTAAATAAAAAAGAGGTCAAAATATTGACAGGATTAAATTTTAATGAAGGATCGCAGACTATTTTGAATATGGGCGTACCCATAGTTGTTGTAACATGTGGAAAGAGTGGAGCGACTGTTTATACTGAAAATGACGTGATAAGTTCTCCTACTGGGGGGGTTGAAGCTCTGGACACGACAGGGGCGGGAGATGCTTTTGCTGCGGGTTTTATTGCATCCTTCGTCAAAGACAAAAAGCTTGAAGATTGTCTTAAAATGGGGAATATTGTTGCTGCACAATGTGTTGGAAGATTAGGGGCTTTAAAATAATAATTTAATTAATAATAATTAAATCATGGCTTATTTTAGTCCATAACTTATTTTAATCCATAAAAAAAACCCATAAAATTTGTGATATATCGTTCATATATCCCTTTTTAATTAAATCCCATAAAAATCTGCTGCATTTTTATTTGAAACCATTTCAATGTCCCTTTCATTGAATCCTGCAAGTTTCAACTTGTGAACTGTTTTTGGGACGGATAATGGGTCTGATGGTGATGAGCTTATGTCGCTGTCTAAAACGAACTTATCAAAGCCGTATTCTCCAAGCATTGTAACTGCCTTATCAGTTGTCATTTTCTGGGGTTGAACTGTAAGGCCAAGCACCCACTCAGAGTCAATTACCAGGTCAACTATGGAATTATCGATGTGATCTATCTGTACAAGGGAAGGATCTATATTTTCTTCAAGCATTGCAATTGTTACTTTAGTTATATCCCTTTTGTTGGTTCTAGGTGTATGTACTATTACATTTCTTTTCAAATCCTGGGCAAGTTCTAACTGTCTTTTAAAAACATTTTTCTCAGATTTGGATGCTTTTTCAAGGCCTATTTCGCCAATTGCCACAACAATTTTGTTTTTCAACAGTTCGGGTAGTTTATCTAGCACGACTTCAAAATCAGGTGAGATGCTTCTAGGATGAATTCCCAGTGCTACATACAATTTTAAACCGTTATTTGCCGCTCTTTTAGTGTCATTTTCTAATATACGGTTGAAATGGTCAAATAAGACATCGGATGTGCTCATCTGGAGAGGGTCATGGGCACAGCTTATGGCCTTTTCAACACCAGCCACAGCCATATTTTCAAAATCTTCATAAGCTCTTGTATCTGCGTGTATATGGGCGTCTATCATTTTATCACCAACTAATGATTTTTAAAATTTATTCCTTAATATTATCCATTATATGGTTGAATTTATTAGTAATTTCTATTAGTAACTTCTAGATCTCAAATTTCATGGATCTGGTGAAATAAATATGATAAATAACTTTTTAGTTAATAAAAAATAATAAAGAATTATATAAAGGTTTATAAATTATATATAAAAGGTTATTAAACTGTATAAAAAGTTATTAAATTATTAGGTATTAAACGTAGTTTATTGATTTGTTCATAAGGAGTGCCTATGGTTGGTGAATTTATATGAATGTAAAAAATATTCTGGAAATTTATGAAGTGGTTAGTGATGATTTAAAATTTCTTTTGACATCTGGGGTTCGTACAAAGGTTATTATCAGCCTTATTGACGGTCCTCGTAATTTGGGAGATCTTAAAAAAGAGTTGAACTTGGATGCTGCTTCCATATCGCATGCACTGAAAAATCTTGCAGAACGACAATTTGTTGTTAAAATGGATAATGCATACAATCTTTCACAAAAAGGAAAAATTATATGCATTAAACTTGTAGATGGAATAAGAACTGTTTATGCGGTGCAGGGAAAGGAAAAATTATGGCTCAACCATGATATAAAAGATATTCCTAAGGCTCTTCTAAATACTTTAGGAGATCTTAGTGACTCAATTCTCGTGGAATCTGAGCCTACAGATCTTTTTAAACCATTTGAGAATTACAATAATATTCTATTGGAATCTGATAATATTAAAGGTTTATCACCTATTTTCAGGCTAGATCTTGTAGAAACAATCAAAAAAAGAGTTGAAGACGGTGCTGACGTGGAGTTAATATTTACAGATGATGTTTTAACTAAATTGTTAAGTACCGTTGATCATAAATGTCTATCCGACCTGGAGAATTATATTTCAATGGATAATCTCAAAATATGGCAAATAGATAATGTAAAGATTGCATTCACAGTTACAGATAAATTTTTATCTTTGGGATTGTTCTCAAGCACTGGAGAATACGATTCCACAAAGGACCTTGTAAGTCATGATCCAGATGCTCTTGCATGGGGAAACAGACTTTTTGATTATTATAAAGCAAAATCAGAGTTATTTCATCTTTAATCTATATAATTTTTATAATTTTAGTTTTTATAATTTCAAAAATTTAAACGATTGTTCAAAGATTATTTAAAAATTCGAAAATATAATGAAAATAAGCAGAAAATAGGATAATTAAATAAAATAGGTATATTAGATGGAAATGAAGATCGAATTAAAGAATAGAGGAAAAATGAGTTCCCCCTAAGGCTTTTCAACCTTTGATATCTTCAAAACGCAGTTTACCCGCTAAAAGATCACTCAAAATATTGTAAACATCTTCAAGCGGAACTCTGACCTGTTTTAAATCGTCCCTGTTTCTGATTGTAACGGTCTCATCTTCAAGGGTCTCGTGGTCAACAGTAACAGCGAAAGGAACACCCACCTCATCTGATCGAGCATATCTTCTTCCTATGGTTCCAGATGCATCGTATTGGGATATTATATCCTTCAATCGCAGGTTATCACTTATCTGGTGTGCTATTTCCACGAGCTCATCCTTGTTTACAAGTGGAAAGACACTTGCACTCACAGGGGCTACGTCAAGAGGCAACTTGAAATAAGCCCTTTCATTATCCTCTGTGAATGAATGAAGAAGTACAGAATAAAGAATACGGTCTATACCGTACGATGGCTCAATAACGTGTGGAAATATCTTTTCTCCTCTTATTGTTTCATCTTTTTCTCCAAAACTTATTAAATCTGGGGTTAGTTCGTAGGTTTCACCTTCAACTTCCATTTTGAAGAGTCCTTCATCTTCAAATGATTTTTTAATAGTTTTTGCATCAAACTCTTCCAAAGCATTCTTGATCTTAGGAGAATTACCCTTAAACAATGGGCCGAATTTTTTCATATCTGGTTTTACAACCAGTTTTTTGACGGTTTTTGGTTCATCGTATTCAATGAAAACCCTCAGATCCTCTTTACTATATTTACTGTGGGATTTAAGGTCAAAATCTGTCCTGTCAGCTATTCCTATTATTTCTATCCATCCGAACCTGTCGGTTTGAACCTCAACATCCCAGCAGTCTATTGCGTAGTGAGCCATCTCTGTTGGAAGGTGCTGTCTAAATCTTATGACCTTATCTGGAATTCCAAGCTCAGATAAGAATCTTTCAGCAAGACAGAGTTGGTAGGCATGCATCTCACTTGACACCAGACCAGTTTCAACAGCTTCACCTGCAGTTACCTTAATGGGGTCTTCTTCTGCCAGCTGATTTTGGGATGAGTAAAGTGTAAGTTCTTGATCCTTTACCTCATGGAATCTGCGGTGTTTTTTATTGGATGGATCAACGAATATCTCTGCTTCAGCTTGTGTGAATTCTCTGAGCCTTATAACTCCCTGTCGTGGTGATATTTCATTTCTGTAGGCTTTACCAACCTGGACAACTCCGAATGGAAGTTTGCCCCTGAAAAAGCGCAGAAGTCTTTTGAATGGAATAAAAATTCCCTGGGCTGTTTCAGGTCTCATATAACCTGTTTTTTTACCTTTTGCGCCAATTAATGTTTGGAACATGAGGTTGTAACTCCAGACATGGCTCAGGTGACCTCCACATTTGGGGCAGGGGATCTTATGTTTGGAGATTATTTCAGTAAGCTTCTGGTTTTCAAAGCCCTCAACATCCTTTTTGATTGCTTCTTCTATGATGTGGTCTGCCCTGTAAACTTCCATACAATCTTTACATTCAGTCATAGGGTCTGTGAAGTGGTCAACGTGTCCTGATGCTTTAAGTGCTTCTCCAGGCATTATTGTAGGGGATTCTATCTCATAGAAACCTTCCCTTACAACGTAGTAACTGCGCCATTTGTTTATGATATTGTTTTTCAGTATGGCACCCAGAGGGCCGTAATCAAAGAACCCTGCAACTCCTGAGTATATTTCAAATGAAGACCATAAAAATCCTCTTTTTTTGGCAATATTCATTACATCATTGTCAGTCATATTTAATCCTCTCTAATATTCATTAAATAAGCTTTTTATATAATAAGCTGAAGTTGATCTAAGTTTGAGGGTTGATCAAAATCTTAAGTTATGATCAATCCTTTTTAAAGGTTGGTTTTAACTTTGATCCTTTGATCTCGTAGTCAAATTTGATTTTACTTGTTTCAGGGCTTTTTTGACCCATATATTTACTTTCCCTACCTGGATGTCCGTAGGGTCTTTCTGAAGGTGATGTCATGGTTTCAAAGACTATTTGACAAACCCTTTGGCCGGTGTAAAGAGCTACGGGCATTTTCCCGATATTGGATATTTCCAGGGTTATCCTTCCGCAGAATCCAGGGTCTATGTAACCGGCTGTAACATGCATGGTTATACCAAGTCTTCCCATTGAAGAACGCCCCTCAACCCTTGCAACAAGGTCATTGGGAAGTTCAATTGTTTCATAGGTCGTTGCGAGTGCAAATTCTCCAGGATGGATTATAAAAGGCTGTCCATCATCTATGTAAAAGGATTCCATATATGAATCCATGTCAGTTTTGTCCATAGGATCTATACATGGCTTCCTGATTATTTTAAACCCTTTAAATTCATTTCCAATCCTCAAATCAACTGAGGATGGTTGTATTTGTCTTTCAGGATTTTCTAACGGTTCTATAACAATTTTACCTGTTTTTAAATGTTCTTTTATGTCTTTATCACTTAAAATGGCCATTTCTTGCCCTCTTTTTTCTTGTTGATCTCTTTTTTGATACTTATCTTTGATAAATCTTTGACTATGTTTGGAATTCCGCAGCTGTTACCCACACCTACAACGAGTATTGTTGATCCTTCTTTGGATTGTAAAACTGCATTTTCAACGACAGACACGGCTTTTTTGGATGCTTCAAGAATTTTCTCTGTCATCGGACGTATCGCTTCTTCAGGACTCATTTTAACGATCACAGCGTCAACTTGAAGCTCTCTTTTTAGAAGTTCTTCTTCTATCATCCATTTATCAACACCGGGGCCGCCGATCACAACACCTATACCTTCTGCAACTGCTCCTGTTTTTTCTCCTTCAAGTTTTACAGCGGCATCAACTGTTATAATCCTTTTTATATTTTTATCATCTATTATGGACGTTATTACTTTTCCAACTTTCCCAACTCTTGCACCTGGACCTTTTGCACGGGCTATGATCACATTTCGATTTTTTATTTGTCTTTCGGCCACTACAATATCATCCATTTCACGAAGATCATCTTCAGATAAATCTTCAATAAGTTTACCTGCAACAAGGGGTCCTAATCCATCTCCCACAGGTTTTCCCTCTGAAAATGCGCCGGTTCCTTCATATTGGGCTTTCACAGTCCTCATGATCAGTGGTAGGCTCATTTGGAGCATCAAAAGTATCTGAATATTTCCTGTTTTCTTTGCAAGTTCTAAATTGTGTCTTACAATCTTTGCAACCCCATTTATGCCTATGGTTGCTTTGAGGGTCATTATTATGTTGGATTTCCATTCATCAGTGGCATTTGGAGCCATAACTTTTGCCATGTGTTTAAATCTTTCTTCTCCAAGGTCGAGGATCTTCTCGAATTTTCTCATAATCCCATTGGGGTCAAGATCAACGGGTGTAACAACGAAAAACTCGAAAAAATTTTCTACAGCAACTTTAGGATCCTCTTTTGGAGTTCCTTTTTCATTACAGACTTTAATAAGTGTTTTTTTAGCTTCTTCAACCATTTCTTCGAGTTCAAATGTGAAACGGCTGATGGTTGCCATGGCTCTGGTCCTTATAAACCAGGGAAGTGTAAAAATTAACAGGATAAATATTACCAATCCAATTACATCTAAAGGACTGAAACCGAACAACATCTAGCCACCTTTTTTTTATATTGCCTTTATTATATTAACTATCTCTAGCAACGTTTTTAATATCAATAACAATCAGAAAATGTATGGTTTTGTTTATATATAGTAATTCTAATACATTTTGGTAAATATTTATTGTTTTTAGTTAATATTTGAAGTTTGATCAGATTATTTATGCAGTAACCTTATTTTTGTACACATCTTGTATTCTAACATCTATTTAATGCATTATTCTGTAAATGCACGTCTTAATGGAAATATTAATAGAAATATTTTATGCAATTGCACTTACTTTTATTTCTTGCAAATCGTTTATTTTTCAATTAATCTTTTGTTTATTCTTCTGAGGGTGCCTTTTAGTGTATGTGCTTCTCTTCCAGATATAAAAGCCCTTCCGATGATTCTTCGAAATACTAAAGATGCGTTTTTGCTTTTATGTTCCGGATAGCCGAGTTTTTCAATTATTTCATCCATGCAGTCCAGTAAACCATTTTTTTCAATGGTAGATGCCTCTTCAAGTTCCTCAACAGGGTAACTCTTCTCCTTTTTGAAGAGTTCATAAAATACTATCGCAGCAGCGTGGCTTATATTTAATATGGGATAATCTTCATGGGTTGGAATGCTTACAACAACATCACAAAGAGATATTTCTTTGTTTGTGAGTCCATCACCCTCCCTTCCAAATACGACTGCGATCTTTCCGGTTACATTGAGAGCTTCTGCAAATTGTTCAGGAGTAACAGCGATTCTGGGAACGTTGTAACTTCCCCCTGCTTCTCCTGTTGTGCCCACTGTGAAATCTATGCCCTCATTTTCAATAAAGTCCTGCAAAGAATCATATGTTCTGCGATTTGTTATAACCTCTTTGGCGTGCATTGCCTTGTAATAAGCGTCATTTTCGATTTCGCATGGATTTATAAGTACTAGATCTGAAAGTCCGAAGTTTTTCATGGTTCTTGCAAGAAAACCTATATTTCCAGGGGTTTCTGGTTCTACAAACACTACGTAGATCATTTTTTCACTTGTTTCACTGTTAATTTTGGTTTTTTGTACAGTTTATTGAATTTAATTTCTATAAATTTGCGGTAGTTCTATTTGCCATAATTTATCAAAGGTATTGCGATTTAATTAAGAAATGCTTATGAACAAATTTTTTAATTAGCAATAAATCTTTAGATAATTAATAACTTCTTTAAATCTATTCAACAGGTTATATTAACAATCATAAGCCATTTCAAGAAGTTTCAGAATGTTCATAACTTTGATATTTTTCATCCCCTCTCTTTCAAGGGAGTCCCTGATGTTGTACTCACAGAAGGGGCATATGGTCACAACAGCGTCTACATCGAGTTTCTGGACCATTTTGGCCTTTTTACTACCTAATCCTGCTGCTATTTCAGGTTTTCCGGAGCGTACGCCTCCACCAGCACCGCAGCACTGGTCCGGTTTTTCCATCTCAACAAATTCAACGCCTTTTATTCTATTGAGTATGGATCGGGGTTCATCTCGTATTCCCTGGCCGCGAACAAGGTGGCATGGGTCGTGATAGGTTACCTTCATGTCAACGGGTTTCATATCCTCTGTGTTCAATTTGTCCCTTAAAAATTCACTTATATCCATTACGTTAAGTTCGGCGCCGTATTTTGGATAGTCATTTTTGAGGGTGGCACCGCATCCTGCACAAATTGTTATTATGGTGTCGTAGTCCTTTAAAGCTTCATAATTTCTTTTTACAAGTTCTTCCATAATATCTGTCTGTCCTGTCCGGAGCAGTGGTGAGCCGCAGCATACCTGATCTTCAGGCACAATTACATCAACACCGTGTTTTTTCAGGACTTTAAGGAGTGCCATTCCAATTTCAGGCAGTTTATAATCCACCATACAACCTGTGAAAACTGCTACTTTAGGTTTTCCAGCAGTATCATCACAGCTTTCAACCTTTTGCTGCTGTTTTGAAACAGCTTTCACGAATCCCTGTCCAAATGGACCTTTTCGGGATGGTTCAACAGAACGACCTGTTTTCTCTATTGATGCTTTCAGATCTTTATGTGGTGGTAATGGTCCTATATCCTCACGACAGGCTATTTCACGTAGCTTTTCTATGGCTCCTCCGAAGGTGTTTATCTCCTTTGGACATACTTCTACACATTTTGAACATGATGTACAGCAGTAGAGTCCTTCGTCAAATCCTTCTTGGGCACGATCCCCACAGTCTCGTGGGTCAAGGGCGAATTTTGAAATGTAGCGCATGAAGTAGGGCCCTGCAAATTCAGATGCTTCTTTTATAACCGGACATGCTGAAAGGCATGAGTAACATTCAATACAGCTTCTGATCTTCTTTGAATCCGCATATTCCTCTGGATTTATTACTTCAGGGCATTCAGGAACTTCACATTTTCCTTCTAAAAAGAGTCCCATCTCTTTTACTTTGTTTTCAACTTCACTTCTATCCACAACAAGATCCTTCATCACATCAAAGTCTAGAGGTTCTATAATGTCCCCTTCTTTTATTTCGGCCTTGCAAGCCAGTTTAACTTCCCCATTAACCTTCAAAGCACATGATCCACACTGCCCGGCACGGCAGGAATATCTGTATGCAAGGTTTGCGTTATACTCCTCATTTATGTAGTTTAGAGCATCTAAAACCTTCATTTTGTCCTTTTCTTCGATGGTGTAGGTTTCAAAGTGTGGTTTTTCATCCTTTTTTGGGTCATATCTTAGAACTTTAACTGTTATCATGTTTATCTCCGATTTATATTTAAAAAAGATTTTTAAGGATTTTTAAGAATTAATCTGATTTTTAAAAGCTGATTAAAATGGATTTAATTTAATAGTCATAGTTAAGATAATTAAATTTTAGATAATTAAATTTTTTTGATAATAAATCATTAATTGAAACTTTATATATCTTATATATCTTTAAATTTAATTTAAATACATTTTATCCTTTGGTAATATTTACTATTTCCATAGAACTCATTGTTACATGTAATCTTGAATAATTTTAAGATACTATAAATTTGAAATAAGTTCAGTAGATATTAGGTGAATATGTTATAAATAATTATATCTGATTTAATAGAAAAACTTTAAAAAAAACTTTAATCCTCTACAGATTGTGCTTTTTTATACATTGGAATATTCTCTTTTATTAAAAGCCAGTAAACTAACAGTTCTCTTTCCATCTCGTTGTGGTTTGTAAATCTTGTTGATATTATTTTTTTGAATCGTTTATTGTGTCCCATTTCAACGAGATGCGCCATTTCATGGAATACAACGTATTCAATGAGTTCGGTGGGGATGTACTGCATGTACCTGTTAATGTTTATATTTTTCTTAGAGCTACAGCTTCCCCATCGTGATGTCATTTTCCTGAAGTAAACCCGTTTAACGCTCACATCCAGTTCTTGAGAGATACGTTCAATGTACGTCTGGACAAGTGCCCTGAATTCATCCTCAGTCCTTCCAAAATCGAGTTGACGATTTTTTGTCTCTTCCATTGAACTTTTTATACATGAAACTCTCTTGTATATCCAGTTTTTATGTTTCTCAAGGAGTTTTTCGTGGTTGTTGTAACCTAAAGGTAATATTAAGCGTAAACGGTCCGTTTTAAGTTCTAATCTTGGATATTTAACTTTTCTATGAATTATTTCATATTCAATATCCAGATCATAGATTTTAACATTGTTCTTCATTTTATGCTGTATTCTCCATGAGACGTTCAAGTTATTTTAATGAGAAATAAATTTTATATTTCTAATTTTTTATATTCTAACTTTGGTTTGTTTTTCAAATTATTTTAATTTTAATATTTATAAAAAATTTATAAAAATATTAATTTCAATTTAATCAAAAATCATTTATAAGAAAAATCGTTAAGTATTCAAATCTACATGAAAATCTTAATATAGATATATCTGCAGTTCTAAAGTAAAGAGTAAGAAATTTCTCCACCTTTTTTATAAATGGTAGACATAAGCGAAGATAAATATTAAGTAATTTCTCCACCTTTTAAAAATTCATCAACCTTATAGGCATAAATGTGAATAAATATCTGCATGTTAAAGGAAGACATCATAAATGACCCTTTAATGCAGCGGTTAGAGTTGCGTAAACAACTACGAAAGAACACTGTATCAAGTTATGTAACTGCATTTATGCCTTATTGTGAATTGACTAAAAAGACACCTAGTGAGTTACGATCTGAGGCTTATAAAGAACAGGTAACAATTCCTGATAAAATGGATCGAAGCATAAACACTTACTTATTTAGGTATTATAAATTTCTCAAAGAAGAAAGAGGTCTGGAAGATTCAACTATCAGAACTATGATGAGTAGGATCCGAGCTTTTTATAATGAATTTGATATAGACCTGCCAAAAAATATTCGAATGAAAAAGAAGAAAACTAGGCGGGAATCTGAATCACTTAGTATTGATCATGTGAGGGAAGCAATATTAAGTACTAATAGTTGGAAGTTTAAGGCAGTAATTGCCCTGGCGGCCTCTTCAGGATTAAGAAGTGGGGATATAAGACATTTTACTATCCAAGATTTCATTGATGCAACTGAGGAATATCATGATGAAAGGGACATAAATAATGTAATTTCAACTTTAGAAAAAAGAAGGGTAATTCCTTGTTGGGAATTATACAGTGAAAAGACAAGTGAACATACAATTACTTTTTCATCACCTGAATCTGTTGAATATACTTTGAAATACCTCAAAACTCGAAATGATTTATCAAATGATTCAATATTATATACTAATAAGTTTGGAGGGCTTTATAGTAAATCAGGGTTTATTCAGATATTTAAAAGTGCAAATAGTAATTTAGATTATGGTTACATTGAAGGGAATGAATACAGCTTTTTTCATGCACATAATCTACGATCTTTTTTCAGTACAACTTTGAATAAAGCTGGTGTGCCTTATGCGATTTATAAAAAAATGATGGGCCAGGCTTTGGGTGGATCCGACCCCGCATACATACATATTGATAAGAAAACCTGCAAAAATGAGTATCTACGTGTTGTAAAGGATTTGAGCATTCATAAAGTTGAAGTTTATGACTTCAAAACCAAAGAATATGAGGAGTTCTTGAAAGAAAAAGAACAGATGATTAAGGAAAGGGAGGAAAATAATAAAAGATTAGATAAAATGCAACATGCTATGGATGTAATGAAAAGACAAGCAGATGCTGAAAAGAAGTTTAAGGAAGAAAATAAGAAAGATTAAGCCTTTTCAAGTACCTGTTTATTTTCTTCAATATATTTTTCAATTGATTCTTTTACAATAACCCGCGTTAATGCATCGTGGTCTTCCAAGTGTGGATGTTTTTTTTGAGCAATGCTATAAATATAATCAACCTGTTTACCCCAGAGTTGACGATAGCAGATCCACAGCCAAATAGCTTCACGACCTGCTTTACCAGTATATCCAGGAGTCCAAGTTCTTTTTAATCCGGATAAGACTTTGAAGATATTATAATCATCTTTTAATAACCAAATACATAGTTTAACAAAGTTTTGGTCATCACCAGTTTTCATATATTAATTTAAAGGATCGTAGACATTTAAATATATTTACTAAGGATTTATAGTAGTGTATTAAAAATAGATAATTTGTGCTCACTAGAACCATTACTTCCCAAGTGCTCTTCTACTCTTGATATAAATAGCAGAATAGTAAACAATTACAGTGTACATTATTAACAAAAAAGGGAGGAGTTGGACCCATATCCGCCAAGATCAAATCCAACCCCTCCCCGCCACTACGGGAGGTAGCGACATTGGAAGGTATATACAATAGGCTATATTTAATTAACTATTTTTCAGGATCTGTACGATCTAGCGTAAGCGCTGTAAACTTTTTTTATAATGATTTGAGGTGTAACCATGGCTAGCTCCAGGTTTGAAACTCTCACAAAACAATTTTATAAAAACAGCGATAAACTTGAGAAATTATCCCCTACATGTAAGAAATATGAGGAAATTCTTGTTAAAAACAGGAAGATTGCTGCTGAAATCTATCAGATTGCCAGCAGGTAAGAAGGAATTTTGATGAATCTTATCTGTAAAAGGGAATTATTCTTTAGATTTTATCCTAGAAATTTCAGTCTCGAATGCGTTGATAACAAATTTTTTAATACTACCTGCCTTTTCACCATATTCCTGACGAGAATATTTACGAACTTCAGCTGCAAGGTCCTGTGGGATTCTAACAGAGAACTGTTCATCAACTGTTCCTTTTTCATCAGCCATAATCATACCTCCGTTCAATTTAATTGCACTGACCCTTATTCTGTAGCTTATAATATATATAACTACTTATCAAACTTACTAACTTTCTTATATTCTAGTTTTCTAGAAAACTATTTATATTTAGAGTATACAGATCATAGACCATGCAAGAAAACTAGCAAACTATCAAGTTTGCAGCTCATGGGGGGAAATCTATGAAAAAATCAGGAATTGAAATAAATTTTTTATATATGTGTGGAGTTTTTTCAGTGAAAGGATCTGGAAGATCAATGAAAAAGCTTTTTTTATTGAAAAATACTATAAAAACATATATATACTATAACATCCAAAAAATAATTAGGAATAATTTAATTCTTTATTTTATTTTTTATTTTAATAATTTAATAACTGTTTTTTTAACCCCACAAAACTTGTACTCCAGATGGAGTACATCTCCCCAAAACTTGTACTCCAAGTGGAGTACATCTGGAGTACATCTTTTGGAAAATGCCCACAAAATGGGTTCAGATGGAGTACATCTTTTGGAAGAGGGGGCCTTCTAATGTCCAAAAGATTACAGGTTCGAATACCCCACCCTGGAGTTTGGACTGATTTTGAGAACTTTGTTAAAGGAAAGTATGGTCATACATATGCAACCTTAGCTTTAGAAGTTGAACAGGCCCTTATTGATAAAATGGTTACTGAAGGATATGGAATTTATAAAGAATATCAAAAGCCCGAAAATAAAAGTACTATATCAAATCCTCAGAAAATCGGACACATACATATAATTAAAAAAAATCCAAAGATTTTTTGCAGGTATCTTTATGAGAACTACCCCAATAATGCTGAAATTTCATTTAGGAAGTTAAGAGACATTATTATTGAACAAACAGGAAGAACTCATTTAGATACTCATAGAAGTTATGTTGATTCTTTACAGGCTTTGAATATACTTCGACCCCTATTCATTGAAAATGACAGATATAAGAATTATAAATTTATCAAAAAGAATATCCCTGAATCTCTTATTTTTGAATTTAAGCAATATGCACTAGAAGGAGGTTAATCTGTTACTCCCACTTTTTAATATTAGTTTTCTTTCTTTCTAGAAAACTAGAAAACTATTTATATAACTTCCAACATAGGAAGGTACAACAAGAGTAAAACCTTGTTGCAGGGGGTTTCAGATTCTTTTTCTTCTGCCCCCCAGCTAACCCCTGCCTTTTCAATTCGGGGGGATTTAAAGGCACTTGGGCTGAGGAATTAGACCTAGGCGGAATCTTTGAAGTGTCATACGACGTGTTTGGGCAAAAGGTTTCTGGATCATGACCATATCAGAAAGACTTACCGTAAGGCCCCGATGACAAAAACGACAAAGAAACACAAAATTTATTTTATTAATTTTTACGAGGCATGAGTCAGTGGTTGACTGCTCGGCTGTAGAGTGGTTGTAATCCTTTGATTAGGAACGTAGGTACCTGCGAGAAAATCCATTTCGATGGGCAACCATACAGATACCGAGTTTAGGTGAGTTCAATTCTCACTGTCTCGATTTATTTATGAGCTTTGTTTGCTCAATTAAGGGAATTTAGGAGGTAAAAACTATGAAATGTGATAGATGTTTTAAAGAAAGTGAAAACTTAATTAAAGTGCCACATCCACGATTTAAAGATAGTTTTTTAGTGTTTTGTCCGAAATGTGCAGAAGAAACGGGGAATAAACAATGAAAGAAAGAATGAGTGATTACAACACATTCCAAAGGGAACGTGAAGAGATCCAAGATGAAATGACAGCCTGCTATGATGAATGTGCATCTTGCAGGCGTAGACACAGCTGTAGGTTAAGTTACTAGAAGGTGAGAAAATGATGGGAAACGTTGTTGATGTGGTAAAGGAAATTAGAGAGGCCCAATTAGGGCCTGAAGATATGCTTAGTCCTGGTTGGTATATTCCAGGACCTATTAATATAGAACTTTTTGAACCTGAAGGTGAGTTGATAGGAAATACGAATACTAAAATATCACACTTACCAGATTGCAGGGCTATTAAAATGATGCTTGAGGAGCATAAAACCCGCACAGATGGTGAAGGTTACAGGCCGTGTGCATGGTGCCAGGGTAAAGAAGATTCATATCATGAATCCATGGAACAGTTGACAATTGATCAGTTTGAAGATCCTGAAGATATTGAAATTTGCAGGGACCCAATTCTAGAAAAACTCTTCAAAGGAAATGGTTGTGCATCCTGTAACTCTCACCAAGGGCTTGTTAAAATGCGACCACATGAAGGTGGTGTCAGGCTCTTAGGCCGAGATGGTAAATGGTGGGTTTACTTTGAATGCAGCCATTGTGGTTATGAAACATCTTTATACAAAGTTAAGCAGCATGAACGGTTAAGACTCAAAGGAGTTGTTTAATATGGATTGGGAACGTTTTGTTGATAGAATGTGGAGTAAACAGGATGAAGAAACTCCTAAACAGGTGAAATATGTTCAATCTATAAGTCATGAGGTGGTTTAAATGGATTCATATAAATCTTTCAGTTTCTGGGATGCTAAGCCTGTAAATGGATTTCTTGTAAAAATTAGGATAAGCAAACGACCCGAAAATTGGGATGAATTACCTATGTTGTCAGACAATAAAATTAAGGCCGGAGATAAACTTTTTGTTTGGGATCATGCTCTCCTTTGGGGAATGGTTTATGAATGCTGCTTTGTGAAGGGGATCTAAATGAAAGACAAGTTAGAAGAGTACTCACAAGTTTACGTCAAAGAAGATCGGCTTAGAAATATGATTATTAAAGAGATTGAAACAAAAGTTAGAGATTTATTGGAAAAAGCAGATGTCAGAGTGTCTTTTCAAAAAGTGTCATATAATGATGGTTCTTTTAAATTGTTTTTAAATGTCATTATTCCAAAAGGAGACGCTATCGATCTTACATTCAGTGGAAGACAACTTACACAGATTGCAGAATTTATTGGAATTCCAGATTTTGATGTAACTCAAACTGGATCAAGTACATCCTTAACATTCCTGTTTAAAGAAGGACAGGGGGTTTCAGATGCATCAGTCATGGAATGACTATGTTCAAGTTGAAGAACTGGCAAATGAAGGTAAATATGTATTTAAAAGCCTTCAACCAGCTTCTACTATCTTACCTAAAAGAGATGATGTAAAAATTACAATTAAACGGATTGATGAGCTTCCAGATGACTTTGAAGAGTTCCCCTGGTTGGAACGTTCTATGAAACCTGGAGATGTTTGTTTTTTATACGCTCAGGACTATTACGTGGTTGAATGTGAAGAGGTGACAGAAAAATGAAACAATCATTATACAAGTCAAAACCTTCTTTTTATGAGTCTTTAAGTCCTTATTTACCCCACATTTTCACTTTTTTAATTGTTTTTATTCCTTTTTTGATTTCAGTGTTGCTAGTGTGCCATGAGGGCGTGCTGCATTCAGTTCAAGGAGGTATCTAATTGCATGGTAGACCCTGGGAAAAAAGGGAAATCAATTATGTCCGAATCAACAGGAAGCAAGGAGCAGAAAAGATTGGAAAACATTTATTTCGTAGCGAACAATCAGTTAAAGGCCTTGCACGTCGTTATAATATCAGTTTAACTCCAAAAGAACGCAAGAAAACGAGATGGACTCAAAAGGAAGACGAAATCATCATGGAAAATGACGGCATGCCTTTGAGTGAAGTACAGAAATTACTTCCCAATAAACGTAGTATCTCTCAGATTTCATGGCGTAGGTCTAAATTAGGACTTGTAGATCCTGTTAAAAAAGATCCTTTTTTGCTTATTATTGAACGACAAAAGAAGCTTAAAGGTGTTGAAAATGGCTAGAAGAAAGGTACAGACTGAAATACCAACTAAGGGAAAGATTACTGATATTTGGGAAGGTATTTTGATGGGTGAAATTTCATTTGAGAATGGCAGGAAATGCACCCTTCCTGAAGTTCAGCTAAAGGAATTAATCAAAAATGGAATTGTAAAGGTTGGTAAGACGGTTGAGGTTAAAACGTGTCCTAAAGTTGTTAATGGAATGATTAAGGATTATGAATTTAAGGTTAAGGAGGTTGTATGATGCCAAATAGTAAAGAAGAAATTGAAAATAAATGTCCAGCTGTAAAAATCATAAATGAAAAAATAACTGAAATTGAAGGATGGGAAAATCTTTTAGAAGGAGATAAACTATCCAAACAAAGGATAATAACTGTGTTAAAACAGGTAAAAACTCTAATTGAACATCCCTTAAAATATGACCTTTATGCTTGTGAATGAGGTGATTTGATGGTTAAAAAAGAAAAAATAGTAGTCGAACCATTGTCTGAATTGGAACTTAAACAAATTAATGAAGAAGTCGAGGGATTGGAATTTGAGATTACAGGCTATGATATTTCAGGTTTCAAGAAAGGCTGGAGAAAACAATATGAAACCGTCACCTATTCTGATGGATTGAGTACTGAAGAGGGCAAAATATTCAAAGAGGACTCAGAATTTAGAAGGTTGGTCATTGAATCAAAGAAAGCACAGAAAAAGGTCCACAAGTACATGGATGCAAAGCTCAAGAAGTACAGGATGGAACATCCCAAAGAACCAACAATGGAAGAAAAGGTTGCAATGCAGAAAACGGAAAAGGTAGAGGCTAAAGTTTTAGAAGAGCATTTGATGTCAATTAGTGGAATTAAGGAGGCATAACTATGGTGGAAGAGTTTAAAGAGTCTGAAGGTTGGATGCCTGTGGAAACGGATGATGAAGGTAGATGGACCCCTAAAAAGATGGGAGATTCAATTAAAGGAATTTATTTAACTAAAAAAACCAGTGTAGGGCAATACAATAGCATAGTTTATGTTATCAAAAATGAAGATGGTGAATTCGATGTGATGGGAACTACTGGCTTAAATAATGCATTTAAGAAGATTCCAGTAGGTCATGAGGTTGCAATTATTTTTAAAGGTGAAAAACCATTGAAACCTCCAAAAAATCCTTATAAAATCTTCAAAGTTTATGCAAGAAAACCAGGCAAAGACTCAAAAGAAGACACAAAACCTGAAACAAAACAAGAGAAACCTGAAATGAACCTTGAAGATGACTCAAAGACTTGGGCAGTTATAGATGAAATTTCACTTAAATTAGAAGAAAAGCATGAGAAGATCAATGAGAAGAATATCACTGCTATGGCTTTGAAGATGCGTAATGATCCTACTGAGGATTTCACCAAAGAAGAGTTTGAAGACGTTAAAAGAGTCGTTAAAAATATCAACTTCGATTAAATTTCTTTTATTTTTTTTAAGGTGAAAGCATGAAGTACACTGTGAAAGTCTATAAGAAAATCATGGAAACAGAAGTTGAGGCTGAAAGTCTTATTTCAGCTAAAAAACAAGTAGAGGATATTCTTGATAAAGATAAGGATTTAATTTTAAGGGTTTCAATACCTCAAGAAAAGCCTCCAGGAACGTTCTTTAAAAGTAAATTTGCAGACTTAGTTATCATTGATGATCCGACCAAAGACTTTGTGGATCCTACAAGTCTTTCTTATAATGAAAAGGTTAGAACTGCAGCCCAAATGCTCGCAAATAGGAACCATAATATGAGATTTTTAGATCCTAGGGTGAAACCTCTCACCTGTGAAGAGATTACAAAGGCAGTAGTTAAGTTACTGGGAGAAAATGGCAACGAATAGGGTTGAATCGGGCTGGAGCCTATACAAAAAAGGACTTGTCAAACTCATAGAAGCAGACGTGGAAAATGCTTATTATGAGTTTGAAGTCCAAGGATCCAAAGGCGAAGTTTACAAAGTCTATTATTATGAGGCATCATGGATTTGTGAATGTTGGGATTTCAAGAGCCATATTATAGATCCTGGAACCTGGCACTGTAAACACTGTGAGGCATGTCATTTTAAGTTAGCTGAAGTTAAGGGGATGAGGTTATGAGTCTTGATATAAGTTTATACAAAGGTGAAGATGGAATAATCGCAATGAATTGGTTTAGAAATCCTTTTGGGCTTGAAAGATGGGCTGAAAAGAATGTGGGGGATAAGGTTAAAATTCAGGATGAAGAAGGTAACAAAGTTACCCTGTGGGATGTCTGTAATAAATGGTGCTATAAAAGGGCAGAAGTTTTAAATTCATTGATTCCTGAAGTCAAAAGAAGAAACCGTCTTCTGTTTAAAGAGGTTGTGGATGCTTATTGGAGTGAGATCCAAAAGTTAGATGAAGGTTTTTTCTTCTTTGATTTACCTACTTATGACCACTTTGTAGGACAGCATACTTCTGTTTTCCCTAATGAATGGGTTTTAACTGTAACATTCACGGAAAAAGAGATAGTAATTCCAATGGACTATTTTAAAAATGAGGTATTCAATCTAGGGAGAGTTAATAAAGGCGGTTTACAGGGTTATAAGGATTGGTTTAAGGAACTGGTGGACTTTGCAGATTTATTACAGAACTTAGATTATACATTTGAGGGGTCAAATTAAGGGGATGAGGTTATGAATGCAATGGAAATGAATCTAATCCAATACAGGGCATGGGATAAAAAAAGGAAAGAAATGCTCATAGTAACTCGAATTCAATGGGACATATTTGGATCTGAGATTGTAATGATTGAAACTTCTAATTGGGTTAAAGATGAGTTAAGGTATTATGATAGTTTTGATGAAGAGGAAGACCAAACAGAACCAGAATACAACCTAAATGACCTTGAATTAATGCAGTTTACAGGAAGGATTGATAAAAATAAGGATCTAATTTTTGAAGATGATATTATTCTATTTGGGGAAAATGCAGTTCATGGTGGAACTCATGGGAAGGTAATTTGGATTAAATCTAGAGGCTTTGTTTATGAGTTCATTGATGGTCAATACAAGGGGAAATGCACTGACATGGATGATGATTGGAGAACTTACGAGAGAGTAGGAACAGTTTACGAGAACCCAGAACTCCTGGAGACTGAAAAATGAATTGTGAAATCAAATATCAAGCATGGGATAAAGACAAGAAGGAAATGTTCCAAGTTGAGCGTATTGATTTAGATTATGAGACTGGAAATGGGGTAGAAACTGTTTATTTAATCCCTAAAAAAGGAGAGGATGATCATCCTGAAGTGAATATTTGCAATGTTGAATTAAGGGAGTTCACAGGTAAGGTACTGGAAGATAAAACCGAAATATATGATGGTGACTTAATAGAAGCTGAATATGTTGAAACATTGCACGTATGGGCTGGAAACACTCACAAAGAAGTAGCACGTGAGAAAATACTTTTCAAAGTTGAAAAACGAAATGGATGTTTCGGATTAGTTCCCCCATTTGGGCCTACAGTATGGTTCCACGAGTTATGGGGTTTTGATGGATCTATTAAGTCTTCATCAGATTATTGCTCAAAACACAGGTATGATTTTGATAAGACTTACCATCGTTTCACCAGTTTTAAGAAAGTAGGAACAATCTTTGAAAACCCAGAACTCCTGGAGGGATGATTATGCACTCTAATGAAGAGTATAAATCTGGAATGGTAATAAATCAAGGGCATGAATGGGCTTTTACAGTCCATCTTAAAAAATATGATAAACGGATTAACAATCTCGATGTAGATGGTAAAGAGATTTTAATTTGTCTTTTAGATAAAGAATTCGATCCACGACTTTACGAAAAGATTTCAATGAATCCTGTGGATTATGGAGACCATTTAGTTGTTACTGTATCTGGATTTACAATAGAATGGGGGGACATACCTACTGGATTTGAAATTAGAGAAAAAATCCATGATTATGTTGGAAAAGTTTTGGATGTTTTAGAATTAAATATTAATTTTGATAATGATTCAAAACTTCCAGCAACTGAATCCAAATAACTTAAATTAAATTTTTCTTATTTTTTATTCTAATTTTTATTATTTTTTCAAACCTTAGTGAACACTTTGGAGGTTGATTAAATGGTTCAAACAGCTTTTACGAATAGTGGAAAATGGTTGAAATTGGATAAACAGGTTAAAAACGAAAAGGAATTAATCAGATTTGAAGAGAAATTCACAAAGAATTATGGTGAAAGCACATCTGAGGGAATGTACGACCACCTGAAGGATTTGAATTTAATTCATCCATCTTATAGAACTCTTGCAGAGAATAAAAAGAAGGCATTGAGGAGTATGGGTAGAAGGATGTCAGATCAACTGGGTTTCACTCATGAAAGGAAATATGACCCTCGAAGTAAGCAGTACAGAACCTTCTGGAGGCATAAGAATGTCTAAAATATCTGATTTTTCAGAGGTAAGGGATGATATTTTATATGCTGAATGGATTGATGTTTCCAGGGAAATTGCAAATATCAAAGCTATAAAAGAGAAATACCCTGAAAGAATGGATTTAGACATGAAATTGCAAAGTAAGGAAGGTTTGCAGGAACTTTACAGGGAAGAATTGTATGTAAGGGGGTTATTAAATGGCAATGGCAACTGAAAAGGTAATCGAAACTGTGAAAGAAGAGAAACCTGTCATGAAGATGTGCAGTAACTGTTTAGAAATCAAATCAGTGGATAAGTTTCCATTAACTATGACAGGTAAAGTAGGCCCTGAATGTCGTAAATGTGCAAAAATTAGGATTGATGGAAGGGCAAGACCAACCATTATACGAAAATCAAATAAACCTGGACTTTTAGGAGGTTTACATCCGAAACCTGTCAAAGAAGATATAAAACCAATTACTAAATCTAAAGAACCTAAAGAGTCTAAAGCTTTGCAGAAAATGTTCTTATTCCCACATGAAGGATTAGAAGATGGAAAAACGAAGACATGTACGCAATGTGGAATAGAAAAACCAATAACTGAATTTTATAGGAAATCTGTAGCTACAGAAGGCCGTAAATCTGAATGCAAAGTTTGCAGTGCCAAAGCACGTGATAGGACCTTACTTGTTTCTGCAAAGAAGAGATTTGATGATATTGTACTTCCATACTCTGAGACTCATCCAAGCTTTACAATAAATGAAATTACGGAAGTATGGCCACGTTCAAGGAAAACAATTGCAAATTATCTCAGTAACATGATAAAACTCGGTTTACTGAGTAAGACGATGGAAAAGGAAGGGAAAAATGGTACTGTGATTGGTGTTTATTCTGTTGTAGGTGATTAAACATGTTCGTACTTGTTGATGTTTGGAAAAAAGAACTGTTTACAATGGAAGATTATGATAAACTAGAAGAAATACAAGAGAGTGTGAAATTCCACCCTTCATATCGGTGTAGTTTATTAATTGATGAGTATGGAGATTTAATGATTGAAAATGGTTGTAGTGAGTTAAGGTACATTGATACATCACATTATGCGTTTGTTAAATATATCAGGGATGATTAAAATGAATGATTTTATTCTAATGTGCAGAGAATTGAAAGAACTTCAAGAGGACTGGAAGCCAAAAGTAGGGGATAAAGTGGCTGTTATCTGGGAAGACAAAACCCAAGTTGAAACATTACAGGAATATAGGTCAAGAACTACTTTAAAATTTACATTTTTTAGAACTTATGATATTAAAACAAAAGAAACTATTTTTAAGTTTTATTGGCACGACATAGGTCACGCACGTAAGATTGAATCATTTAAAGAATTTAAAGAATTGGTTTATTTACCTTCTCTCGATGACCTGGTTAAAAAACTTGGAGATCACTTTGGAGTAACTGGAGATTTAATTCCTTATTATTTCACTCAAAATAATGATTTAGGTGATGTTTGGGATGATTCCTGTTTGATTAATTTCTTGGCTGAAAGTCGTTGGAATAAATCTTGGAACTGGCAAGAAAAGAAATGGGAGCCACTAAAATGACCGTATGCAAACCTCCAAATAACCAAAATCAAAATGAAGACCCCATGGAGTTCCTAATTCAAGAAAATGGAACTTTACGCAAAGAAGTCATGGAACTTTCAAAGTACATAGTTGATAATTGGAATGCAACCCATGACATCGGTACAAAAGTCATAGTTACAGATGACGATGGTAAGACGTTTGAAGGTGTGACAAAGTACAGAGCTTATTTGTTTGGAGGTAATACTCAACCTGTTGTATTTTTAGAGTCTAAGGGAGCTTATGATTTAACTCGTGTGAGGCCATTGGAGGGATTAGATGACTAGATCACCTGAAGAGATTAAAAATGAAATAACAAAGGTAAATGAAAGAATTAACTCTAAAAGGGATTTATTAGAAGAATATCCAGATGATAAAGGGCTTAAATTAAGCTTAATGCAATTTGAAGGTTTAAGAGAAGAATTAAACACAGAGTTAAAAGAATCTTATTCAAAGGATGAAAGAGCAGAGAAATTATTAGGTAAAAGAGGAAGTGGAACGGCCGTATTCATGCCTCATGAACTTGGATATTCATGTCCTATTTGCAGTTCTGAAGATGAAGTAAACTTGGATTGGAGTGAGTATAATTCATTCATATACTGCCATAAATGCAATTTAGACATTCCATCATGCCTATGTGAGAAATATGGAGAACCAATGTTAGGTCAGGATCCATTAAGTCCAAGGGATAGAATTTTAGAATCCACAAGAATATTTTTAAGTTCAGTTGAAGATGCCATCAAAAGAGAAAAGGGATTGGATGAACCAAAATGAAGAGAACCCATGCCCTTATTGTTACAGACCCTGGAACTCTTCAGAAGTTACAAGGAACTCATTAGATTTTAATGCAGATACTGAAGAGTTTAGTGTGGGTGTGGAATGGTGTTGCCCAATCTGTCAAAAGAAGAGCAAAGGCCAGATTAGGATTATTGTAACTGATGAATATAAGGGAATAACTGTTTTTGAAGGGAGGTAATTTGATTGAAAACCAAATATCAAATAATTAAAAATGGATTCTGCCATTATGATGTTAGGATAATCAAAGAATGCGAATATCATTGGGCCGAGGGCACGTTTACTATGGAATCAGAAGCAGGACCATTTATGACTAAAGGAAGTGCAAGACGATTTATTAAATCACTTATGACTCCAAAACCTGATCCTGAACTTATTTGTGAAATAGAAGTTGAGGGGCCTGATTAAATGACTAAAAAGAAAGAAGTGAAATGTATTGGTTCTTATTTCAGTGGATGTGAACCTTCTTACATGGAATGGCACGGAGTCACTATGTCCGTATCTGTTTTTGATACAGAATCAACTTACAAAAAGATTGATGGTGTATGGTACTTGAAAAAAGTGTACAAACATAAACCAAGAGTAACTGAAGCTTATGTTCGAGTTACAAATGCATTGGGGGCCTGAAATGACCGTAATCTGCAAAGAATGCAACGAGGAAATGGAATTTAGAGAGAAATACGGTGGAAAAAACAAGAAGGTTTACAGGTGTTTATCTTGTGGAAATCTTGTATTTGAGGATACGATGGAAAAGAAGGTAGGAAAGACTATCATAATAAAAGGAGAGTAAAACATGGTAAGTGACAATACAAAAGTTCAAGATGGAACAATGAATGCAACTGGAACTAATGATGCAGGTAAAGATTTTGATGCAAGAGAAGCCATGAAAAAGAATGGAATCTATGATAGATTTGATAATTTAATAAAGACAATTAGGGCATTTATAACGTCAGGGAACTATAATGCATGGGTTACAAGTCGGAAAGATAGGGAACGGAAGATAGCAACAGTTGAGGTGATGGTGGATTATAAGGATACTGCAGATATGCTTAAAGATAAGATAGTTTCAATCATGGAAGTTACCAGGGATCAGGTTGTAGCTCCAGATGTAACTTTAGAATTAGAGTTTAGAGCACCTGTAGCAGAATGTATTTTTGATACGGTTGAAATAGAAGTAGATTAAAGAAGCTTTTAAAAAAGCTTCACTAAAACAGTAGGTGGTTAAATGGCAGAAAAAAGTTTAAATTATTATAGTATTTCAGAAAGGGAATATGAAGATTATAGAGAAACAGTAGTTGCCCATGAAAAGAAATTCACTTTTGAAGAGTTTAAAATATTATTAAATAAAGTCATTGAAGAATTGAAAGTAGAAAAAAAGAAAGATCCATCAATCGTAGAGGAAGATAAGGAATTCCTTGAAAGAGAAGAGGTAGTTGAAAAATTAACAACTAAATATGGATTTATTAAAATAGAATCATTTTACAGGGCACATATAGATCCTCATGAGGATTCAAGTAAATTTAAGTTCTACAAATAAGGGGGGGGTCTTAAATGGCAGAAATAAGCTTAAATTACTATGAAATTTCAGAATCCTATGGACATGATTACAACGATGCAACAATACTTTTTCATCAAAAGAAATTCACATTTAAAGAGTTTCAAGACATAGTGATGGCAAGTTATGCTAATGTAAAACTCAGTGAACAGCAAATGGAAAAGGAAGGAAATCCTGAAGAGGCATTAACCTTAGTTGAAGACCTGGTAAAAAATTATGGATTCATTGAAGTAAAACCAATTTATAATGCCCATAGAGAACTGTTTGATGGTAAGATCTATGCAAAAGAATTAGGTGGAAATAAAGAAAAGGTAACACTTCTATTTGATAAGTAATAGGTGATTAAATGGCAGAAATCTACGCTGAATTCAAAAGCAAGGATAAAAGCAATGATGAGAACAGTATGCCAAAGATTTTATGCAATTTACAAGGTCCTGAAAAGGATCTTGAACATATTTTAGATAATGTCAAAAAGGAATATCCTATCTTGAAAGTCAATAAAACAAACCTTTAGGAAAGGTTTGATCGAAATTAAGGAGGTACAACTAATGGAAAATGAATGTATTACTGGAAACTGGGACTGGACTAAACATGATGAAGACATGGATTTCATGAATACGATGTTGAATGGAACTCCTGAAGAAATAGCTAAATTACAGCTTGAATTAGGACTTGTTAAACCTACAGAACATCTAAAAAAAGGAGAATTAGTTTTAGTTGGTTGTACATTATTTGGTGGAGTTTGATCATATTTTTCTTTTTTTATCATTCAAATACAAAAGTATATAAGTAAGTAGTAACAGTACTACATAATAGAGAAGTACAACAGTACTTCTAAAAAAATAAGAACAGGTGAAAAAAATGAAAAAAGCAACAAAAGAGGAAATAAAAGCAGAAATGGACTCATGGGACGAATGTTACACAATAATTATAGATTACAGTGAATTTGGAAGAGATGAAAAAGGAAATTACAGGTAGATTGGGGAGTGAAAATATGGTTGAAGAAAAAAACGTGGAATTAAAACTTGTAGACGTATACGAAGGCGAAGATGTAGAAAATTGGTTTGAAGAACCTTTAGATCTTTCAAGTGAAAATGTGTATGTCATTTTAGCAGAAATCATGAAAGGTGAAGAATTAATCACAGAAGGCATTGAACAGGGAACAACAAGGACATTATTCAATGATAGAGACATTAACAAACTTGACAGTGCCATGCTCGCAATAGTTGTAGATTACAAAGACACATTCACAGGGGATCAAGACGTTTTAATGGGACTTTGCAATGAACATCTTGAAGACATTGAAACGGAAATAAATCAATTATTTTAATTTTAAACTTTTTAGGAGAACCTAACAATGTCAAACATAATCTTACCTGCAGTCCAGGATGATCTCAACATTGTCTTGGAAGAAATATTAAAGAATGAAAAACCTTCTAAACAGAGTTTAGACCAACTAGAATATGACTTAGACCAACTAAAAAATAAACTAGAAAATGCAACTGTTGATGAAGCTCATGAAATTTCAAACTCAATCAATTTGATTGAACGATTGTTAAAAACATACAGGAAAGCAGAGGAGGCCACATCTCCAATAAGGATAAAACGTTCAACTAAAAGGTGTTTGAAAAATCTTGAATATCCTGGAAAAATCAATGAAGGCTATGATGATGCAATTAATTTTTTGATTAATTTTTACGAATCAAGGGATTGAAATGGAAATTTCAAAAACACTATGTAAGCAATGTGAAAGATGTGAAACGTTCACATATTCAAGAACGTTAAAACGAGGAAAACGAAAAGGGGAACTTTTCAAAGTCATTTATTGTCAAGGGAATAAGGATATCATTGAAAAATACAATTTAGGTCCACAATGTACTGGGAGTGACTATGAATACGTGGCAGGCTATAATAAAATATCCAAAAAGTATAAATTCATACCGTCAATTTTCAGGAAATATAAAAAGACGTATATTAATTACCTCAACAAGGATAGGCACGATTTACGCCTTAAAAATCTCCATGAAGTTACCCACACCTGCCATGTACAAGGATATGAAAAAATAGGAATGGATAGTATATATCCTGGAGTTAAACTTGAACAAACAGGTAAAAACCCAAAATGGGAATCAAGAGGGAAGATAGATGGAAAAATAAAGTATTTTGGGCTATGTAATACGGAGGAAGAGGCGGCACATAAATATTATACTACATTAAAAAAGAGGGGGATAATGGTTAATACGCAGACAGAAGCGTATAAACGTTATCAAGATTGGTTAAATACAGTGACATTGATCGATGATCCAAAGCAGGAATTTAAAGAACGTAAATGTATATGTGGAAATTATTTTGTTCCGCGAGTAAGAAAACAAGTATATTGTTCTAAAAAATGCAAGATAAAAGCAGCAAATGATCGAAATAATTTAAAGAGAAATTTAAAGATATAGGCAAATAACTTTTTTTAAATTTAAATTTTTCAAAAGAATATTATCCCTATTTTTTACCCAAATATCTCGCTTTAGTTTATACCCTTTTATGTTTGATATATTATTATGGAACTAAAGGGGGCCTATTTTGAATAACAAGTCTGAGAGTATCACCAAATCAAGACAACAAAATTCCCAACCTTCAAAAATTAAAAAAACAACAATTAGTCCAGGATTGGAAACCTTACCGTCAAGAGTTCAATCTGGAAAACCCCGTTGCAAAGATCATCATGCAACTGCAACAGATATAGGGACATGTCCTTATTCACATATACGAATAAAAAAGAAGTGGAAGCCTGCAAAAGTTAAGAAAGTATATGAATTGGTTGCTAAGAAAAACTTGAAGATAGGAGATGAAGTATACTCTAAAGGGAATACAACACGAGTTCTTGATGTGGAGGGAGGTACAGGATCATTTTTCAGACAATTTGAAATGAAAGGGTACAGATGTCAGGATGTTATCATCAAATATAAGAGCCATCCAAGGATTACATCAGTTATAAACGATCAAGAAGCTGCAATTAAGAATAAAAAGAGAGTTCAAATTTATAAAATTAAAGAATCCCCAGCTTGTGAGATGTGTGGTTGCAGAGTAAATGTAATGGATGAAGATAAAGGTGAAATAGTATGTCCCAACTGTGGTTTAGTACATCAACAGGTACAAATGAAAGATGAGGACGTGTTAATGTGGTAGTTCCACGTTGGGGAGTTCATGAAGGAGTTAAATATACTCCACGGCGTTGTGTATTGAAGGTTTGCCCTATATGTCATGAGCTATTTGTACAACTCAATAAGGGGAAAAGATTGTATTGTTCTAATGTTTGTTCTAAAAATGCAAGAAGATTACAAATGAGGGCATTTAATAAGAGAATACAGGAAAAAAGAGATAAGTTTGATGAGGCTGAAAGGAAAAGAGTAGAGTATGCCCAAAAACTAAGAACTCAGAGAACATGGACTCCAGGAACTATGTCAATTCCTAAAGTTAAACTAGATAATGAAGGAAATCCAGATTATGATGATTATCATCAAAGGTTATCTAGAAAATTGTCTATGATTCGTATAAGATGACCACATTAATTGCAATGGGCAACATTTAGTAAGGGAACATAAAGTTCCCTTCTAATTTTCAGAGGATTACCTCCCTACTGAATTTTTGTATATCTATGTACCACCAAACCTAGGATTTATAGCCGATCCTAGGTCTAATTTTCATATAATTTTAAAAAAAGTATTACTATTCTTTAATCTAAGCCCTTAGAGGGCTTAATTTAAAATGTTTACACGTGTATTTCTAATTTTAGAGTATTACTGATAAACTTTTAAAAAAAGTTTAATCAAAAAATCGGAGGAATAAATTATGGAACCAATAAATGCACAAAAGATTTCTGGTATCATAGCATTGATATCAGCATTTGTAATTGTTTTAATGAACGCAGTAGGTAGTTATGGCTATGTGATTGATTCAATCGTCCATAATATGCCACCTGAATATCAACTAGTAGGATCTATCGTAGTATGGCTTGTATTTATCTTTGCTATACTGGCACAGTGGATATCAAGTATTAAAATCAATGATGAAAACAATTTACTCCAGGCACAGTTAACATCAGAAAGGTTAGATAAGGAGAAAGCAGTTAACAAATTGATTAAAATGTTAGATGAACCAATGGGTGAATATAAGGTAGCGGGAGTGTTTAGGAAAATAGCAGAGAAAAGGAAAGAATAATCCTATTTTTTTATTAGGAAGGGTAGGAAGGAAGGCCAGAATATGCCAAAACAACGAACCAAAGATGAACCTGGAGTGCATTACCCCAAAATAAACCAAAATCAAGATTGTGGTCATGACGAATGTCTCCATGAGGATAGATGGACTGCATTTGAAAAACGATTAAAGGGTGTTGAAGATAAATCTGAAAAGATTGAAGAAATGTTTTTAGAGATAAAGGATGGTTTAAGCACTCTTAGGACGGAGTTAGCATTGAGTAAACAAAGGTCAGAGATTATTAAAGCTGTGGGATTTATCATTTTGGGTGTAGTTGTAACTAAATTAGCACAGTATTTATGGTGATTATGATGTGTACTGACAAGGAAATACTTCAAAAATTCAACATTATTGAAGAGTACATCCATGAAGAGCATCCACACTGTGAAGTTCAAAGAGCCAAAGGAGCTCATGAATTAATAATCAAAGAACCTTTACCTTGTGAGGGTGTCGAAGTATATCAAGATTATAAAGGACTTGCAGCAACATTGAAGAATCATTTTAATTGTATCAAGGTTGAAGAAAAACCTGGTTTAATTTTGATAACTATCTAATTTTAATAGAAAACTTCCTGAAACTTACAGGAAACTTTACAAAAATATCAAGAACTTTACGAAAACTTTTCAGATCTTCAAAGATCTTTACAAAAGTTCCATAAAACTATTTTTACAGTGATTCAAATGACCGATCAAATATGGACCCGACAAAAAGGGGAAAGAAGTAAGGCTTTCCATCTTTTTTGTATTTATCGTGACCTAGGGCCTACAAGATCTATTGAGAAAGTAAGGCTAAAGTTTGGTGAAAGTAAGGGAGAATCCATCTCTTCAACTCAACTTGAAAAGTATTCATCAAACAATAATTGGGTGGAACGTTCAGAGGCCTATGACGATTATGTGGATGAAAGGCAGCGTGAAAAGAACATCAACGCTATTGAAAACATGAATGAAAGACAGGCAGAGGATGCAGTTTTAATACAGAAAGAAGCATTAGATGACCTTCAAGATGCAACAGAAGATGAACGGTCAATGGCTAGTTTAGAAAGCCGTAAGAATGCAGCTGCTAGAACCTGGAAGATTGGTGTTGATGCAGAAAGATTAGCTCGTGGAGTTGCAACTGAAAAGGTTGAACAGAGCGGTACAATCAAGCAAAGACACAGTGGTTCTATTGATACTGCTAATTCGCTTATGAAGGATCCTAAATATATCCAAGCTAAGCGAAAGGCAATGGATGAGTATTATGCAAGTAGCAAAGGCAAAGAGTGAACCTATTGATTTGTGGGATTTCAGCCGCATAGTAACAAATGAAACCTGGGAGCCTAGACCTTATTTAAACCTCATAATTGAATTGCTACATTACTGTATGAATGGTCAGATAGAAAATTTAGCAGTTTCTTTATCCCCAAGGCTTGGAAAATCATGGCAGATTTCAAATATATTCCCTGCATATATCCTTGGAAATAGACCTTATGCAAAGATTATTCTTGTATCTTATGATGCTGAACTTGTTAGAGGTTTTGGAGCAAACGTTAAAGATTATCTAGATACCTACGGCTATTTATTTCCATTAAAGCCAACCTTAAGTAAAGATACGAAAGGAAAAGGCTTCTTTAAAATAAGGAAAACAGATGAAATTCAAAATCCTGGAGAGTTTTATTGTAACTCTACAAATGGTGGAGTTTTAGGACATGGTGGACATTGGATTATAGTTGATGATCCTACCAAAAACATAGAAGAGGCCCAAAGTGAAAGACATCAAGAAAAGCTTTTACAACTGTTTAATACAGCCATCTCTTCACGTAGAGAAAGAGACCCTGTAACTGGACAAAAAGCGGTTACAATTGTTACCCACCAGAGATTAGACCAAAATGATCTGATCGGAACTTTGACAAAAAATCGTAAATGGATAAGTGCAGAGGAAGCTTTAATCAAGTTAAGGAAGGGTGAAAAGTTAGGGGCTACATGGGTTTATCTTCGTTTGCCTGAACTGGCAGAGGAAAATGACATATTGGGCCGTGAACCTGGAGAACCTTTACACCCTGAAGAAAGAGACCGCAATGATTTACTCCAAATAAAAAAGGATATTGGGGAATATGAGTTCAACTGCATTCACCAGCAGGACCCGAAACCTCGTGAAGGAAACTATTTCCAGGATAACTATTTTGAAGTCGTTGATTACCTCCCAAATAATATCATCCAAGAGGTACAATGGGCAGACCTTGCAGCAACTTCATACCCTGAAAACACACCAATAAGCTTACGTGGAGCCGCAACTGCTGTAATCAGATTAGCATTAACGCAGGATAGACGTATCTTCATAACCTACATGGATGAAATGTGGGAAGAGGATGATGTTGTGATGACCAATATCCTTCAGAGTGCAAGACTTGGAGGTAAAAAGTTGCAAAATGGCAACCTTAAAAAGTACTGTGTACCTCAAGATCCGGGTGGTGCAGGTAAAGGACAAGCCAAAAAGTATAGTTTGCAGATGCCAGGGTATTTGTTTGAAGGTATAATTGAACCTAGAAATATGAACAAAGAACAAAGGGCTGTTCCTTTTAGTAATTGGGCTAAAGTGAATAAGGTATATATTTACAATAAAGCTCCCGGTCCTAACATGATGGGATTGAAAATAAAGGGAAAACTAGTATATGAAACAGAGGAAGATGCAATAAATCGTTATAAAAAGGTGTGTACTGCTTTCCCTGGTGGACGGCATAAGGATTTCATTGATGCTTCATCAGGAGCTTTTGGTGAATTTGACATACCTGATGAGGGAGAAAAAGCCATTCCATTCGATCCAAGATTAATGGGTGCAGCATATAGTAGGTGAAAATATGACAGTAAATGATAATCCTCCAATCCTTGCAGATGATAGGATGGATCAGATCCTTAATTTAATACAGAGATATGATCCAACTTTCAGATTCTGGGATATTATACAACTTCTAGACATGCCTGCAGCCAATGAATGGGAGCTCATATTGCATTATACTCGTGGAGGTGCAGGTCCATTTGTAGATCTGCAAAACTACGTGGATCTTGGCATAGGCTGGACTTTAAAACCAAAAGGATTTGAAGATGAAGAGGATGGTAAAGCAGCCCAAAAACTGGTTGAAGAGGATTTCAGACAGCGTGATTTTTACACTACGATGATGCAGTTTGGAACCTATTTCAGAGTCCTTGCAAGAAGTGTCATTGTAAAAACGTATAATGGACTTGGAGAATTTTATAGCAACCCTTATGCAGGAGTAACTGGCGTAGATTGTATCAATCCAATGGGTTTGACTGATGAAAGTATACGTAATGTGATGAAAGATTCAACAGGAACATTAAAATTTCAACAGTTACCAATTGATGGAGCTTCAGGACCTAGTTTCAGCCAGGACAGAGTGATATATAGGACTCAAAACAACCTTTCAACAAGGGCAGTTTTAGGCCATTCTGCCATTCAAAGGTCTTTAACTGATTTACGAACCCTTGCAAGATTCCCACATTACAGAAATAAATTGGGGCATATCTATAGTCAGATCATGCAGTCAGTAAAGATAGACACTGCAAAGATGGGAGAAAGTCCTTTAAAATCAAAGATCATGAACTCTTGGCAGGAAGCTAAAGGTTTACTAAATGACAGTGCAAAATATTACCAAAAAGTTGCAGAACGTGGTGGAACAGCTGCAGGCTATGACTGGATGGATATTGAACAATCATCATTTGCTGGTAAAGAAGTTAAGATGGTGGAACTTGAACAGCAAACCTTGGAAAGTATAGCTTTTAAATTTGGAGTACCTTTAACATTACTTGCTTATGCACAATCACAGGTTGTCAATAGAGCTACTTTGGAAGCATTGACTGATGTTTTCATATCCAAACAAGAAAATGGAGTTAGAAATTCAATATATACTCCAATAATCCAGAACACAGCTCAAGAAGTCTTATATCAAAATGACATTAATGAAGGTCATCTTGAAGTGAGTTATAATCCCTTCTTATCTAAGGACCTTTTAAAAGCAGCCCAAATTGTTGCAGCTGCATGGCCAACTGGAGCAATTTCTAGACCTGAAGTTCGTGGAGAATTAAACTTACCTGCAGCAGTTGATCTTGGTGGTGACGAATGGAAAGATATGGATCCAATGCCAAGTCCTCAAGCAGTAACCGCCGCAACTGGTGAGAAGGTACAGTTAAACGTGGTTAAAAAAGTATTAGCAGAATATGGTTTAATTGCACAGATAAATGGAGGCGTGCAACATGCAAGAGTTCCAATTTAAGAAAAAGAAGTCCAAAAAGAATAAAAGAAAATTCCCTGGAGAAAGGCATGACTTGAAGAAAAGAATTGATTTGGAAAAGTGATGAGGGAATTAAATGAAAGATGAAAACGTTTTAGAACAGTTCACAGATAAAGAACTTCAAACCTTTATGGCATTGAGAGAAAAAAGGACCAAAGAAAGATACCTTGGTTTCAATGATAAATTTACAATGATTTTAAGATTAGAAGATGAGTCTGGTGTTGTGAGAGAAAGCAAACATGAAGAAACAGGCCCTGGAAATGCATGTGCTTCTAATGTAATTCAGAATATTAATAAATTTTTGAGTGAAGATTGAGAGGATTAAATGCTTTGTGAAATATTGATTTGAACATATTTCACCCTATTCTAATTTTTTCTTATTCTGTTCATTTCAGACTTACTAATTATGTACAATTCAAGCATCGTGAGAGCTTTGATTAAATACTTCAAAATATTTACTTCGTTATAGCACGATTTTACGAAGTTGGGGATAATATGTCAGAATACCATGTTCACATTTATAAAATTGAACAAAAGCAGGAATAAATGTTGATGCAAAAAATGAAATTGAAGCCAAACAGAAAGCATTAAACAAAATAAGCGAATTAAAGTTTAGTAAATCTAATACAGATTATTTATTCTTATTTAAAAATGTTAAAGTATCTTTACTCATATAAATTCCTTTTGTGCCATCATTCAATCTTTGAGAATATAATATATTATTAGGTCTAAAACTGATAATCATTTTACCCATATTGATCATTTAATCACCTTTAAAGGAGCTAAACCTTTTAAATCAATATATTCAACTGCAGATTCCCCTAATAATTTAATTAATTCCATTCTTTCCTTTTGATATTCCTCATTATTCTCTTGTGTTGGATGTGATTCATATTTAAGTTTTTTGGAATAGTATTCATCTATACGCTGATTATTACGTTCCTTATAATAATCTCGTAATCCTTGAAAAAACTCTTTATCAGTACTCATTTAATCACCCATTATTTGTTTAATTCCTTTTGGAATTTCATAAAATCCCGTATTTTCCAGTTTGGTTAATATATCTTTTGCAGTTTTTTGTGATTCATTAGTCCATTTATTCCAACTTTCTCTAAGATTTAACTCTAATGATGTTGTCAACATCTCAATTTCATATTCATCCAAATATGAGTTTAACAATCTTTTAATTATATCCTCGTATGTTTCACCCTTAGATCCAATTTTAGAGAGTTCTTCATGTGTTTCATTTGATATTTTTATTGTTTTAACCATTCTTATCACTTATACTATTTATAAATTTTATACTACTTATAACTTAGCATCCATGTTTATTTTAAACAAGTTTTAGAGGTTATCCTATGACTAAACAAATGATTGCAGTTGATGAAGACCTATTTGATAGTCTTCTTTTAAATGCAATTCCAGAAATCAAAGAACTTGAAAAGGCAGCAGTAAAATTAAGAAAAATGGAACATGATTATCCTTTGGTTCTTAAAAAAATTGCACCATTAACTTTTAAACCAAATCTAAATCTTGGTGAAGGTAAAGCATCAGAAAGGAACCTTGAATATCGTCAATCATTATTAACATGCTTGGAGGACTCAGTTAATACTCCTACCTCTAAATTATTAGCTAAAAAACTTCCAACTACTTCTTTTGAGGAGAAATATTCAGAAATAAAAAAGGAAATAGGACTTTTTGATGGATATATTGAGGATTATATATCCAATGGACAAGGGATTGTTAAAGATTATCAAACCAATACTTATAAAATAGGTGCAGATGAGGCAACTTCTTACCTTCTTGCAGCTGCTAAAAAACAAGGTGCAAAGTACAAACCTATAATACCAGATAATCCTGTGAGATTGCAATTTATCATTGATTGGCAACAAAAAATGATTGAAGATTACGGACTAGTTTTAAGAGGCAGAATACGGAACGCATTTTACAGTAAAGGTTGGTCGGATGGATATGGCAACTCAGCAAAAGGTTAAACCTCAGCTGATTGATGATGATCCTGACTATGATCTTGATGGATATTATCAAGATGCAAATGAAAAATCTGATGAGGATAGTAACTGGCTTTTTGAAACTGCAGGATTACTTGGTGCTGCATTTGTAGTTCAAAGTTTACAACCTTCCGGTGCAATAGATTCCCCAGTTTTAGCAGACACACCTATATCTGTCAGTGATATTCCAGATGATACTTTCAACAGTATCATGAGAATGGAGATAGACCCCGCAAATATGGACGCATCAGTTCAAGATTTATCCTATGCCTTCAGTGATGCGGATTTAAAGCAATATCAACAAATGGGTGAAGAACTCAAACAGCAAGGAAGACTTGAAGACACTAGAACAGTTGAAAATACTTCAATGAGATGGGCCGAACAAGCTAATGACAAAATGGGAATGTTTGGAGACTTAGAAGCGTATAAATCAGGAGCTCTTGACACTTATATCCAGGCCGTAAATGAATATGGAGCATCAATTCAAATACCATGGAACCCAACCGGCCCCAATACTTGTGATGAATGTTTGCAAGCAGTTGATGATGGCCCATACCCTGCAGACCAATTTCCAGAGCCAATACACTTCGGAGACCAGTGCAATGACCCAATGGCTGACCCAGTGATTGTATTCCCTGAAGAGGAAGTTTTCAGTTCATGGACTAAAAGATTAAAAGATTCAAATTTATTTTCTAAATTTTTTAAGCATTTAACTAAATTTTTTAAATAATTTTTATTTTTAATTAACTAATTTTTGGAGGTGATTAATTGACAAGCCTATTAAAGAAAGAATTCACATTCAAGATGCCAATTACTAAGTCTTATGAGGGCAATGATGGCTATTATCACATCGAGTTTGGTATTAGTAGCGATCAGGATGACTTACAAGATGACTACATGACCAAGAACGCAATCAATGACATAGTCAAGCAAGCAAAAGGCCTAGGTTTTAATCCAGATACTAAGGCTTATACAGGAATTAACATTGATGATTACCATAAAGACGGTTTAAGAAGTTTAATAGGTCCTGTTGTTGATTCATGGGAAGAAAAACAAGGCGTAAGTTCAATAGTCTATGTAGATTTAAAGGTAAGAAAAGAATGGGAAGACACAATCAGAGATATTATTGATACAGGACTTCCATTAGGTGGAAGCATAACTGGAAGTGCAACCAAAACATTACCTCGGAACAAAGAAGGAAAACGTGGAATTGATGGAATAGAACTCTACAAAGCAGCATTAACAGATATACCTGCAGCATGGGATACAAGAGGAACAGCAAGAGCAGTGGAAAAAGCATGCCCAATGTGTAATCAGATCATGAAATCATTGGATCTTGAAAAAATCAAAAAGAGCGATTATGTAGTCAATCAGACGTGTCTTGATTTTGCAAAAGAACAGATAAATGATGGAAATGTCAACAACGGCCCATGGAGTAAACCATTATTTTCTGATTTTGATAGTGACATTGATGAATACAAGAAATATGCCTTAGCAGTACATCCAGACATGGATGCGGAGTTATCAGGTAGTTATGGCTTTGAGATTGGAAAGAACGGTAAAATATACCGTCAAGGAGTTATATCTGCTAAAACTGCAGCTGCAGGAGGTATGAGTTCAGCTGGTAAAAATACGGCACTCTATGATGCGGCGGATGAACTCTTAAAACTGATTGACGACGATGAGAATAAAAAATCTATTGGAGGGAATCATGTGAAAGTTAAAAAAGATGTAATAACTGTAGACAATGCCTTTGAAACAATACAAGCAGAGATAAATGGAGCATTAGACCAGAGATACGGAACTCCTAGTCAATATGGTGGTTATAATCGTAACTGCCAGCTTCAATATACACAACCAGACTCAATTATCGTAAGCGATAGTTGGAATTTAAGCAATAGTGATGACATTTACAAAATCCCATACACTCGAGAAACCAAGGATAATGGAGATACAGATGTCAAATTAGGTGATCCTGTACGTATTAGTTTACAGATGGTTACAAAATCATTAGAAGAAAGTAAATGGGTTATTAAAGCCGTTAAACCAAAAAATAGAGGTGGTAATGTGACAGATAAAAGTTTAGAACTCCCTGAAGATTTAAAAGGGATGGATGAAGGAATATTAAAGAAAATTAAGGAAGGTGGAGATGAGGTTAAGCAGTTCTTTAAAGGATTGCTTGGAATCGAAGAGCCAACACAAGAACCAGGTTTAGAACCTGGACCAAATGGTGGAGCTGGAGATCCAGCCCCTACTACAAATGGAGGTGTAGTTGTGGATAAAAATATAAACATGGAAAAAAAGGTTAACACTCTTGAAAAAACTGTTGAAGACCAGGATAAGCTCATTAAAACACAGGGTACAATGATTGATACTCTTAACAAAAGAATTGAGAAGAAAGACCACAATATCCTCGTTTCTAAAGCTCTTGAAATGCATAAGAAATTAAACCCTGTAGGTCCTGAAGAACCAGAACCAAATTACACAGAAGAGGATTTAACCAAAGCTCTTGTTGAAGAGTACGGTCTAACTGAAGAAGAAGTTAAAGAGGACCTTGATAAAGCCATCAAAGATGGAAGTAGAATCATGAAAGGAATCCTCAAAAGAACTCCTGATGGAGATATACCTGATGTATTTGATGATGGCCTAAAGAAGGATGCAGACAAATACGCTAAGGAAGAGAAAGCCCTCAGAGCAGAATTAGATAAACAAGGAAGGGAGTGATTAAGATGGGAAAAAGACCATTTAATGGACATGAAATAGCTTTAGACCTCACTGCAGGTGTAGCCATACCAGAATATACTATCGTTGCCATAGATGCAACTGATAAAACAAAAGTTAACCTTGCAACTGCAGGATCACAGCCTTTAGCTGTTGCAATACCAACAGATGATGAAATGATGTCTGATGGTAATGGAGGTTTTGTTAAAAGGACTGGGTATCAGATAGGGGAAAGTCCAACCCTTTATGATTCAGGAACTCTTTGGGTTAAACTTGGAGGCCCTGTAAACTTTGGTGATATACTTGTACCTATGGCTGGAGGACTTGCAGCTGCAGAAACTGCACCGACATTTTCAGCATCACCAACAAAAGCTGAATTAGATGCTGCATTTGCAGAACCAAAAACAAGACTTGGTAAAGCTTACAAAGCAGGTCAAACTGGAGATATAATTCCGTTTAAATCATTATTGTAAAAAGGAGGCGTAAATATGGGATACTTACCACAAGCAATTACAAATTATTACAGTACTCAGGTTATAAAGGCTTACAAGGCCCCATTAGTAGGAACATTTTTACTTGCAAGAGGAGAGGATTTACCACCAGGTAGTGCAACAGTTACCAGAGATCAGGTTGCAAACTTCACAGGTAAAGCCAAAAGAGGATTTAAATTAAGAACTATACCTCGTGAAAATGGAGAGAGGACACCTAAAACCGTTCAAGTTGTAGAGCATGCATACGGTTTTGATATGCATAGAAAATCTCTTGATGCCTACAAACGTGAAGGAACTTCAGCCCTTAATGGGGAAGATGCAAGGCAGTCCGGTAGAATTGTTGCAGAAAGTCTTGATGACATAATTTTCAATGGTGATAAAAATAGAGGCGTTAAAGGAATCTACGAGGATGCAGGTTTAACTCCATTTGTTTTAGCAGATGGTAAAGCATGGAACCAGGTTGGAGTTCCTGATGATACCATAGTTGAAGCTGTTGCAGAACTTGCAAGCACTCAACTATACACAGGAATGCCTATGAAATTAGCTTTAGATCCTCTTGCATTTGGCCAGTTATCTAAAAGGGTTCCAAATACAAGTGCAACATACCTTGATTTCATAGCAAAGATACCACAGTTCCAAAATGGAGTTAATGATATATACGCAACAGCAGCTTTGGCTGCAGGAACTGGTCTTCTTGAATACTTTGGTGTAGATATTGCTGAAAGGAACGTTGAAGAGGATATCAACACATTCCCAGTACAGGGTGGAGTTCCTGACAAGGGAGATATGATATACTTCAATACTGAAACCTTCCAGGCAACAGATATACACCACTTTGATGCATTCCTACCACTTCAGAACCTCTTTGATACAACTCCTTAAACAAGGAGTTTAAACTTTTTATTTTTAAATAATGGAGGTTTAAGAAGATGACAAAAGGAAAGAAAACAGAAGAGGTTAAAGAACAGGTTTCAGGAACTGAGGAAGTTAAGGAGCAGGTTCAGAAAAAACCAGAAAAGGAATTGAGTGATGCTGAAATTGATTTACAGATCAGACAATTAAAACAGGTTAAGATAAAGAACCACCTCAAAGATGAAGAGAAAAGGATTAAAGAGATTAAATGTCCCAAATGTGGGAAAAACTTAGGTTTAAAACCTGAAGATTATATGCAAAAAGGCAGTAAGGCCACTACAATTGAATGTCCAAAATGTGAACAGCTCATATATACTCTTGTAGAGTACCATGACGAACCCGAACAGACATCAGCAAGGATGGCCACTAAATCCAAAGGGTACGCATGGGAAACACAGGCCCCTGGAATATGGAAAGATAAACATACTCTCAGATGGGCTAAAGAAGAATCTGAAAAACTGGAAAATAATGCAAGTAGATTAACTGAAGAAAACCAGAAGATCCTAAGAGTACAGGCACTGATTCTAAAAGAACTTAAATTAATTAAATGATGGGGGATCATCATGGCAGATGGAGATCTTTGTACCTCTGATGATGTAAAGCATGAAGGAAATGTTGATTCTGCAGTGATGACCGCTAATGCTGAAAATATAGCCTGGCATATATCAGATGAATCAGAAGAACTTTTAACTCATGTAAATGCAAGCCTTACAAGTTCAAACAGGGATGCAAAAAAAGCTGTTGTATTTGCTGTACTCTCATGGATGGAATCAGAAGATTTGATCCCATCTTCAAAAGAACCAACTACTCTCAAAGATGGGGATTTCCAGGTTGTATTCGCTGCAGAAAACAATGGAAGAAAAAGTTATGAAGAACAGTACAAACTACACCGTGCCATGATAACCCCAACAGTCATAGGGTCTGACCTTGATATTGGATGTGGGAGGCTGTAAGATGGGTTTAGCTACAGCAATTGCTAGTTTTAACAGGATAGTCCGAGATTATGGGGTTGATGTCAACATAGTTTACCGTACACCTCAACTGGATAAAGATGGGAATAAGGTGAGAAATGATAATGGTCAGGTTCAAGTTGATACAACTGATGTTTCTCTCAGATGCAGTTTAAAGATTTTAGATGGAAGTGAAAGAATAATCAATAACACAGTCCTAGAATCTGGGGATGCTGTAGCTCATTTTATGTTAAAAGATGCACAATACTTGAATAAGGATACAACTCTTAAAGTTGACTATGGATATGGTAATACATATACCTATAAGATGTTAAAACCGATTCCAAAGAAGACACACATCAATGTTTATTTGACAAGGGCAGGAGGATCCTAAATGGGAGAAATAACTTCAACTACTGATAAATCTGAAATCCTTGAATTTTTCCAGGATAGATTAGACAATCTCCCTCAAAAAGGATCAGATACTGTACTGGAAATCACAAATGTTGCTGCAGCTGTAGAAGAAGTACTTTCACCAGTTCGTACAGGGCAAAATCGTGATGAAACAAAGGTAGAAGTGGATGGACTTGAAGGCGTTGCATGGCCTGATGCACCTCAAGCAATATGGATTATAGGTGGAACACAACCACATGAGATACGTGCCGTGAACGTTCAAGCATTATACTGGCCTGGAGCAATGCACCCTGTTAAATCAGTACAACATCCTGGAACTGCACCTAATGATTATGTTGCAGATGCACGTGATCAGATGGATCCTGGAGTGGATCCGGCTTTGGATGAACTTGGAAGTTGGATGGTGGATGAATGAGAAAAGAATTAGAAACAATACTCTTAGAATGGATGAAAACAGTCCATTACAAAGGAGAACAGGCCATAGATACATTTGGAACCGGACCTTTTGAAGACCTTGAAGATAGGAATGCTATAATCACAGTTCAGGATCCTCTTACTAATGGGAGTTTGAAGAGAGGGACACATCAAAGATTTACAGTCTCCTGCAGTGGGAAAATATTCTTTTTATTCCGTCGCTATGATAAAGACGGTAATGTTATTGCAGATGCAGAAGACCGTTTCAAAGCAGTTCCAGATATTACTATCCAAATGATGGCTAAAAGTCCATCGCTAGGTAAAAGGTTACAAGGTGGAAGAGTTGATCCTAAAGCTTGTAATTCAGATATAAACACACTTTTAAAGATTGATAGTGTTATTTACTATGCTTCTCAGCTTAATTTTGAATATTCTGGTCGTTTGATTGAGTCTGAAGATGTATAATTAAATTTTTCCATAATTTTTGTACCCCCTAGCTTGGGCTTTAAACTATTTTTTAATTAAATTTTGGAGGTGTTTAACATTCCAGACATGAATAAAACACAGTTAACGAACGTTATCAAACGTTACTGTGATAATAAGGACTTTGAAGGTGCAAAAAATTATGTGCACAGTTTTGGCCCACAGATAAAGAATTTTGATGTAGATAAAGAACTTGAAAAGATTGATAAATTGATTAAAGGCCCTAAAAAGCCTGAATCTAAACCTGAAATAAAGGAGGAATGATAAGAAATGTTTGTAGATATAAGTAATGAAGATATACTCAGTTCGGATACATTTGGATTTTATGTAGCCCCACCAGTAACTAAAGAAGCATGTGTGGGAACTGTAAATGGAACCAATAAAGACTTCAAAGTAAGTAGAGCCCCAATTTATCCAGCTGCAGGAATGGGAATACTTCCAACAATTGCAGATATAACAGCATATTTGAGAAAGGGAACAGTTGATACAGTTGCAACAATCAGTGCCTTAACAACTTCACTTGCTGCAACAGGTGAAACAATAGAAGATGGATTCTCATTAGCAACAGCTCCAGCTACAGCTGATGTTGACAGCGTACTTGCATCTTACTACGAAGAGATGGAACCGTTTTTCACACAGGATTTAACCCCAACTGTTAAGCAGACAACTAAAGATATTGCACGTATTAGGAGTACAGACACAGTTACAGCGTATGGAAACATAGCTATCAGCCTAAAAGCTGAACAGGTCCTTTCAAAAGATTTCTTTGAATATTACAAGAAACTCTTTTATGGACCTTACACAGGAGATGAAACAGCCGTAACAGGATACACTGCATACAGTCTCAGGAAGAAACCGATCAACCTTAAAGGATACATGACAATTGACTGGGAAGGAGATAACCTAGGCCGTATCTACTTCGATCAGTGCAGAATAGCCCCAGATTTACCTAACATAAAAGCAGGAGATAACGGTGGATTAACACTTGATATGACAGTGGCTAAAATGCCAGTTCTTGTGTTACCAGATGCAGTATAATAGTTAGTCTTAAATTTACTAACTATTTTTTTATTTTATTTTTTTAGCAATACTTTTTATAAAAATCAAGGAAAGGAAGATTAAAAATGGTCTTAGAAATACCAAAACTCTATAAAACTGAAACGATTGAATTCGATGGGCAGAAAGGGGAATTAACTGAATATAAAATAGTTGATAACGATTTGATAATTGCAATAAACGAATACGCTCATGAAGTTCAAAAAGTAACTAAAAGGGCAGAATTAGTGGAAACTGAAATAGGCCCTGATAAACTTGTAAAGGAGTATACTATAGAAGAAAATGATCAAGTCCAGGATGTATGGAAAAAGATAGAAAAATTACAGGGCGAAGTTGAGAAAATCCACTGGAAACTTGCACAAAGAGGAATGAAACGTGCCCTCTTAGGTCTAAAGAATGATGTATCTATTGAAGAACTTAATCAAATTCCAGATTATAGAATACCTATCTCCTATGCAAAGACAGTTGCAAATATGATGATACAACTGGCACAACCTGAAGTCCCACGTCCTGAAGAGAAAGAAGAAACTGGAAATGGTAAAAAAAAAGAAGTAAAAGGAAAAAGAGGCCGACCAGCAAAGAACAAATCCAAAAAGTAAGGTATATGGTGGCTCATATCCAATGTGAAACAGGATACAGTAAAGAACTTGTCTTAAACATGGGGATGAGTGAAGCTGAAGATATAATGTACAGACATAGATCAAACGAAGAACCAAAGATGACTGAAGAAGAGAAGGAAGTAGCACGTCAACAACATATACGCAAAAACAATGAACTGAAACGTAAAGCCAGGGAAAAACAAAAGGGATAAAAATAAAATTAAGTCACTTTGAAGCTGTTCGCAACAGTTTCAAATTCTCTATGGGTGCTATTGAATATGTTAGGATCCTGTGCTAAAGCCTCTGGAGAACATGTTAATTTTAATGTATAAATTTTATTTCCTTTTTGTAACATGACTTCCTCTATGATTTCATGGGGGGAATTTAGGTACCATGGTGTTGCATCATAAATAACGACATCAAACCCATTCATCCCATTTATCGTGACCGTTTTATTCATCAAGACCTTGAACTCAGGATCATTAGTTAGATCTTTATCTTCAAAATAGGACGCATTTGGAAAAACTTTACTATTGGTGTATATGAAAAGATCCCTAGAATCGTTTATACTATAATTATTAGGTTCCTCTTCAGGGCCAGTTAGTACAATATTGACTTTTCCTTTCAGATCAGAATAATTGGGGTATAATGTGGTGGTACTTTCGTAAGCATTATAAGTATCGTTCTCTTTGGTCCAATTATGAGGATATTCAAAAGAATAATATTTATTGCTATAACTTGTTGTTGATGCAGATCCCATTATAAAAAAAATTGCAACTGCAAGAATAAAAACCAATATAATGTATCTTTTTTTCATAGGTTTCCCTTTTCCTTATTTAATCTCTTACTACTTCCTTTTTTGATTTTTACTATTAACATTTTCGATTAATCTATTCTTATTATGAGGTGACCTTATGGCAGATAAGACACTTGGTATTCAAGTTCAGATGAGTATAGATGATGTTTTATCTGGACTCTCAGACCTTATAAACAAATTTACAGAAATTCCAGATAGTATCACCACAGATATTCAATTAGGAGAAGATCCTACTGCAAATGTGGATAATCTCAAAGATGAACTGGATGACCTTAATGATACCACTACAACCACTGACATTGAAGTAGCAGGGGATACCTCTGGAGCAACTGATGTTAAAGATGCATTGGATGAATTAGATGGGGATACTGTATCTGCAAATGTAGATGTAGATAATTCTGATGCGGTGACAGGTATTGATGAAGTTGAAAGTGGACTTGATGAGATAGATGGAACCACCGTATCTGCAGATGTGGAAACAACCGGAACAGATGAAGTAACATCTTCTGCCAGTGATGCTACAACTGCCATAACTGCACTTGCAAGTGCCGTAGCTGTTGCGGATGCTGAAGCTACAAGGATGGGATCAGAACGATCACTTCAAAAAGCCTTATCTTATGAAGGAGTTTCAGTTACCGCAACTAATGTTAGTGAACTCCGTAGTGAATTAAGTAAAGTTCAAGGAGCAATACCTACAGATCAAGCATCAGAAGGATTGTACATACTTGCAAAAGGTTTAAAAAATGCGTCCATGGTTTCAGCTGAATTACCTCCTGCTTTTAAATTAATTAAAACAACAGGCACTGATACCTCAGAGGCAATGTATGATTTATCATCTATTATTACGGCTTATGGATTGAGTACTTCTGAAGCGACTTCAACCACAACATATCTCACAAACGCAATCAATGATATGAGTTCAAACGCAGGAGATCCAAGTACAATATTAAGTACTGTAACTGCATTAATCCCAGCTCTAAAATCTGTCGGATATACTGCAAATGATATTGTGGATTATATTGGTGCCTTTGGAGATTCTGGTATAAGTGCTACTGTTGCTGCAAGTGCTTTAACAACAGGTGCAAAAACCCTTTCAAAACAGTTAACTGAAGCAAAATATTCTGGTTCAGATGCTGAAGGTGTTCTCAAAACTATGGGAATATCTGCTAAAGATGCTAGTGGTAATTTTAGATCTGTTTCTGATATAATGAGTGATGTACTTGATAAATCAAGTTCAATGTCTGACTCTCAATTTGAAGCCCAATATGGTATGACTAAACTTGCAGCTATGCAATTATTATTTGGTAGTAGAGCTGCACAAACAATGTCTCAATTAAATGAAAGTGCAGATACGTATGGTGCTAAAGTAACAGCAACAGGAGATAAAACAACAGCCTCAATGACTAAGATTAATACTAATACAATGACTCTCCAAACACAGTTCCAAAAACTGTGGAATACCATAACCAATGCTCCAGCCCTACCAACATGGTTATTTGAAGGTGCAGCAATAACTGTAGGATTCGTTGTCTTAGTTAAAGGATTACAACTTGTTGGAAGTGCCCTTAAAACAACCTATGAATTTTTAGGTAAAGTGAAGAGTACTACTGAAAATTTAGGAAGTAAAGCTAAAGATATTTGGCATGCTGTATTTGGCAGCGATGAAATGTCTGCAGAATTACAAACAGTTGAAACTGAAACCGGCAAATATGAAGTTGTGGAATCACGAATTGCCAACACCATACGTAAATTTAAAGCAGATGCTGCAAGTTTAAAAGATACCAGACTATTTGGTGATCTCTTTGGAGAGGAAGGTAAATTAAATACAGGAGCTTTAGATAGTTCTTATACTAAATTCAGCGATTTTGTGGGTAAAATAAAAATTAAAGCTGGAGAATTAAAAGAATCCAATGTTTGGAAAATACTTTTTGGTGATGAAAAAGGTAATTTGAACTTTAACATCATTGATAAGGTTGAATCAAAGATAATAAGCTTTGTAAATACAGTTAAACCAAAAATAGAAGAACTTAATGGTATATTAAAAGCTCCTTTTGAAGAGACAAAAAATATATCAGCTTGGCAGAATTTGATGAAACAAGCAGAGGATTCTAGTCGAGGTTATACTCAAATTAACCCTGGAAATCAGATAGCAGGTTGGGAAGATAACAAAGTAGTAAACCCTGATGAAGGAGTTTTTAGTAAATGGGCTGATTGGACTAAAGAAGTTAGTACTGGCATTGGTGAAGTTAAAGATGGGTTTAAAGGAGCATTTGATAACTATGTAGCTTTACAAGATGCTGAACGATCCGGTAAAGGATTTACTCTTATTGATGATACATACAAAACTTCATTAAAAGAGATTTCAGATGATACAACTAGTTTCTTTGACGATGAAAAAGGTAGAATAAACTTAAATCTTAACGATATAACTTCAAGAGTTTCTAGTTTTGTAGATAACATCAAAACAGAATTAAGTGGACTAAAAGGCATTTTAACTGCCCCATTTGAGGATACGGCAAATATACTCAGATGGCAGGATTTAATGAAGATTGCTGAAGACAGCGGTAAGGGTTATACTCAGGTAAATCCTGGAAATCAAATAAGTGGATGGGAAGATAATAAGGTTGTAAATCCTGATGAGGGTATTTTCAGTAGATGGGCAAACTGGACCCATGAAGTTAGTACAGGTGCCAAAGAAGTTCAAGATGGATTTAAAGGAGCATTTGATAATTATGTGGCTTTAGAAGATGCGATGAGATCTGGTAGAGGATTTACACAGATCACAGATGAAATGTATAAAGTCACAGACTCTTTGAATGAAGGGGATAGAAGTTTAAATAGTTTCTTTGATGATGAAGAGGGAAGGATCAAAGGAATTGACTTCAGTGGAATTGAGGATAAACAATCATCACTAAAAGGTAAAATTACTAGTTTTAAAGAGGATCTGAAAAGCATAGATCTTTGGGGATCTTTACTCAGTGATGCAGAATCTTCAGGTAAGGAATTTTCTTATATTACTGAAGATTTCAAAATAACAAATTATCCTTACCTCACAACAATTGCTGGAAAAGAAGATGAAGAATTAAGTTCTACAATTAAATCGATTGCCGATAAGACCAACGCATTAAAAGAGATAGGTACGGACTTTGGAAGAGAATATGGCAGTGTTATAGATAAAACAGTTAACATCATTGATGAAGGCTATAGTGATATCCAAAAAGCCATAACTAAAGAATCGGACGGTATTAAGTATTCTGAGGGTTGGACTGATATCGAACCTGAAATGAAAGCCTTCAACGATTCTTATAAAAAATCATTAGATGAATTAAAAGGAATTGATATTGGAAAATTAACTATTGAAATCCAAGATGAATTAGAATCTGCTTGGGCTGATATCGTAAGATGGGATACACGAGGAGAAGCACCAATTCTTAATTCAGAACAGGATAGTGCATTTGAAGAAAGATTAGTTGATTTCTTTGAAGAGAAAGGATTTAATGCAGAGTGGGAATCTTCAGGAAAAAATTGTACAATAAAAATCTCAAAAGGAGTCCATGTAATAGGTGAAGTTGATTATGTGGATTTTGAAGTTGATTTTGATAAACTTCAAGAGATTTTGAGCATTACTACTGAAAAAACAAATTCGTTTCTAGATGATGAGGAAGGCCGTATTAAGGGAATCAATTTTGATGGACTTATAAACAAGATATCATCCGTTAAAGACAAAGCCATAGACGCATTAAAATACTTAGATGAATTAACCACATACCATTTTAACGCCCCTGGAATTGAGGATGCTCAAAATGCAGGCAGAGATTTCTCGTTTATAGACCCAACTAATGGAAAAATTATTGAAAATACATACGCTGCAGAATTAGACAACTGGATGCCTATTATTGAAAAATATGATAAGCAAATTTATGATAAGTTCCTTGCTGATGGAAAAGTTCTTGGAGATATAGGTCGTGAATATGGAAAAACTGTTGAATATGTATTTGGGGGAGAAATAGAAGATATTAAAAAAGGTTTAGACAGTTTAGACCGTGTTGCTAAAGTTACAATAGAAGATATTAAATCTAGTAGAGCACGTAGTTCTGATGGAATTAAATATTCTGAGAACTGGACTTCAATAGAGTCTGAAATGAAGGCTTTCAATGATACCTATAAAAATTCATTAAAAGAGATCTCGGATGACACAACTAAGTTCTTTGGTGATGAAAAAGGCAGAGTAAACATCAAAGGCTTTGGTAGTAACCTTATTGATAACATCAAAGCTGGAATTGATGAAAAACTTCCAATACTAGACGCTGAAGGAACCAGCATATCAGATAGGATTCTTACAGGGATAAAAGCAAAGTTACCTGACTTCAAAACAGAAGGACAGCAAATCATTGAATCAATAAATGAGGGAATAAAGAGTATAAAAATTGAAATTCCTACAACAGGCCAAACAGGTACAACTTGGAACATGCCTTATGGATCCTCAACTGGTTCGACTGAAGGAGCTTATAAATTACCAGATGGTAATGAGATCCTCCCTCCAGAAAGTAAAACTGAAACTGGAAAAGAGAATGTAGGTTGGTTAGGAGATTCAAACGGCCTTGGAGGAATTGTTGATAAACTTAAAACCTGGAAATTAATTCCTAAATTCAATGCTGCTTCTTTAGGAAGAGGAGTTTTATCGGTTCTTGGGGATGCTGAAATGCTCCCAATGATGGTAGGTACAACCCTGGCAGAAATGAACCCTGTTAAACATAATTTAACTCCAGAAGAACAAGCAGAAGTAGATAAACGTAATCAAAAATCAATACAGGAAGAAAATGATAGGCCAAGCTTTCAACAACAGGTAGGTGCAATAGGAAATGCCTTATTCCCTAAAACATCTTCAGATGCTATTGTAAAACCATATCAAAATGCCATAAATAAGGTAAAAAACATCAAACTTCCATCTCTTCCTTCTTTAAAACTTCCATCATTATCTTCAATTGAATCTGGCGTAGGATCCACACTTGGTGGATTAGGAACTTACATAAAAAACCACATGCCAAAAATGCCAACTTTAGGCACTATTAAACTACCTTCTTTAGGTTCTATTGAATCAGGTATAGGGTCCACACTTGGAGGGTTAAAAACTTATATTACTTCACACCTTCCAAAGATTCCTAATTTGAGTTGGGGCAATTTATCTAAGGGCTTTTGGGATACGGTTGGATGGGTTGAAAGTGAATATAACGGACTTAAAGATTGGGTTACAAGCCATGAGCCAAAGATCCCAACACTTTCATGGCCTAACTTAACCTCTGGGGCTGCAAAGGTTGTTAAAGACATAGGTGATGCAGTAAACACTATTTTGGCAGATATTAATAAACTTCCAGGCGTATCCACATTAACAAGTGGAGCTCAAAGTTGGGGTTCAAGTATAACCTCTGCAATTGGAAGTGGAATTGATAAAGGAAAGGCATCAGTCCAGAATGGACTGAATACAATTTCCAGTTGGTTCCCACATTCCCCACCAAAAGCAGGCCCATTGGCAACAGTAACAGAAAGTAATATGGAGTCATGGGCTGCAGGTATTGTAGGTGCAGGTGCTAAAGGACTTTCTAATTTTACTTTTGATAAAGCATTTTCCCTACCTAAAATTCCTAGTATCCCTTCAGTATTCTCATCAGGTTCAGGATCTCAAGGAAATACATTCATAGTACAAGCTGGAGCCGTCGTAATCGAAGGAAACGCAACAAAAGACACGGTTGAAAACGCAGGAAGTTACTTGATGGATGGTATGGCAGGTAGATTAGACCAACAAGCTAATAATCGAGGATACAGCGTTACAAATGTTATAAGGTGATAAAATGGCTTATGGAGATTGGACAATTGGAGGTATTGTACCTTGTAATATTGAAAGTTTGGAAAAGGATCCGATAAATCGGATCATCACCTTTCATTGTGTTGCAGACTATGATTTGTTGGATGCAGATCCACGGACTGAGATTGCACTCTTTGACGCTATGGCCTGCCAGATCATTAACAATGATCAGCTCCTAAACGGTGGAAGCAAACTCCAGGTTCAAGGTGGAAATATCATAACCATCACAGAGGCTACACCTGGAGGGGATATAACCTACACTGCAGCCATTGAATCCGTCAACATCAAAGAAGACAGCATGTCAGATGATGCCATCTGGTATGACATAGTTGCCCATTATGAAACCACTGGTAAAAGCAGTAGTTTCGTATATATCCCTCCGTACTGGTCTTACTCAAACATGGTTTACTCAAATGGTACAGATGGTTCAAACCCTTCAAATGCTGCAGAATGGGCTGGTAATGAACTTGGTATAATCAACATAACTGAAACTAAAAAGGTTCGAGAAGTTCAGGTAAAAGGTTCAGCCTGTACGCTTCCAGCATGGATAGAAGTAAATGGAGAAAGGCAGGATTGGAGTGTTTGTCATGATGTAGGTGAAGATCCAGCAAACCTTTCAGGAAAACAAGGAGTTCAGACTTTAACTTTTAAGGACTTTGATCCATCTACAGCTGTGAATATTCACACTTCAAATCACGTTGCACCATGGTATCCTACAGTTGATCAACCTAATACGTTAATGGACCGTGGCTGCTGGTTACTCTGGATAAGGGTGATCTACGAATGATAATTATTAAAAATAGTGATGGGATCCAACTTTACGAGTTGGATTTTCCAACCCTTATGGCTGGACTCTTAACGATTCAACAGCTCACAGTCACAAACACATACACAACAGCTAAAACAATCCAGATACAGGCCGTAGCATCTGATAAAAACCAGATGGGAACTGCAGGGAGTACGTATAATTCTCAGTTTTTCAGTACAGATAATGTTAATTTTTCAAATCCTATCATAGTTACAATTCCTGCTTCTAGCAGTGTTTTAGTTTATACAAGGTATGCACCTGCAAGTAATACGATACCTGGAGAGATGCGATGGGCTTTAAAATGGAATGAAGTATAAAAATTGGAGGTTAAATTATGGCAGTTACAGCACATTTCTTTGGAAAAGGAGTATTGAATCTCTGGAAAAAAATGATGGATTTATCCAGCGATACTTTAAAAGTAGCCCTTTTCACGTCAAGTATAGATCCTGAAACAAACAGGAACATTTATGAAAAATACGCAGACATTTCAGCTAATGAAGTAGTAGGAACAAGGTACACCGCAGGAGGCATCACACTTACAAATGTGGCGGTTTCGTTGGATACAACAAATCATGTTGTTAAGTTAACAGCTGATGATCCGGCCTGGGAAACTTCAACAATAACAGGAAGATATGCAGTGATTTATGATGCTAGCACCGCAGATAATTTATTAATTGCTTTTTCTGATTTTGGAGAGGATAAATCAACAAGTAATATTGAATTTAAATTGGATTATGGTACTTCAATCCTTGAGGACGCATTAAGTTAAAGAGGTTTTTAAATGACTGATTTTTCAGCATGGGATTATGTTGCAACCTACTCACAACCAGGTTCAACAGATGGAGATAAAGTTAATTATCCAATTCGAATCACAATAACCTACAATGCAAGTCGTATGCGTTCTGATTTTGGGGATATACGATTTGCACTCAGTGATGGAACTGAATTAAGTTACTCTCTTGATAGTTATACCGCCGGTAGCACTGCAACCTTTACTGTTTTAATCCCATCGCTTCCAGCCAGCCCAGCCGCAACCATAATCAAGATTTATTCAGGAAATTCAGCAGTTACAACAACATCAAATCCTGCAAGCGTTTCGTTGTGGTATGATAATTTTTCAGGAACATCTATTGATACAACAAAGTGGACTGCAAATGTACAAGGAAGTTTAACTGAAACAATAAACAATCTTTTACAAATAACAGATTGTAATGCAACTGGTTGGTTATATGCAGGTAATGGCCCCGGAAACCAAAATCAATCGAAAGTTATTCTTCCAAATAATTATGAAATTCATACAAAACAAAAGATCCATCAAATAAGTACCGAAGCTGCTGAATGTGGTATAGCCCTTGTTGATGCTTCAAACAAAACTCAAATATTTTTAGGACACTGGAATCCAAGTGCTGGGGCTGCTGGAGGTATTAACTGCCTTGTTCAATCTGCAAAATCAACAACAAATGCCATTAGTGGATATAATGGACAAGATTGGCCCGCAGGACATGCTGTTTCTGATTTAGATACTCGAAATTATCGTATAGTTGTAAATGGTTTAAATGTTAGTGTTTATGATGGAATTACACACCTTTTTGATACCACTTTAGCACAAGCTGCAAGTAAACTTTCTATCTTAGCTTCAAAACCTGATGGTTATGCATTTTTCGATTACTATGAATTTGATTATGTTCAGGTTCTCCAAACAACTCCAAATCCTCCTGTTGTAGGCACAATGGGAAGTTGGCAGGTAACCGGATGTGTGATATCAGTTTCCCCAGCCATAGGTACTTTAACCGCAAAAACCCCAATAGTCGAATTGGGCAGTGGAATAACCATCACGGTTCCACCAGCAAGTGCCACCTTAACCGCAAATCCTCCAACATTACAAGTCGTTATTAGTTCTCCTCCTGCAGGAGCCATAGCAACAGCCATACCTCCACTCATAGCTTTTTTAATGATAGTTAAAGCAGGCGTACTATACAATCCAGATAATATAAATGACTTGAAACAAGACGGTGCAGAATGTAATATTTCATTTAACGTCATGATAGGGGATAAAGTCTATGAGTAGTGAAAATGAAGTTCTGGCAGTGATTGATATTGTTGATCGTATGAGTGATGCAGTTACGGAAATGACAATTCAATGCAAAACTCCCCTTGCACCTGATACATACGACACAGGAGAAGTATTCCAAATTAACCTGATTGACCCAACACTCCAAGAAGGATATTCAGTCGTTAAGGGAACAGTTGAGAGGGTAAAAAGGGATGACCTTGACAATAACAGGATTTATGAGATTTATGGCCGTAACATTGCCCGCATGCTCACAAAACAGCCATTCAAATACGATTGTACCAAACCTGAAAATAGTAAAACAAATTCAGTTCTTGATTTATTGAACTTGATTCTTACAGATACAGGAATTAAAATAGGAAGAGGACAAGCATTATCACAGGATATAACATTAAACACAAGCAGCACTGGAATTGACAGATTCTGCGGAAGTTGGGATACAAAGAAAGATGCAATTGATCAGCTATTTTCCCAGTATGTGAAACTTTCAGGAGTTTCAAAGTTCAGATGGTATGTAGACCTCTCAGGGTATCTCAGGTGGTTTGAAACAAAAAACAACAGGATGGGAAGTCAAATATACATCTTTGAAGATCAGGATAATGTTCTAACATTTTTAGTCACGAAAGATGCCACAAACATTGTTAATGACCAGAAGGGATACGCTGGAGATAATAACAGTCTTACAGCACATGCAACAGACACTGCAAGTATTGCAAAGTATGGTCATTGCATTGGTCCAGACATCACTGAATCTGATATGACGCAAGCTCAGTTAAATGCACGTGTGCAGCTTGAAATAGACCAAAAAAGCCAACCAGTATATACTGCAACCCTCAAATTAAGGGGATTCTACGATTACGAAAAAGGAACACAAATAAATTTCCCAAATAATCCCAATTATTCCGATATAAATTTTACAATTACAGATAGAACCTTCCACGCCGAACCAACAGCAAGTGGTGATGGTGCAATATATACGGAATTCAATCTATCTACTGATGAAACCGTGATAAGTATTGTAAATGAATTTGATACTATATATGCAGCTGCAAAAACTGAAGCTGATAAAGTTAAATGTCAGGTCGGTACAGCTCAAGCAGACGCTGCAAATGGACGTGTCCTTGTCTATGTAAATGATACAGGTACAGTTGAAAACCTTAGATCCCCCTAAAGGAGCCTAAAACATGGATAAAATTATACTCAATGGGAATGTTGCCGTAGATGCAAAGGGTGTGAAGGAAGGGGATACAGTTCTAGTTGCAACAACTGCATCAGGAGATAAGGTTGCCTGTCCTTTAACTTCAATCAAAGCCGGGGATCAAGTTGCAGTTGTTAAACTCCAAAATGGAGATAAAATGGCCGTGAAAGTTCTAAACAAGGTATGTGTTAAAATTACAGATGCATTTAGTAGAATTGCAAGCCCGGCAGGTGAAACTTTTAATCTAGGTACATTTACATTTACGTGGGATGGTGTAAGTAAGGTGTATATACTCAAATCATGCCAATCTGAACCAGTTATTGGGATTTATGCTGATGATCTTTTAACTGCTTCAACATCAAAAGGAAAGGTATCTTGTGATTATGGGGGTGTATGGAGTAAGAACCCTATGGAATTAAGCAGTATTCTTAATCCTGGAGATAACAACATCAATGTAACTGTAACAGATTTATACGGAGGGGTTATCGGAACTCCGTCTTTATTCATAGTCCAATATTCAGATTAAATTCATGTTAATTACTTAAATGGTTTATTCTTGAATATATGGTTAGACCCGCCATGTTACCATTAGTTATTTTTTTATAATCTGAAAATTGTAAATCACTATTTGTATCCCAAACAAAATAGTAACTTACGTTATTATCTTCTAATTCCCTCTGTAAATCATTGGCATTTGTTGTGTTTTTTGTTATTCCATAATATTTATCATTTAAATAATAAGAAGTATCTAAGCTGTATTCCCATTTTCCATTAGAAGCAATGTTTCCCTGCAATCCATAATCTGCTTTTAAAGTTTGACTCAAATCATAAGCCCCTTCCCCCATATTTGCAGTTTGAATTAAGTTAATCGTAGATGGGATTATAAACGAGATTACTAAAAGCATTAAAAGTATATTTCGGATTTTTACATTAAGGATATTCTGTTTAAATGCGATATTAAGCAGATAAAAAGCCATTAAAAGTAGTAAGATACATATTAAATAGATATATCTCATTTCTACTAGAATTAAAGTATAACCTCCACAATAAAGTATTATGGTTACCAACAAGCATGTCAATTTATTCTTTGAATCCTCAGAAGAAGGTTTAAAGATGAAAACTAAACTGAAAATAATTATTAAAATAGAAAAAAGTGAAAAGTTTTCAATATAATTAATTATTAAGAGCACATTTTTACCAATAATATTTAATTGATACTTAAAATAGCTTATTGATTCGAAGGGACTCCACTGTTCCATTTTAAGGTTGGAAGGATCTTCCCAAACAGTGACAGCACTATTATTTGGTGGTTTTAGAAGACCTTGATAATACATAGGGTGGCCTTGAGATGTAGGGCCAACCAAAGCGTGGTTATATTCAGTTGAGGTTCCAATAGTTGAATGCCCATATTTATCACTTATTGTTCCTATCCAAACTCCACTTATAACAAAAAATATGAAAATTCCTAAAAAGAAATTTTTCAGTATATTCCTTTTTTTATCAGTTGAAGTGCTCTTAAAATAATAGATCAAACTAAAAAAACAGAATGAACAACAAAAAAAGGGCAATGCATAAGTTTTAGTCAAATAAGCAGCAGCCCCAATTATACCACAGAATATGCCATTTGAAAGTTTATTGGAATATTTTGGGTCAAAAATAACAATTAAATAATAAACAAGTAAACAAGTAACTAATAAATCAGGAGTAATAGAAGCCACTGCAAAATATAAAACAATTGGAACTAGGGAAAACAATACTGCAACTCTAAAAATCCGTTCAATACCTAAATTTTGAGATAACCTTTCCACCCCAATTATAGTGAAAAAACCTATAATTAAAGATAGTATCTTAGCTGAAAATAATGGATAAAGTGCTGTTTTATTAAATAATAAAAATGGAATTAATAACCATGAAAATAAAGGTCCCCAATACTCATTAATGGCATTAGACCAATCACCAGCGACGTATTTTTGAGCGATTCCAATATATGAAATCCCATCTGCATTAATTAGGTATTGATAATAACTGAAGAAAAAAACACTTAATAAGGAATATAAAGTCAAAACTAAGATTAAATCAAAGTTATTTTTTAGAATAGATCTATAATCCCTCATCATATGTCCTCATTAACTTGTTGTTATTATTAAATAGTTCATATTGTCCTTAAAGATTTTTCTTCTTTCTTAATTCTTATTTTTCTTTTAAATCTCTCGCTTTAGTTTATACCCTTTTCAGTCTAACCATTAATTAGGAGAGTGATTACATGCACCTTACCGTCTGAAATAGACGTTAAACTCCAATGTGGCAGTGTCTATCAATCTAACAGCAATGCTAAGATTGTAAACCAACACCAAATTAGGAGCGTGATTAAATTAAGAAATTATTTGGAATACTTTTAATCATAGGACTGTTCTTGATTCTTCCAGTTTCAAGTGCTTCAACTGCATATAATGTGGGCATTCAGGATAAATACGTAAAGGCCACGGCTCTTTGCAGTTGTGGAGAACATTCATATACCTATCACATAGGTATCTTTGAAAACTATTGTCCTTTCTGTCATCATTATGAGTGTCTTGAGTGGAATCCAAAAGGAACAGCTGAAGGTGAATGGACCTGCGGTCATTGTGATTCTGACTTTTGTGCAGTTGATGGACGTTGTAAAAGTGGTGGATCTGGTGTGTATTTGAGTTATTATGAAGTTCCGAAACCAGTTGTTGCAAATAATGCAACAAGTGCAGAAATTGCACCAGTTCAAAAAAGCCATGGAGAACTCATGTTTGATAGAATAAGTCAATATAAGGATGTAAATCTTTTAGGAATGTCATTATAAACAAATGACTTTTAATCCTTTTTTGGAGGTAATTAACTTGTCTGATTGTTTGCAATGTGGAACGTGTTGTAAAGTTATTAACATTGGTAATTCTTTTAAAGAAATTGAAGAAACAGTTGAAAAAGAGTTTCCAAATGGTTTAAAAGGTGAAGATAGGTTTAAGAGCGATTTTACATTTATATATTCATTCTGGAGAAAGTTATCAAAGGGAGAAGTATTAAAGCTTAAACCTTCTTTAGTGGGTAAATGGAAGGAGGATAGGGAATATTTCACATGTACTCTTCAGAAGGATAATAAATGTTCCGTTCATGATAGAAGACCTGCTGTTTGTAGGGATCATCCTTGGTATGGACTTCCACATACACTTGATTATGGCTTTTTTTCAGATGAATGTGGATATAAACTTGCTTTGGAAAAAGAATTGTTTGATAAGCAGAAAGAAGGCATATTAAACCCTAATTTCAATGCAAAAATTCCATCAAACCTTATTAGTTCTAAATGACTTTTATTTTTTGATAAATCTTTTTTTAAAAGATTTTGAGGTGATCTAAATGGAAATCTTTGGAGTGAAAGATATTTTGTTTGGTGCTGGTGTCATTGGTGTATCCTTATTTGCAATTTTTATCATTGGTCTTTTCATATTTATGGTGTTGAGTATTCTTGTTAAAATACTCTTGATGTTCATTTAATTTTGCCCATGTGGCTCAGTGGTACAGCGCCAGGTTGCTAACCTGGTGATCGTTAGATCTCACAGGTTCAAATCCTGTCATGGGCGTTAATTTTTCAACAATCTGGAATTTCCGGTTAGTTCAACCTACTACAATTTGTAGTAAGTTCAGTATGTGCATTTTTTGCACTAACTCGAATGGATACAATTTGTGTCCGTTTCAGTTATCCGATATTTTAAGATAACTCAACCGTTAGGAATTTCCTAATAGTTCAGTATTTTCCAATTTGGAAATAACTCATGTTCTTTTTTGAAATAACAGTTTTTGATAAATCTTTTTTTAAAAGATTTGAGGTGATAACGTGTGAGCAGTTGGTTATATGAAACAATGCTGGAAGGATTTTATTTAATCCTTGAAATTATCCTATTTATTTTATTCTTACGTTTCTTGGTTGTAGGAAGTAATCTAAGCATTATTTTTCTTTTGATTTTTATTTATATAATTTATAAAAGGAGATGATTAATACGACTAACTTAAAACTTGGAAAATTGCCTTTTGAGAAAGATGAAAGAGATCTAAAATTAGCAGCATATATTGATAAAACAGTCTTACCAACACCACCAGATTCGACAAACGATTATGAAGCCTTTACTGATTGGGGAATGTTTCTTAATGATAAAATAGGGGATTGTGCGATTGCAGGACCTCTGCATATGTTGATGTTATGGCTTACTCAGGGTGGAAAGACACCAGAATTTACAGATGCAAATGCCCTTGAAGCTTACAGTGCCATCAGCGGATATGATCCAAAGACTGGTGAAAACGATAACGGCTGTATGCTCCGTGATGTCCTGAAATACTGGAAGAATACAGGGATACCAGATAAGAACGGAGTAAGACATAAGATAGGTGCTTTCGTACAGTTGGATCAAGCAGATCATGAGGAGATTAAGATAGCTCAGTATCTTTTTAGTGCACTTAATATTGGATTTTTGGTCCCTGCTTATGCTATGGAACAGTTTGAGAAAGGGGAACCTTGGGATGTTCAAACTAAAAATGCAAGTATTGAAGGTGGCCATTGTGTAATTGATGCAGGTTATGGAAAACTAACATCTAAAAAGAGACTTGAAGCCGTTGTACGTATTGTTAAGATAACTAAAGAAGGAATTTGGGTAATTACCTGGGGTAAAAAACAGTTCATGACCTGGAAGTTCTGGGATAAGTACGTTGATGAGGCATGGTGCGTATTAAGTGAAGAATTCCTTGTGAATGGTAAATCACCAGATGGTTTTGATTTAAAACAATTACAAGCTGATTTAAAAGCATTAGATTAACTTTTTTTTAGTGTGGGGCTGTTTCTCAATAAATATCAATGGAGCAATTGGTAATTCAAGAACATTTCCCCACACATTGTATTTTATGAACTTTTGGAGAGATATAATCATGTCAATTAGGATAAATAAAGCACAACTCCTTGATGGAGCAAATGGGATTTCAAATTTTATTAAAGCAAATAAACGTTTTCCAAATTATGCAACGTTAACAGATAGCAACAACAAACAACAGAAGGTATTGAAAGCTAACTACCTGGATTTTTATAAAAGGGCTTTTCAATGGGCTGTTAATCATGGAGACATATTCCCGAATTATGGAACTGTGATAGGTACAGGTACATCACCAATACCTCAAAACTACCAAGACAGTTCAACTACATGTGGACCTACAAGCCTATCCATGGGTAGTTGTGGCCTATTCAAATATAAAAGTGAAGCACAGTTCAAGGCAGCATGTAACACAACCAGTTCAGGGACCACACCTGAGAACTTGATCGCAGGTGCTGCAAAATTAGGTTTCAAACTAACAAAAATAAGTAGGAATATTGCAGGAGTTAAGGCAGCATTGAATCAATGTAAACCTGTGATAGCACATATACAGACAAAGAATGCAACATGTCTGGGATACAAAGGAGATTATGGGCATTATGTATTGATTAAAGGACTCAGTGGTGATGATCATTACTTGATAAATGATCCAACAAAAGGTGAAAATATAACCTGTTTATCTACGATCCTTGACAATGCAACGGATGGAAGAGAAATCTATTACTACAGTATGGAATTAGCTTAAATGTGGCCTTCTCAAGAGATAAGAAGGTTATTTTTTTAGAATTTTATTAAATATAACCCCCCATAAAGTGGAGTTAAGATACTTATATGGGGGGATGGGTTTTCTACAACCACAGGGGATGCTTTATGTAAGCATTCTTAATAAAAATTTAGTGAGAGAGGGGTGTAGAGAACTATGTATAATTTATATGAAGGAGATTGCCTTGAAATTATGCAATCTATAAAAGATAAAAGTGTAGATCTAATTTTATGTGATTTACCTTATGGAACAACAGCATGTAAATGGGATAATATTATTCCATTAGAACCTCTTTGGAATGAGTATAATCGAATTATAAAGGACCATGGAGCTATTGTATTATCTTCGTTGCCTCCATTTACGGCGGATTTAATTCAAAGTAATCGTGAAATGTTCCGTTATGAATGGATATGGCAGAAAACTTGTCCTGTTGGATTTTTAAATTCACATAAAATGCCATTACGAGCTCATGAAGTTTTACTGGTATTTTATAAGAAGTTACCCACTTATAATCCGCAAATGTGGATGAGTAAACCATATCATAGAAAACGTTCAGGTAATCAAAGAAAACATACAGTTTATTCACCTTATAAATCTTCAGAAACTAAGAGTAATGGTGAACGGTTCCCATTGGATGTTATAACATTTTCAAGGGATAGGAAAACCTATCATCCTACTCAAAAGCCTGTTAAACTCTTTGAATATATTATTAAGACTTATACTAACCCCGGTGATTTGGTCCTGGATAATTGTGCAGGTAGTGGTACAACAGGAGTTGCATGTTCTAATTTAGGTAGAGATTGTATCTTGATAGAACAAGATCCTGAATATTGTGATTTGATCCGAGAAAGAATGGGAAATAGTAAGGAGGAAATTAAATCTACAACTTTGGAAAATTTTAATTGTAAAGGTTGTTAAAAGCTATAAAAATAACAAATACAACGAATAATCTGTTATTGTAGTATGGAATTAACTTAATTTCACGCTTTAGTTTATAGTCTCTAAAAACAAAGTATTATACAGGAAGATTATTCTTTTCAGGATTTGAGGGTAATCTTCCTAAGCTGAAAACGATTCCCATCGTTTTTAATACATATACACGTCTATGCCTTACAAAAAACCATGACAATTTTTTGTAAACCAATTTAGAACTTAGATCCGAGAGGATTTAGGTTCAATTTTTTTTTGAAAATTTATTTATTAATGCTTGAATAATTAATAAATAATTAGAATATTTAAAGCATTTTTCCATGAAAATAGAATAATACTTAATTTATTAAAAAGGCATAAAAAAAGGGCCTAAAGTAGAGAAATTAATTAGCATTCCTAAAGTAAATATTAATTCAAACGATTGATAAATCAATCAACAGATTTCTAAATAAATAATTTCTATTCCAAAATCTTCAAAAATAAACTATTTAAAAACTAAATTTAAACTAGGATTTTTAGGATAATTAGTTTCAATACATTATTTCAGAATGTTTAGAAAATGATTTGCAAATTACAAAGTAATTTATGAGATAAGATGACTAAATTGGATAGAACTAATCAATTGGATGTATCAATGTTTTACAGGAGATATTTATGAATATAAAAAAAGTTTTGACCGCAGAGGAAAATGAAAAACTCTTCATGCTGGGTAACGAAGCAACTGTACGAGGAGCCCTTGAGGCAGGAATCGGAGTTGCAGCAACCTACCCTGGAACACCATCCTCAGAAATTGGTGATGTGTTATCTAAAATAGCAGATGATGCTGGTATCTACTTTGAATTCTCAACAAACGAGAAAGTGGCCATTGAAGTTGCTGCAGCTGCAGCAGTGTCAGGTTTGAGGTCTTTTACATTCATGAAACATGTTGGAGTGAACGTGGCAGCTGATTCTTTCATGAGTGTTGCTTACACTGGTGTAAACGCGGGTATGATAATTTTATCAGCAGATGACCCATCAATATTTTCTTCCCAAAATGAACAGGACAACAGACACTATGCACGCCTTGCAAATATGCCTATGATAGAACCCTCAAGCCCTCAGGAGCTAAAAGACCTTATGAAGTACGGTTTCGAATTATCCGAGGAATTTCAGCTCCCAGTTCTCATGCGAACCACAACAAGGGTATCCCACATGAGGGGAATAGTGGAATTAGGGCCACTGGAAAAGAGTTCTAAAAATGAAACTAAGAAGCAGGGCTTCTTCAAAAGGGATCAAAAACGTTTCGTACCGGTGCCTGAAGCTGCAAGGGAAATGCACAAAGTACTGGTTCAGAAAATGGAAAAAATAGGGGATGTTGTCAACAACTCCCCCATGAATAAAATATTTGATAAGGGTGGTAAAATTGGTGTTATAACCAGTGGAAGCGCCTTCAACTACGTAATGGATGCTGTGGAAGAAAAGGATCTCGACGTGAACGTCCTGAAAATTACTTTGTCCTACCCATTTCCAGAAGAATTGGTACTGAAATTCATTGAGAACCTTGAAAGCGTCGTTGTGGTAGAAGAAGTTGATCCCGTAATGGAAAAAGAAGTACTTGCCGTAATAGGAAAAAATGGACTTAAAAAGAAGGTTTACGGTAAATTGGACGGTACGTTTCCGATGATCTACGAGTACAGTCCAGACATAATTCTTAAAGGTCTCAGTAATGTACTTAACACAAATTTAAAGGTAAAAAAAGCTTCATCAACGAAAATACCAATTCCTGTACGTCCACCAACCCTATGTCCTGGATGTCCCCACAGAGCAGCATACTATTCAGTTAAAAGGGCAGCAGAGAATTTAGGACTGGAAAATGTAATTCATCCCAGTGATATTGGCTGCTACACCCTGGGGGTTGGATCGCCCTATGAATCTGCAGATTACCTTTTATCAATGGGATCAAGTATAGGTACAAGTTGTGGGTTCTCAAAAGCCACAGATCAGAGAATAGTGAGCTTTATAGGTGATTCAACATTCTTCCATGCAGGAGTACCACCGCTCATAAATGCAGTGCACAACAAGGACAGGTTTGTGGTGGTTATTCTGGATAACAGGACCACTGCAATGACTGGAGGCCAGCCCAACCCGGGTTTACCTGTTGATGGAATGGGTTATGAAGCTCCTGAGATTTCCATTGAAGATATTGTAAAAGGAACGGGTGTTAAGTTTTTAAGGACGATAAACCCATTGTTAGTAAAAAAATCACAGGAAACGATTGAGGAAGCAATAAAATATGATGGGGTGGCAGTTGTTGTATCCAGATCACCATGCATGCTCATTAAAAATAAGCAGCCCAAACAAAGAGAGATTCTACTTGGTGTCAACAATGAAAAATGCAATGAATGCGAAACGTGTCTCAAAGACCTGGCATGCCCTGCACTCACAAGTGCTGAAGATGGCTCTGTTCAAATAGACACCATGCTCTGCAAAAATTGTAACGTCTGTGTACAGATATGCCCTGAAAAGGCCATTGGAATGAAAAAATAGTTTTTAAAAAATTTCAAATAACAGAATTGCACCTACTTGAGTTACAAAATGAAATTTAGTTAATATAAATCTTTAATTGAGGAGATCAACGATGAAATCTTACGATATTTATATTTCAGGTGTTGGGGGACAGGGAATAATCAAAACATCAATTGTTATTGGTGAATCTGCAATGAGGAGCAACTTAAACGTTTTGATGAGTGAAATACACGGAATGTCCCAGCGTGGTGGTGTTGTATCAACAGAACTTAAAATTGGTGATGCCCACAGCCCTATTATAGAAGAAGGTACAGCAGACCTTTTACTGGCATTTGAACCTTTAGAAGCATTAAGGGCCATTTCTAAAATAAGTGAAGAAACTTACGTGGTTATGAACACTTCCCCAACATACCCATTTAACATAAGGGAAAGTAAAGATCCATACCCTGATGTTTCGGTGATTATTGACGAACTCGAATCCAAATCAAAAAAAGTATTAGCTTTCGATGCTGAAAAAATTGCAAAGGATGCTGGGCACATTCTTTCCTTGAACATGGTTATGATTGGTGGTGCAACAGCTGTCAGCGGATTTCCGCTGGATAAAAATGTTGTACTGGAATCAATGAAGGATAATTTGCCTGAAAAAAGTCTTGAAATCAACATGAAAGCATTTAATGAAGGACTTAGGGCTTGTTCATCCAAATAACCTTTTAAATAATTTTTTATAACTTCTTATTCTCTCTTTATATTATCTATAAAACCTTAATTTTCTTTTTTAAAATGATATTATAATATGAATTAATAACCCTAAAATTATTGAGAAAGATTTAGGAACTTTGATTTGGGGTTTATCCAATTTAGAATTAAAAAAAATTATTTAAAGAAAATTTAGATAAAGGAAATTTAGATGCCGTAAACCTCTGCATCTGTTAAAACATCTGCATCACTATTTTGCAGTGCTTCAAGTCCTGCATCAATGTTTTCAGGATGTAATATGACAATTGCCCTGCTTTTATTTTGTTCAACGAATGCGTAAAGATATTCAAGGTTTATATCTGATCTATTGAGGATCTTGAGAATTTTATTGAGTCCTCCGGGTTTGTCCGTGATCCCAACAGCTATAACTTCTCCTATTTTGACTAGGAATCCTTTTTTTTCAAGTACTTCCTTGGCTTCATCTGGTTTTGGCACAACCAACCTTAAAATCCCAAAATCAGATGTGTCTGCAAGTGAGAGTGCTCTTATGTTGATCCCTGCCTCTTCAAGAACGTCAAGTGCTTTCCACATTCTACCTTTTTTATTTTCCAAAAATATTGACAGCTGTTTTATCATTTTATTCCTCCTTTCTGTTTTTTTTGTATGTACTTTTTAACCGAATGCACCGTGTAACCTAAAATGCATTTAAAGAAATTAAATTGTCTCTTTTGAGTTTTTATCCTAACTCTAAGATCTCATAATCTCCCTATCATAATTCCCTTTTATCTATAACTCTAATAGCTTTTCCTTCGCTTCTAGGAAGAGTTCTTGGCTCTACAAGAGTTACATTGACCCTTAAACCAATTTCACTGTGGACATGATCTTCAATTTTCTTTGTTATACCTACAAGTTCTCTGACTTCATCTGAAAAGAGTTCTGGTGAAGCTTCGACCTGTATTTCCAGTTCATCAAGCTGTCCCGGTCTTGTGACTATGATCTGGTAGTGCGGTTCCAATCCATCTATCTTTAAAAGGGCTTTCTCGATCTGTGATGGGAAGATTGAAACTCCTCTGATCTTCAGCATGTCATCTGAACGTCCGGTAATCCTGTCCATTTTTACAAGTGTCCTTCCACACTTGCACGTCCCTCTCCTGAGGGTTGTAATGTCCTTTGTTCGGAAACGTATAAGTGGCATGCCCTCACGGGTCAGCGTTGTAAGGACTAGCTCTCCTTTCTCACCGTCTGGCAGAGTTTGGAGTGTTTGAGGGTCTATGATCTCTGGATAGAAATGATCTTCAAATATGTGCAATCCGTTCTGTTCTTGACATTCGAGCCCTATTCCAGGTCCCATTATTTCTGTAAGTCCATATATGTTGTATGCTGGTGCTTTGAATTTTTCTTCTATCTTTTCACGCATTTCCTGGGTCCAACCTTCAGCTCCAAAACCTATAGCCTTCAAATTTAGTTCTTCCATATTTATTCCGTCATCTGCAAATTCCTCTGCAAGATAAAGTCCGTAGGATGGTGTTACAATCAGAACAGTTGTACCAAAGTCATGCATGATCTCCATCTGTCTCTTTGATTGGCCCGTTGAGATTGGAATCACAGTTGCCCCAATTTTCTGGGCACCGTAGTGAACACCGAATCCTCCTGTAAACAATCCGTATCCATGTGTGTTTTGGATAATGTCGTCATCTGTAACTCCTACCATGGTCAAACCTCGCGCCATGCATTCGCTCCAGATTTCAAGGTCGCCTCTTGTGTACCCTGATACTGTGGGTTTTCCAGTTGTTCCTGAAGATGTGTGCACTTCAATTATCTCTTTTCTTGGAACTGCAAACATTCCAAAGGGATAAGCTTCTCTGAGATCATTTTTAGTGGTGTATGGAACCTTTTCTATGTCTTTTAAGTTTTTAATGTCCTCTGGTTTAATTCCAGCATCATCAAAATGCTTCTTGTAGTAAGGTACATTTTCGTAGGCTTTTTTTACAATACTCTGTAATCGTTTAAGCTGTAAATCTTTTTTATTATCCTCAGACATGCATTCTACTTCTTCATTCCAGATCATTTTATCCCCTGTCAAATTTAATTATTCTATTCTTGATTTATCTGTTAAATTAAGTAAAAATTGCTTTTATTTAGCCTTTATAAGTTCTAAAATTCCCGTTAAGAGATTTATTTCAAGATTTGATTTTAAAACATTTATTTCAAGATTCAACTTTAAAACATTTATTTAAAGTATTTCTATGACTGTGAGATTCGCTATCTGTGAATTATGGAAGAAGGATTTATAAAACTTACCATATTTTTGTTCATCCTATTTTCTTACCATTTTTATATATTTGATACCAAGGTGTGCTAATAACACTATTGAATTAAGGAAAATTATTAAAACAGTTTTATATATGGATAAAATTAATAAAAGGTTAGAAAACATTATAGATTCACTTGTTTTTGAATCCATATTTATACTATTTAAAATTCTGATTTAAAAGGGACCTCGCAGGAACCTTTTAACATTTAGGCAATGATAGAAATGATGGTTATGATAAAGTTGTGGATTTGAATGAGAGTTATGATAGAGTTGTGGATTTGAATGATGGTTATGATTGCTTTGAATGATTAACGATTAGAGAACTTAAAATTAGGATAAAATTAAGATAATACATTTAATGGAGGGAAATTATGAATATTTTGATATTAAGTGTAGTTGTATTGATATACCTCCTCATGGTAGGATACGTTGGATACGTTGCCTGGAAGCGAACCAGCAGTTCTGAGGACTACATGGTTGCAGGCAGGAACACCCACCCCTACATCATGGCCCTGAGTTACGGAGCAACGTTTATAAGCACGGCAGCAATTGTGGGCTTTGGAGGTGTTGCAGGACAATTTGGAATGGGAATCTTGTGGCTTGTTTTTTTAAACATATTAATAGGCATATTCATAGCATTTGTCTTTTTTGGAAAACGTACACGGAGAATGGGAAAGAAAATGGGTGCATTAACTTTCCCCGAGTTTTTATCCAAAAGATTTGACAGCAAATTCATCCAATATTTTAGTGGAATTGTAATATTTGGGGCTATGCCTCTCTATGCATCGGTTGTTCTTATAGGTGCGGCGAGGTTCATGGAAACCACGCTTGCAATGAATTTTGACATTGCATTGTTGATAATGGCTGCTATTATTGGAGTATATGTTATATTCGGCGGTATAAAGGGTGTTATGTATACAGATGCCCTTCAGGGAACTATAATGTTCGTGGGAATGTTAATTTTGCTTGGTACAATTTACTGGACACTTGGAGGTGTAAGTGCAGCCCATCAAGCCCTGACAAACATGGCCTACCTCACTCCACAGAGTGTGGTAGCTCAAGGAGGAACAGGATGGACATCTTTCCCTGTACTTGGAAGTGCATGGTGGTGGACTCTGGTATCGAGTGTAATACTTGGTGTGGGAATAGGTGCCCTGGCCCAGCCTCAGCTGGCAGTAAGGTTCATGACAGTTGAATCAGACAAGGAACTTAACAGAGCAGTCCTCATAGGAGGAGTTTTTATATTCGTTATGACCTTTACAGCATACGTTGTAGGTGCATTATCAAACGTCTACTTCTTCCAACACTTCGGACAACTGGCTGTACAAGCTGTAAATGGCAATGTGGATTCTATAATACCACTCTTTATTAATAAGGCCATGCCAGAATGGTTTTCATATCTTTTCATGCTCACCTTACTTGCAGCGGCCATGTCAACAATAAGTGCCCAGTTCCATGTCCAGGGAACAGCTGTAGGTCATGATATATATGAAACGCTCAGAGGCAAGAAATCCGGAAAAACAGTTTCCATAACACGTATAGGAATCTTAATCTCAGTTATAATTGCTGTGATACTTGCATACATCCTGCCTGGAAGTGTGGTGGCCCAGGGAACATCCATATTCTTTGGACTTTGTGCATCAGCTTTCCTGCCAATGTTTGTATGTGCACTCTTCTGGAAACGCGCAACAAAAGAAGGTGCAATAGCAGGACTTCTGACCGGAACATTTATGAGCCTTTTTTGGCTTTTATTTGTTCACCAGAAGGAGGCCGCAGGTATTGGACTTTGTAAATTGATCACAGGTAGCAGTGTGCTCATAACAACCATGCCATGGCCTGTTATTGACCCAATCGTAGTTGCACTCCCGCTTGCATTTGTAGTGACAATCGTTGTGAGCCTTTTAACCAAACCAGCTGAAGATGAGGTTTTGGACAGTAGTTTCGAGAAAATCAGTTCAAATTAAAAATTTAAGGGGATTTACTTCCCTTTAAAAATTTTTAAACAATTTTTATCTTTTTATCAGTTTTTTCTATCTTTTTAAACAGTTTTTTATCTTTTTTTAAATATTTCAAGCATTTTTAAGGTCTAAGGTTTTTTAAAGGTTTGAATCTTTTTTAGGAAACATTATAAAAAAACAGTTATATACAGATATTAATGAGTTTAAGGTTGAATCATGAAAAGAGCCACATTTCCAGTTAAAAAAAGTAGGGTGAAAACTTGGAGTGAAATCTTCCAAAATCCACGACCTGTAACGGTTGAAAGCCTTAAGACAGGGGAGGTTGAAATCCAGAAAGTTGGAACTATCAACCCCCAGCACCCAAAAGCAGTAAATGTAAAAGATGAAACACTCAACGTGCCGATAATGGCCCACATTATTCACCATGAAAAATTTGGAGCTTATTTAATAGACGCAGGTCTCGATGCATCTTATTACAATGATCCAAGAGGAAATGTACGGGGACTGCTTGCAAGATTTTTTGCAGACGAATTTCACCAGGATAAAAATCAGAACATTGCATTTAAACTTCAAAAAAGACATTTAAAACTTAAAGGAGTTTTTTTAAGCCATTTACACTCTGACCACATGGCAGGGGTTCGGGAACTGCCGAAAGACATTCAGTACGTCGTTGGAAAGGGTGAAAAATATCCTGAGTACAAACCATTTCTTTATGGGAACTACTTGAAGGGGATAGAAACGCTTCATGAAATTGACTTTTCTACCGTAGAACCGATACCTCCTTTAGGGCCAAGCGCAGACCTACTGGGCGACGGGTCGCTTTGGGCTGTTTCCACACCAGGCCACACTCGTGGGCACATGTCATTTGTTGTTAACGGACTTGAAGGGCCAATTTTCCTCACAACAGATGCATGTTTCATAAGAGAAGGGTTGGAAATGGGAGTGGCATCTTCAGATTATACATGGAACGTGGATAAAGCCCAGAAAAGCCTTGATAAAATTTTAAAGTTTTTAAATGAATATCCTGAAGTTAAGGTAATATGTGGGCATGAAGATCCTTATTTTGAAAGTTAAGATTGCATAAAATTTTTGGTCATTTATTTACCTTTCTAATTACTCCTTTTAATTCTATAATTTCTGATTTTAAGTCTTGAACTAAATCTTTTGATTCTTTAACGTCGGTTTGTAGATCTGGAGCCAAGTTTCTTAATTCTTTAATCTCTAATTGTAGATCCTTAACTACGTTTTTTAATTCATGTATCTCCTCTTTTTCATCTTTATTTCCGGATTTTTTTGTAAGCCATGAAGCTATTGATGCTGTGAACATTCCGAAGAAGAGAATACCTATAACCATCACGATCATGCTGATTATTCTACCTAAAATGGTATCTGGAGTTATGTTTCCTCCATCTGTTGCCATGGTTGGTAAAATGTACCAGAGAGCGTCTCCCAGATTATGCACATTCCCATTTACCCCAACTTCTACAATGTAAAAGAAAATTGTACCTGAAACAACGGTTATTAGTATTACTCCAAAACTCCAATCAAGGTGAGTTTCTTCAACAAACCCTTTAAAATGTATTGGAATTTTGTTTATTAAAATAATCACTCTTAAAAGCCTTATAATTCGCAATGGAGCAAATTCTATTGGAATCATTGCAATTATATCGAGCCAATTTCGCTTGTCTTTAATAAATGCCTTTTTATCTTCTGCATCTTTAAACCTTAATATAAATTCACAGAATAACACAAAACAAACCATTAAATCAAAATAAATTATATTCTGAGTAAGTTCCACGCTCAATTTAGAAAAATCCGACCATGTAAGTAGAAAAATGTCTGCTACAATTAAAGATATTACAATAAAATCCAAAGTCATTTTAAAAGTTATTTTATCCAATATTCCTGGTTTTTTGTTCTTTGGTTTTTTTGGACCATTGTTTGGGTCCATTTTAATGTTCATTGACATAAATTATCACTCAAGTTGTTTATTCAAATCCTATGTCCATTATGATTTTAAATTAAAATACAAAAAAAATGAGAAAAGCTGAAAATATTAATTCTTATTGTAGCTAATGCTTTTTTGTAGTATAAAATCTTAAATTAAACATTGATTTAAGCATGATTTTAGGTATGTACTGAACTATTATTAATACATCCATTCCTTCTTTCTTTGAAGTCTCGTTTTGTTAGAATAAGGTTCTTTTAATAAGAATTATAAAACTAGAATTATTAGAATATAAAAACTAGAATTATTAAAAAGTGCTAGAGTAAAAACAGATAAAATATTTTTTACTGGGAGAGAAGTCATGAAATTGAGTACCAGTAAGAAATTTCTTAGGAGACAGATACTGCAAATAAAAGAAACAGGTAAATATGTAATAAAAAGAGAAGAAATCCCTTTCGATAACTCGTTGAAGTTCAATGATCGATGAAAGGGCATTCAATACATTATATTCATTGTGTCATGTTTTTTATGCCTTTTGGAGTTGCCATCGTGGATCATATGCTTTTTCATAACCAGATACTCCATCAAAATCGGCACCAGTCACTGAAGACGTTAGTTCTCCTCCAGCAGCACCTTTTGGGTTGCATTTAAGTACTCCCCACCGACCTGATGAGGGGTCGTAGTTTAACCATGTCACATAATACCATTGGTATGCATATCCTGAATCATAAGCGCCTGTAGGCATAAACCAGCCGCTGATTGTTGTTTTTGTTACTGTTAATTTTGTTGTTGTCACTGTTTTTGCACTTGCTTTACTTACGGGAGTTTTGCTGGTTGAATCCGTTGATTTTGATGCTTTAACTGTTGAGCCACTTTCGCTGCTGTTTGAAAATGTTATGGTGTTGTCGTTGGTCAATTTTTGCATTGCTTTATACGTCTGTGTTTTTGTCCATTCATCAGACGCTATTGCAGCATCTTCCGGGAAGATATTTGCAGCCTTTTCTGTGTAAGGACTGTAGGATCCGTTGATGGCTTTTGTGTAATAGCCCTGCTTTTGGAACCATTTCTGTAGTCCTGATAGGTTTTCTAAATTTGAGGCTAAGTCTTTGTCGGTAACCGCGTTTGTTCCGACAGTATTTTGAATTAAATTTTGGTTTAAATTATTTTTTTCAATATTCTGGGTTTCAGTAGCCCCGGCGAAGGGCAGGGCGCTGAAAATTACACACAACGCAAATATTGCGGTATATGTAGTTTTTCTATTAATTCTACCTCCTCCATGTTCTACTTATCAAAACCTTATCTGTAGAACCTTTTTGCACCTATTTCATAACTTCATCATCCCATATAAAAGTTTGGATTTTTTTTAAGAAAAAAGGGCATCCAGAGAACTCCTTTTTTAATTTAGAGCCATTTAAGAAGTTATTGAACTGTCTGATCATGGATTAGTTTTCTTGGTTTTTATTTTAGCCAAAATGACACAATTCAAACCTTATTTTCAAAAAAAAGCATCCATGAAACACTTCCACTTTAATAGTTAATATCTTGAAGTACGCCGTAATACTTTTTATTGGATAGTAATGTTAACTGCTCACTTTTAAAAGATCAATTCTAAAATAAATGATTTAAACCGTAATTTAAATAATTTGAAAGTTTCTAAATCGTTATTCAATTTTCTTAGTTAAGACTGGAAAATAGGAAATCTATCTGTAAAATCTAGAGAATCTACCTAAAATAGGAAATCTTTTTAGAAAAATTCAAGCCCGAAAAGTATATAAGCATATAGTTATATACTTATGATTCATGTTGAGGATAAATTCTGCATATGACTCTGAATTATCAGAAGAATTGGAGGAGGTATTCAAGGCATTGGCCAATGTTAACAGGCTATTGTTGATTTATTCTTTAGCGTCGGGTGAAGTGGAAAAAGTCAGTGTAACTGAAATGGCGAAGATCATGGGTCTAACCCAACCTGCAGCATCACAGCATCTTAAAGTACTGAAAACAGTCAAAATTCTCAACGCAGAAAAGGAAGGTAATTATATTTATTACACATTTAATAAAAGCGCTCTGTTAAAGCACAAAAAAAACATCGATTTTTTATTTAGTTGTGTGCTGGCAAAGTGTGATCAAAAAAAATAACTAAAATTAACCCAAGGAGTTAAACAAGGCTGTAAAGCCATATGTCTATTTATTGGGGGATAATATGATAGAAACGAAGCTTAATAAAGAATTACCCGTTATTGTTATACCAAATACGGTCTTATTACCTGAAACTAACAGGAACCTGAAAATTGACAATGAACTTGGAAGCGAACTCTGCAAACGTGTTGAAAATGATGATTTCCACGGTATTGCACTAGCAGTTAAAGAAGGAAAGGTTGAAGGTTTTTATGTAGAATCCGATTTCTACAGTATAGGAACCTTAATTAAAATTGAGAACGTCAAAAAAATGAAAGATTTCTATCAGCTAAAGGTGGAAGTTGTAGAAAGAGTTGAAATAGAGGAACTGATTCCTGATGATATGAATTACAGAGCAACTTACAGGATCATCCCAGATATAGTTGATTTAGACCAGGAAAGTCAAGATGAGATGCTCGCAAATATCAGAAAACTTGTTTCAGAAATAAATGAGGACTTCAAAGGCGATAAAGCTTACCTCAAAGAGGTTAATCAATTAAATGGTCTAAATAAAGTTATTGCTTATATATTTCCTTATATGAGATTATCTGTGGAAGAAAAACAGGATTTACTGGAAACACGTTCAGTGAGAGAAAAAAGCTTAAAATTCCTGGACATTTTAATCGAGCAAAAAGAAATAATAAAGTTCCAGATGGAAATGGCTGCAAGATTAAATGAAGAAATGAATAAAAAACACAGAGAAATCATGCTTAAGGAGCAGTTAAAGGCCATACAGGATGAATTAAGTGATTCAGAAGGAAGCTACGGGAACAAAGACTATCGTAAACTGATCGAAGCTGCTCAAATGCCGGAAGAGGTAAAAGAAGTTGCCCTGGAAGAAGTGAACAAGCTGGAAAGGCAAGGTTCTAACAGTTCTGAGGAAAACGTCATCAGAAATTACTTAGACCTACTAACCAGCTTACCATGGGGCAAGAGCGAAATTAAAGACATAGATATAGAAGCCGCCAGGAATTTACTGGATGAACAACACTATGGCCTTCGTAAAGTCAAAGACCGTATTATCCAGCATCTTACAGTGATGAAACTGAAGCAGAATAAACAGGGATCCATTTTACTTCTGGTAGGACCACCTGGAACTGGAAAAACCAGTTTAGGTAAAAGTATTGCCGAAGCTCTAGAACGTAAATACGTTAGAATCAGTTTAGGTGGTGTTAAAGATGAATCAGAAATCAGAGGTCATAGAAGAACTTATGTTGGGGCTTTACCAGGCAGGATAATCCATGGAATGAAACGTGCAGGTAGTAGAAATCCAGTGTTCATCTTGGATGAGGTGGATAAACTAATGGCCTCTGTAAATGGGGACCCATCCAGTGCACTACTGGAAGTGCTGGACCCTGAACAGAACAACAGCTTCTCAGATCACTACTTAGAAGTTCCCTACGACCTGTCAGATGTGTTCTTCATTGCCACAGCAAACTCGTTAAGGGATATTCCAGCACCGCTTCGAGATCGTATGGAGATCATAGAAATTGGTAGTTACACCAGCCATGAGAAGTTCCGTATCGCAAAAGATCACCTAATTGCATCGGTACTTGAAGATAATGGCCTGGATGAAACTCAGCTTCAAATTGATGATGACGCATTAAAAACCATCATTGAAAAGTACACAAGAGAAGCAGGAGTAAGAGGTCTTAAACAGCAGTTAGCTGCTGTTTCAAGAGTTGTATCTGAAAAAATCGTGCTGGGAAAAGTTGATTTACCCTATGTTGTTAAAGAAGATATGTTATATGATATTTTGGGCCATGAACTCACCCAGATTAGCATGGCTGGTAAAAATAACCCCCCTGGAGTTGTGACAGGTTTAGCATGGACACCTGTAGGTGGGGATATACTCTTCATTGAAGGTGCTTTCATGCCAGGAACAGGAAAATTAATGCTCACAGGTCAGTTAGGTGATGTAATGAAAGAATCCGCCAAGATTTCCCAAAGCCTGATTCGTTCACGAATGGCATTTAACTTGAAGAGCGTTGAATTTGATAAAAAGGATTTACACATCCACGTGCCTTCAGGAGCCATTCCAAAAGACGGGCCATCTGCAGGTGTGGCACTTTTAACCACAATTGCTTCCCTGGTAACAGGACATGCGGTGGACCCTAAACTGGCCATGACTGGTGAAATATCCTTAAGAGGTGCTGTACTTCCAGTGGGTGGTATTAAAGAGAAGATACTTGCTGCTCACCGTGCAGGAATAAAACGGGTTATACTGCCTGAAGACAATGTAAAAGATCTGGATGATGTTCCAGAAGATGTCAAGTCTGAAATGGAATTCATCCCTGTAGAAACGGTGGAAGACGTCATAAAAGAGACCCTAAGCATTGAACTGCCTAAACCTCTTATGATGCAAATGCCGACAGATTCTTTAAGTGGCGGTGCCGGCGCCAACTAAATGACATGAGAATCTTCTTATTTCTTATCCCCGTGGGATTGGATTGATAGAACGATTTCTCGTTTTTTTATTTTTTTAATAAGTTTAAAAATATTTAAGAAGTTTAGAAAAAAAAGTCACGTTTTTTGTTTTTAATCAATCTTTATAATGGATTATTTATATCAAATCATCTAAAATTGCCTAATAACTTAATTTTCCCACATACTTTTTTTTAGTTAATGCAGTGGCTAAGGTAATTATTTTCATTAAAAGGTGTTATATGGTTGAAACTACATTAAATCTCATAACTGCTTATAAATGCCCTTTTAAGACAATTTTATTTATTTATTTTGATTTTAATATCTTGAATGATTCAACTGAATATCAGGTTAAATTCTTCTTCACTGATAACTCCTTTATCCTTTAGAAGTTTGGCTAACTTTTCTAATTTATCCAAGCTTTCAGCTTCTTCTGATTCTGGTTCATTACCACCTTCTTCAGCTGCTGATATTCTCTCCATTCTCCTTCTTGTTCTTCTTCTAGCTCCTCCCCTTCCTAAAGGTCCTAAATCTGGCATATTGTAACACTCCCTTTTTTTTAGTTAATTAATTATTTGAACTTCCAATTATCTAATTTTTTTGATGGTTTAAATGAAGAATTTTTAATGTAAACTCATTTAATGTAAACTCATAAATTTAAATAAAAATAATAAGAATAAAATAAGATAATAAAAAACATTAAACCTATAATAAAAAGATAATCAAACCATTTGCTTCTCATGAATCCAGATCAGGGTTTGATTAGGATGGTGAGCATTAAATGAATCCTTTATCTCTTGAGGATCTAAAGGTACTGGCTCAGAATTTCGTGGACCAGTTTTTACAGGCTGATTTTGCTGCAGCCAGCAGTCGATTTGATGACCAGATGAAAGTTGTGTTTCCTGAAGTTAAATTTCAAGAGTTCTGGCAACGTTTCATAGGACCTGCCGGCAATTTGTTGCGATTAACCGTGGTGCGCACTGCTGAGATGGAAAGTTACAGGGTTGTGTTTATCAGATGCCAGTTTGAAAGGGCTGCCCTTGATGTGCAGATCATCTTCAACATCCAAGGACAGATAAGCGGGTTGAACTTAATGCCTGCAGAAACCAAGTACCATGCTCCAGATTATGTGGATACTTCTGTATTTCATGAGGTTGATGTGACTGTGGGTGAAGGTCAATGGGCATTACCCGGTACTTTGACACTGCCCCTGGACCAAGGCCCTTTTCCGGGTGTGGTGCTGGTGCAGGGTTCCGGTCCCAGTGATCGAGATGAAACAATAGGCCCTAACAGAATATTTCGCGATCTTGCGTGGGGTTTAGCTTCACAGGGCATTGCTGTTTTGAGATATGAAAAACGTACCTTCAAACACGCCCAAATGTTTACTCCAGAGTTGATAGCCCAGATGACTGTAAAAGAAGAGGTCACTGACGATGCACTCTTGGCAATTCAGTTGATGTGTCAAACACCACAGATAGACCCAAAACAGGTTTTTTTACTGGGTCACAGCTTAGGTGCCACCCTTGCTCCCTGCATTGCCAAGCAAAATTCCAAACTGGCGGGACTTATCATCATGGCCGGGATCACTCGCCCACTTGAGGACATTATTCTGGATCAATTTACTTACCTTAACAGTTTGGCAGGGCCCATGACAGATGAGCAGAAAACAGAACTTGAAGCTTTAAAAGCAAAAATAGCTCTTGTGAAGGATCCTGGGTTGTCAAATGCTGTTCCAGCTAAAGAGTTACCTTTGGAGATTTCAGCGGATTACTGGTTGGATTTACGAGGTTACAGCCCTACAGAAACTGTTAAAAAATTGAACATACCAGTTTTGATCCTTCAAGGTGGACGTGATTACCAAGTTTTACCGGAAAAGGACTTTAAAGGCTGGAAAACAGCCCTTAATTCCAGATCAAACGCACAACTCAAGCTTTTCCCTAATTTAAACCACTTATTTATTGTTGGAGATGGGAAATCAACACCTCAAGAATATGGAATTGAAGGACATATGGATGAAGCTGTGATTTACACCATCGCCCAGTGGATAAAAGAAAATATGATACAGTTGAGATAATAATTGATTTTCTCATTCGATTTGGTAAATTTGATAAGTTTTACAATTTTGAATGTGATTGAGTTTGGAAAAAAACATTTTAAACACGTTTAAAAGTTAATAGAAAAGAATAATATAAAATATAAACTAAAATAGTTGATTTAATAAAATATAACTTAAAAAAAGTTAATTTGCATAAAAATAAGTTTCATATCTCCTTTTAGGAGTTTATTAAGTGGGGGTTTGCATTTTTTTAATTGCATTTGAAATAAACATGTAAAAGCTGTTTCGGTATAGATATTTCGTTAATCATTTTTATTTTAAAGGAGAGTTAGGAAATGGAGTCACGAGAAGAAGTAAAAATAACTGAAAAAGATGTTGTTGGTATGATGGATCTGTTTACGAAGGTTCCACCGCTCATGCTGAAGATGGTGATATCTCGAAATTCAAATGTAGTGAAACGTTTTGAAAGCCAAATAAACAATTATAGAAGTCAACTATCGGATTCAAATACTGCAAAAATAGAAAAGGTTCTGGAAATGCCTATCCCTGAACTTCAGGAAATATTAAGTAGGGCGTATGAGGAAACACATCAAAAACAGCTGAAAATACTTGCAGATCCTAAAGCAGAGCCTTTCATTGAAAAGAATCTGCAGGAACTTAAAAAAGTCCTTGAATGAGGTAAAAGCTCTGATAAAAGAGCTGTTTTTTATAAATATTTTATTAAATTGGGTACTTTTATCTTAAATTAGGGTAACCATCCTCAATACGCATTTCTAAAAGCATGGATAAATGTCATGAAAAATATTTTTATATCCATCTTGAGGTTCCAATTTTCCACATAGTAAATATCATATTCTATTCTTTTTTTAATGGAAGTATTTCCTCTAAAACCATTAACTTGAGCTAAGCCAGTCATTCCAGGACGTACGTAATGTTTGATCATGTACTTTGGAATTTCATCCCTAAATTTGTCTACAAAATGGGGACGTTCTGGTCTAGGACCTATTAAACTCATATCCCCTTTTAATATGTTAAAAAGTTGTGGTAGTTCATCAATATTACTTTTCCGGATAAATGAACCGAATTTGGTCTTACGATGATCATCTTCACTCGTCCACTGATATTTCTCATATTTTTCATCTTGAACTTTCATACTGCGGAATTTGTATATATTAAATTCTTTTCTATGAAGTCCTACTCTCTCTTGTTTAAAAATAACAGGTCCTGGAGAACTTATTTTCACCATTAAAGCCGTTAAAACAAGAATAGGGGACGTGATGATGATGATTGCAATGGCGAGTACAATATCCAGAATTCTCTTTATAAAATGGTTAAAGGATTTGTCAAGGGGCACGTATCTCAATTTTATAATAGGCATATCATCTATTAAGTCAATATATGGGTTTGCAGGGAAGTACCTGTAATAATCAGGTACAATTTCCGCTTCCACACCGTATTTTTCAAGTGTGTCCACGATATCTTCTATAACCTTGTAATGTATTGGAGATATTGTTATAACCGCTTTGTCAATTCGGTTTGTTAAAATCACATGAACTAAATCATTGATATTTCCTATGACTTTTGAATCCAAAACCTTATGGCCATTTTCAATGTTATCGTCTAGATACCCAATTATATTATATCCTATGTACTCGTTTTGCTTAATTTTACAAGCAAATTTTTTACCAAGGTCCCCTGCCCCTATTACTAAAATATGTTTGATATTAAATCCTTTGCTACGTATAAATCTCAGGGATTTTCTGAGAATAATCCTTTCTACTATAGTAAAGGTGGTGCTGGAAATGGCAAACATGGCAAGCAGGTACCTTGAGAAGTTGACAAGATGGGTTACGTACAGTAATGTTATAAGCAGCAACAATCCTATAACATTTATCTTAACAATCGTTATTGATTCAGAAGCAATGCTTTTGGTTCTGTGGGGACGATATAAACCTGAAGAATAGTAAAGAAATATATAAATTGGTAAAATGAATAAGAGGAACATCAAGTAATAGTTTAATCCCCAATTATTCTTGAAAGGTAACAAACTTGTTTCAAAACGGATATACCAGGCAAAAATCAGTGAAAAAGCGAGTATGGCCATATCTATACAGACAAATATCATATTTAAAAATCGTTGATTCTCTCTAATCATATTGTAACCATTTTAAAGATTGTTATCTATCATTAACCATTATCACTAGGTTAAACCCATTTAACGAATTTATAGTTTAAACCCATAAGATTGGCTTTATAATTTAAACTAATTAAAGACAGATTTTATAGTTTAAACCCAATTAAATATTTTTTATTTATCCACTTAAATATTTATTAGATTAAATTACTTCTTGAATAAATTTAAAAATAACTTTAAACCGTACATGTTCCATATTCCAGCATAAACAATTGCCGTTATAATCCGGGGATATTGGGTTTTATAATGTTTTTTATAAAATATATGCATCGCCCTGTAAAATTCATGTATTAAGTTAGGTTTTGTATTTTTAGTAGAGCTTGCTCCTTTATAGTGAACTATTTTTGCAGAGCTATAATAAATTATTTTCCAACCTGCTGCCTTTATACGGTAGCACCAGTCGATATCTTCTCCGTACATGAAAAATGTTTCATCTAAAAGTCCAACCTCGTTGATAGCGATGGATCGCACCAGCATGAAGGCACCTGTTATACAATCAACTTCATAAGTCTCATCTTCGTTCAAGTATGTAAGATTGTACCTTCCAAAATGCTTACTTTTTGGAAAAAGATGTGATAATCCTATCATCCTGTAAAATGAAACATCAACATCTGGAAAACTTCTTCTACAGGCTTTATCTAAAGTACTATCTGGTAAAACAACCTTACATCCCAAAGCACCTGTGTTTTCATTGTTTTCCATGAAACTTATACATTCCTCTAAACAGTTATCCATAACTACGGTGTCAGAATTGAGTAATAATATGTATTCGGAGTTTGTTTGTGTTATGGCCCTATTATTTGCATAAGCAAAGCCCTTGTTTTCTGTATTTGCAATGAATCTGATCAAGCCATCGGCTGATTCTTTAGAAAAGTCTTTTTGCAACCTTTCAAGACTACCATCTTCTGAAGCATTGTCCACCACATATATTTCATAACTGAAAGGGTGATCTTTACTGACTACAGATTTTATGGTCTGTTTTGTCAGATCATAAGTGCGGTAGTTTACTACTATGATAGATAAATCCATTGTGTTTCTCCTTGATGCATACCTCTTCTTCGTAAGAATGAATTTGATCAGATAATGTTGATGTTCATTAAATTATTTATTATAATTTGATAGCTTTTAAAAATTGCTTCAATTTCATGGAAGGTGGCTTGCATTTAAATTTAGAAAAAAATAAGTTTTATTTCACTTTTCTTTTTTTGACAGTTTGAATAACTATTATTAATTCAAACTATTATTTCAAGGTTTATTCAAAAATATTTATTATTCCATTCAATATCCAACTATCATATCTCTTTAAAGAAGATTGTTTTATTGAGATTTTAAGGTATTGAGATGTTTAAAGGTTTGAGACTGAAAGCATCTTGATCTGTTAAATGTCTATAAAAAACCAAATTTCACAGTGTTCTTGATGAGAAGCCATTCTATTTTCATATAACTGATAAATCTTTCATTTTTGTATTCCACTTTATTTATTTTATTTAAAGAGTTAAATCCTTCTTTTAATCCTTCTAGATACTCAGATCCATATCCCTTTTTTAGGAAAAACAGGTACTTAACAAGGTAACCTATAAACAAAAAAATGGAATTCAACAATAACTGAGGCCATGGCATGTTCTTGTAGGGAACATAAACATTGTTTCTGGCAGCTAATCTGGTTTTGAATTTATTATATTTGCTACCGCTGGTTCCACTACCTAAATGGTAAACAACAGCTTCAGGACAGTACAAACATTTATAGCCATGAATCCTTGCCCTGTAACTGATGTCAACGTCTTCCATGTACGCAAAGAAGTTTTCATCGAAGTATCCTATTTCATCAAAAACACGTCTCCTGTAAATAGCTGCTCCAGCACAGGCACTGAAAACTTCTCTTTTCGCGGTATATAAATCTGGAGATTTATTGTTGCCCACCTTTTTGGTCCAGCCCAGAAGGGTGTACTCATCTCCCGCATCATCAATCAGGTTCCTATCATCGTACTGAATCATCTTTGAACTAACTGCAAAGATGTTTTCATATTTAGCAATACATTTTAGAAGGTTAAAAATACAATTTTCTTCTAATTCCACATCGTTGTTTAAAAGAAAAACATAATCAGTTCTTGAAGCTTTTATTCCCTGATTAACAGCCGCTGCAAAACCTAAATTTTCCTGGTTTTCTATTAAGGTGTATTCAGGATAATTTGTTTTGATGTAGTTGGAACTTCCATCTTCAGAGGCATTGTCGATGATGATAACTTCAAAGGAAGCATCCTGCTTTTCCAGTGACTTAAAACATTTTTTTAAGAAGTCCTTACCGTTGTAATTGGGAATAATAATAGTTAAATCCATAGAATGCACCGTTTTTAGAGATGTTTCTTTGTCTCTATATTTTAAGTTTATTTGAAATATATCCTCTCGTGACGATCCGTTATAAACATTTGATATATGCAAGTTTTTGATTTTTCACGTTTATTTAGTATTCATTCATTTTTTTTATTATTTAATGTACAATATAATTTAATAGATGATAGAAAACACTAATTAGATAATGTAATTATTTTAATAAGAATTAAAAAAGATTATAGTAAATTAATAGCCAAATATGTAGGAGATATCATGCAATTCCTTAAAAATCCATTAAATTTCATTAAAAAAGCTAATAGATCTTTTAATTTGTTTTTGGAGCATTCTGACAAAATTTTTAAGTTTTTAAATGATTATGATAAAAATCAGGAGAAAGTTGATAAGTTTTTGGGAGAGTATAATACAAATTATGCTGAGTGTAAAAATTATTTCTTCAACGGTGATGAACATTTATTCAAAATGAGGAACACTGACGAATTTTTTAAAATGTGTTTTTTTAATAATATACAACTATTATCTTATTCCCCATCTGAGAATAGGATATATCTAAAAACTGAAGATGGAATTGTATTAGTAACAAATAACCGTTTTTATACAATTAAAGAAATTTTTGCACGTAATGGTTATTCAGTACCTGTATTATACCAATTTAAAGATTTCATTGTTTTTGATGTTGGTATGAATAGAGGTTATTCTGCTTTAAAATTTGCCAACTTTGATTCCTGTAAAGCAGTTTATGGATTTGAAATAGATAATGATACATACAATTTTGCTTTAGAAAATTTTAATCTTAACCCTACCATATCCCGTAAGATTAATCCCTATAATTTTGGTCTTTCTGATGAAGAAGGTGAGGTTGATATATATAGTCTTCCAGGATCTGATGGCCTTACAACTACAAGAATAGAGTTTACAGATATTAATGGGGAATGGAAAAGTGGAAAAAAAGAAATGAAAATAAAAAAGGCTAAAGTAAAAAGTGCAGGTTCATTTTTGTCAGGTATTATCCAAAATGAAAATATCAACTCTAAAATAGTACTTAAAATCGATACTGAAGGAGCTGAAGATAAAATTATTGATGATCTAATTCGTGAAGGCGTATTAGACAAAGTTGATTTGATAATGGGAGAAATACATCTAGATACGTTTGATTTAAACAGTAAATTAGTTGGGTTTAAGGAAATAAGCAAAGTATATCATACAAAAAATATTTACAGCTTTTGTTATGTAAGAGAAGAACTTTATAATGAATTGCCTTTGTCTAAATTTTCTTAATTCTTAAATTTCAATTTTTAGTCAAAAAATATAATTTAAGAATTTGCGGGGTTATATGAAATTTTAAACTCTATTTTTTTTATTATACAATTTTTTTAGCTTCTATTACTTAAGGTCGTTACTATTTCATAATGCAATCCTCTTTGTTTCCATTTGATGAGAAGTTACTTTAAATACTTATTAATTCCTTTTTAACATATGGTTAAACAGTTTTTTCATGAATCCAATTATCATACTTCTCGCATACCTCATCAACAGGACCATAAGTAATCACTCGACCTTTCTGTAGCCACACTGCCTTATTACACAGATTTTTAACATCCCCTATGGAATGTGATACAAATAAGAGTGTTACCTTACCATCAAGGAGTGCTTTAATCTTTTGCTGGCTTTTCTCCTTAAATTTAGCGTCCCCTACGGATAAAACTTCATCTAATATCAATATTTCAGGATGTACGCTTGTTGCTATGGAAAAACCAAGTCTGGCTCTCATACCCGAGGAATAGTTTTTCAATGGAACATCTATAAATTCCTCTAACTCTGAAAATTCCACTATCTCATCAAATTTACTCTCTAAAAAGCTCTTAGGATGACCAAGCAGTGCTCCGTTAAGAAATATATTCTCCCTACCTGTGTAATCTGGATCAAATCCAGCTCCAAGTTCTAATAATGGGGATATGCGTCCATTTACGTCTATACTGCCTTCGGTGGGTTTCATAACTCCTGAGATTAACTTGAGCAACGTACTTTTACCTGCTCCATTTAATCCAACTAACCCTACCCTGTCCCCTTTTTCCACTTCAAATGAAACGTTTTTAAGGGCCCAAAATGGCTGAAACATGAGCTGTCTTTTAAGAAATTTGATAACATACTCTTTAAGGTTGTCCACCTTCTCTTGACTTAGATTAAATTCCATTCCAACGTTTTCAGCCTTTATAACTGTTTCTCCCAATGTAATCACCTTCAAAATTTAAACATAAAGTATAAACCTGTCTTGATATTTGTAAAACATAGCAATCCCTATAATAAGGAAAGCAGCACCGGATACCATGGCAAACAGCAGCTGTAAAGGATTATAAAGTGTACCATATAAAAAAACACTTCTGCAACAGCCGATAACAGCATAAAGTGGGTTATAATATTGGATGAACCTGAAACTTGCAGGCACGATCTCTGGGGGATAAAATATGGGCATTGCGTACATTAAAAGCATTAAACAAACCCCATACAAATGTTCCATGTCCCTGAAGAACACATTTACAGTGGCAAGAATAAGGCCTACTCCTATTGTTAAGAGTAGTAATGCAATAATGGGTAAAATTGCAAAGATTATGTAAATGGTGAACGTTGCATTGGTGGCCACCATCACCAGGAAAAGAACTATCAGCGATAGTAAGAAAGTAACGAAGTTAGATAATATGGCTGATAAAGAAAACATGTACTTGGGGACGTATATTGTTTTTAGAATCGAAGCGCTGCTTTTAATGGAACGCATGGCTGCATTAGATCCCCCTGCAAAAAATTGGTATATTAACATCCCTGTTAGATAGTAAACAGGATAATTTGATATGGTGTGTTTAAAAAACGCTGAAAATACTATGGTAAGCACTATCATGGATAGCAATGGCTCTAAAAAACTCCAGAATATTCCCAGTACAGATCTTCTGTATTTTATTTTTATATCCCTTTTTACCAGCTGATCGAGTAAAAACCTATATTTTTTAAAGTTAGCAAAAAATCTGTGGTTTATTGTGTCTTTAACTACCATTTTAATCCCTACGTGTAAATTTTAATATATAAATCAAAAAAAGAAAAAATCAGCTTCCATTACCTATTTGATGATATTCGAAGCCCATATCCTTCATTATCTCTTTGTTGTACTGATTTCTGCCGTCGAAAATGATTTTGTTTTTGATCCTTTTTGTTATCTCATCAAAGTCTGGACTTCTGAATTCTTTCCACTCTGTTACAAGTATTATTGAATCTGCATCGTCTACAGCATGGTACTTGTCACTGGAAAATTCTACATTTTTATTATCTTTAAAATAATATTCTTTCGCAATATCCATGGCCTTTGGATCGTAGGCTTTGATCCTGGCGCCCAATTCCGTTAATTTATTAACAATAACCAGTGATGTTGATTCCCTCATGTCATCGGTTTCGGGTTTAAATGAAAGTCCCCATAAAGCGAAGGTACGTCCTCTTAGATCATTACCAAATCTTTCTGTTATTTTATTAACCAAAGCTAACTTTTGTCGATTATTCACGGATTCCACTTCTTTCAGCATCTTTGGATCGTATCCATGATCATCAGATGTTTTAATCAGAGCTTGGATATCCTTTGGGAAACAGCTTCCCCCATACCCGCAACCAGCATATAAAAAGCTGTACCCTATCCTGCTGTCACTGCCTATGCCTGCTCTGACGTTATTTACATCAGCACCCACCCTTTCACAGATATTGGCCATTTCATTCATAAAAGAGATACGGGTGGCGAGCATGGCGTTGGCTGCATATTTAGTCATTTCTGCACTGCGTACATCCATAACTATGAATCGTTCATGGTTCCTTATGAATGGGGCGTACAACTCTTTCATGGTTTCAATGACGTCATCCTCATCAGAACCTATTAATACCCTATCTGGCCTCATAAAGTTCTCCACAGCGGCTCCTTCCTTTAAAAATTCAGGATTGGAGACCACATGAACATTGTACTTAACGCCCCTTTTATCTAACTCTTCATTTATTGTTTTTTTTACCTTATCTGCAGTTCCAACAGGGACAGTTGATTTATCCACGACTATCATATCATGAGACATTAAATTACCTATCTCTTTAGCAGCTTCTAATACATATTCTAAATTAGCACACCCATCTTCACCCATAGGTGTGCCTACAGCTATAAAACAAATATCCGAGTTATCCAAACCTTCTTTTAAGTTCTCGGTGAAAAACAAGTCACCGTTTTTACTGTTATTTACCACTAAATATTCTAAACCCGGTTCGTATATAGGGATGATACCCTTTTTCAGATTTTCAATTTTACCATCATCGATATCAACGCAGTACACCTTATTTCCCATTTCTGAAAAACATGTGCCAGTTACTAATCCTACGTAACCTGTTCCTATTATTGTGAGTTTCATGTTATCATCTTAACTTTTCTAGCCAACTGATTCCGGGTTAATTAAATACATAACTCATAGTTTACGGTTTTTTATCCAGTTTGGAATAAAAAAAACATCTAAACCAGTTAACTTGTATTTGGTCTATTTGAGTAAATATTGGTGAAATATTATTTTTTTCCATCCACCAGCTCTTTAATAATATTATACCATATTTCCGTCCGATATTTCATCAAGTATTTGTCCATTATACTTTTTTGAGCATTAACTTTAATATTGTTACGTAATTGGACATTGGTAATTAACTTATTAATTTGTTTTTCCCATTCATTTGTATCGTTGCTTTTCACTAATAAACCATTATACTCATTTTTTATTGTTTCATGATATGGTCCTATGTCACTGTATACAGCGGCCAAACCCAATGCAGTATATTCCAAGTACTTTATTTCGCTTTTACTCCAGTTTATATTGGTATCTGCTAGTGGAGCAACTGCAATGTCCCAATTTACAGTTTCTTTAAGCCATTTAACAAACTCGGGGTAACTTCTCTTATTTGATGGAATCTCTATTTGATTAAACCAAATTTCTTCAGGTTTTTCACTCATTCCACCAATAATATCAAAAGTCAGGTTTAAGTTCTTTTCAATAAACTTTTCTTTTAAATTTTTAATGGCTTCTTTGATAATATTTAAATCTTTATCATGCGTAAATGATCCAATATACCCAATTTTCAATGTATTATCCTTTGCGGCTGATTTGGTTGTCCCAGTAAACCATAAACTTTCATCTAAAGCATTAGGTATTAGTTTCACATTAGTTATACTCTCAAATTTCTCTTTTAAATGATTTGTACTTACAGTTACTAGATCTGCATTTTCAATAAGATATCTGATGACTTTGCTATTGTATAAATACTTTTCATATTCAGGGTGTGTTTTATCAATATCCAACAGATCATCGTCTATTTCATAGATCAATTTAATATTGTATTCTCCACATCTTTGAACTAAAAACTTAGCAAAAGATTCATTTAAAATGTCCCGTTGCACTATGATACAGTCGTACATCCTTTTATTCAAAAAGGAATCTTTGTTTAGATTATTTAAATCGTTTTCATCTATAACATACGGTACTACTTTTCCATATAGTTTATGATGATAGAATGCTAATAATAGTCGAATACTGGCTGTTGGGGAAAAGTTTCCATTTTTGCCACGAACAAAGATAGCAACCCTATAAATTTTATTGATATTAGAACGTTCATTTATGAGTAGATTCTGCCAGTATGTAAATTCATATTCATAAGCTATTTCTTTCGCATTTTTGGAACTTATACTGTTAATACACTTCTTTAAATGTTTATATTCCTCTGGTGAATTCGCTATTCTTACGATTTCATTGTATGGTTTTGATGTAGAATTATGATCTGAAATCCACCCACCATTTTCTGTAATTTGGTCTGATGATTCAGGTATAGTTGATTTAAGAATTTCAGAAGCCTTAGTTTCGGGTGAGATCTGGGCATAATTCTCTTCTATAATCTTAAATGGTTTTTGTGCTAATTGAGGATATATGGAAATATAAATCTCTTTTATTACTTCATTGCTGGTAATAAATGATGAACAATGATATAACAGATTTGTAACTTCTGCTCTCCATTCATTAACAAAAGTTTTTAGAGACATATCATCTAATAATGTAGCTGTGCATTGCTTATTTTCATCTGTAGCACAGTACTCATTGATGTTATCATGCAACTGATCTGAAGGATAAATAAAATAAAAATCTTGAAGAGATAAAATCACGGGCAAACCTAATTTTGTTGCTACATCTGGCAAATCAAATGTATGCTTGAATAAATGATTAATATGTACAAGGTCTATCTTTAATCTCGTCAAGACATTGAAATATATGTCTCTGAATTCCTTATTATAAAATTCCCTTCCAGACCATTTAATATTCCAAGATTCAATTCTTTCAATTCTGTCGTTTCTGTATTTCCACAATAATAACCCTTTTGAAGTTGATGTTAATAGATAGCATTCCAAAGTCTTTTGAACGTGATTTATAATGCTTTTATCAATATTGGGGGTGTTCCTGCCTTGATGTGTTACATACAATATACGTTTACTGTTTCCTCTGTCAAAATTTGTATTATATAATTTAGATGTGGTATCACAATGAATTTCGTTTTCGTTGTATGAGGATGACTTCAGTGTTGTTTCGACACTATTGTTTAATGTATGATTATTTAAGGCTCTTATTTTGGGTAAGGCCGTTATTTTGGGATCATTATGGTTTTTTTGGATTTCTTCATGAGTTAAAATAGATTTTTCTATCAGTTCAGCTTGGTGCAACTTCTGAACTTTTGAACGATTATCCTCTAAACTAGCGTTAAGAGAAATATTGTTCAATTCATTACTGATGAAATATTCTGCTAAGACTTCATTTACAAAGCAAGGCTCATTTGACTTGGTGTATCTCAAAATCAAATCCCAATCAACAAGACGCTTCAATGATTCGTTAAACCCGCCTAACTGATCATACAGAAATTTTTTATGCACAAATATATTAAGGTCAATATAATTACCTTTTAACAGTAAATTCCTATCATATTTAGTTCTTCTAACATATTTCTTATTTTCATAAGCATTATTTACTTCTATAGCTGCATAAGCAGTATTTCTATTAGTATTAAATAATGCAGAAACCATTTTTTTAAGGTAAGTTTCAAACCAATAGTTGTCAGAATCTAAATATGCTATGATATCACCTTGTGCTTCGTTTAATCCCTTATTTCGGGCTTTACTTACTCCTCCATTTTTTTGTTTAAAATATTTTATTTTCCCACTTTTTAGATGGTCATCATATTTAACATTAATTAAGTTTTCAGTACCATCTGTGCTTCCATCATCTATTATTATGAGCTCATAATTGTTGAAAGTTTGATTTAATACTGAATTTATCGCTCTTTCGATTATACCCTTCCTGTTGTACGTTGGCATTATTATTGAAACAAACCAATTTTCTTTGGTTTTTCTTTCCCCATTTATTCCGTATAAACTGTAATGTATGAGCGGGTTTAAATTTGATTTTCTAGCATCTTCGTACGTCTTTAAATAGTAATCCCCGTCAAATGTGGGGTTGGGCTTTTTTCCTTCATTAAAACCATAGTACATATAGTGGATTACAGGATCTATGCCTGATACTTTAACATCACTGTAATTTTTTAAATAGAACTCATTATCAAGCAGATGATTCTGTTTAATTGATTTATAACCTTTTATATTAATTAAAGCGTTCTTTATGCCCTTGTTATTTTTATTAAAAATAATATATAAACTAGGAAATTTTGAGATTAACCTTGGGGTGATTGATCTGACCTTACTCATTTCAAAACTATGTGTTGGTGAATTTTGGTTGATAATATCTTTAACAGTATATTCTTCTTTTAAAGATGAATTCGTATCTGTCTGATTTTTAAAGGTTCTTCTTCCTTCCTTTATACCATATAAACTATAATGTACGAGCGGGTTTAAATTTGAACTTTTAACGTCAGGATATGTTAAATAATAATTCCCATCGAAGGATGAGTTAGGTTTTCTTCCTTCCCTAAAACCATGGTACATGTAATGAAGTAGGGGATCCATGCCAGATCGTCTGATATCACTGTTATTTTTTAAATAGTAACCTATATCAAATAGATTATTTTGTTTAATTGATTTATAAGCCTTTATATTAATTAAAGCGTTTTTTATACCCTTGGTATTCCTGTTAGAGAATATGTATAAGCTTGGGAACTTTGAAATTAACCTCTGAGTGATTGGTCTACCAACATTATGTAAATAATCTATTTCATAGAACCTAGATTTTAAATGGTTAATTTGTGATTTTAAACCATCAATCTGTGAATTCAGTTCTTCAATGTTCCTTTGATTTTCTTCCATTGCGGTGATGTACGCTTCTTTTTGTTGGATTAACTGGCTTTCTGAATGCCATAATTTTGTTTCAAGTAATTTATTTTGACCTTTTGATTCAGAATATGCAATTTTAAGCTTAACCCTTTCTTCTTCAAGAGAGTTTAAGAGATCCGCTTTTTTTATACAACTTTTCACGATTTTTTCTGTTTCATTGTTTACATGATACAAAATTCCCAACCCATGGAAGGCATTGATGATTTTAAAAGAAAACTCTAAATCAGATTCATCTAAAAAATCTTCTACAGCAGTTAATACCCCATTACGAGGATTATTTTCATAAATAGAATTATAAAGATGAGTATTTAATCCACCTTCCTTCTTCAAATCTGTCTGCCCAGGATACATTCCTAATTTTTTGTAGGGTTGTCTATAGGCTTCAGGTATATTTTCCGGGTCGTAATATAAATCTCTTCTAGCATAAGGCCATGTTATATCATGGAAAAACACGATGGGAAATTTTTTATTTTTAAAGGTTTCTTCTATGGTTTTTAATTCATTGTAGACTGTGTACCAGTTGTGATCGCCATCTATTAAAATTACATCGTAATCTTTGAGAAATAATAGTCTTTCCAGGCTTAATTCCCTGTATATTTCAAATTTATCTCCATATTGTGATTTAAATCCGTCAATATCAAATTGTGGAAATGGGTCAATTGCTGTCATATGAGCATCATGATCCACACAGTACTCTAAAATGTTTTTGGTGTTTAAACCTGTGCCTGATCCAATTTCAACAATGTAATTAGCGTTAACACGCTCAATAATGGGACGCATCAAATTATTCCAAAACCTGTTCATAGTTAAACCTCGTATCATGAAATTTTAGGAATATTAAAAATTTTATTAAACCTTTAAGGTATTTTCAGTGTTCTGAATATAATTTTAATTATTTTCAAATTTTTTTTGTCTTTTTAATTAAAAGTTTCTTTAACAAAAATTCTGTAAGGATAAAATGAACTTCAAAAGTTAATTTCCAAATCTATAAATCATCCCTATTTGATGAAACAAACTATGAAATATACAAATAGTTATAGGAACACGAGTTATTGATTATTAATTTCGTAAATCATATTCTCTAAAAATCGTTCTGTTCTTATTTCCAGAATAATATCGGGTTTATACCATTCAACCAGTTCCTTATTAAAAAACCAGTGATCCCAATAGAGTAAGATGTCCTTAAAATAAATTGATAATATATCTTTTAAAAAATCTAATGATGAGTCTCTAAAGATCAAAACCCTTAACTTCTTTAAACCCTCTGGATTTTTGTAATGTTCTGTTTTTCTCGTTTTTACTAATTTAAATTTTTCAGGAAGATCTTCGCTTAAATCTATGAGACATTCATTTTTAAAGGCTGTTACTTTCTCCTTAAGGTATTCTTCTTTCTCTTCATCAGAATAAGACCAATTTTTGTCCCTTGTAAGATCACCGTTGTGCAATTCATTGCCAATTTGTATCTGTTCATCTATTAACTTGTTAAAATCGTCCCTTTTAAAGTTAGGATCGATATAATGTAAATAAGAGTAAGATAGTTCTTTACCGCCGGAATAATTAATATGTGAGTTATTCTTGAAATAGCAAGTATGATCTAAATTTTTGACAAAATCTGGCACTAAATTTTTTATTGAATCGTAATTACGTTTAGTTAATTTAACATCAAAGGGTAAAAAGTCCTTACAAACCAAACTTTTGTCTGGGGTTATAAAAAAAGAATATTCAATATTATTGTCTGTACAAAATGTTTTTTTAAATTTTAAGCTTTTCTTAAAAAGATATGCATTAAATTTATTGTTGTATGAATTATCAAAGTGCTGTCTAATCTCTTGATTGGAGTCATTCACCAAAAATAAGTAGCCATTTTTACCTTTTAAAGCAATTTTTTTAATACCTTTATAATTTGGTACAGTGACGAGTTTTGCTTTTTCTTCTTCGAGTTGTTTTACTCTGCTTTGGAGTAATTTATTCTGGCTTAATAATTCTGTGTATGTTTTAAGGACTTCTGTTTCTTCTTTTTTGAGTTTTTTAGCGTTGTTTGAAATGAATTTATCTAATATATTATACTTTTTTGAGTTCTCTTCAAAAAGTGGAGGAATATAAAATGTTCTGATTTTGATTTCTTCAATTTCAATTATTCCAGAAGCATTTGTTGGGTCTATCCTAAGTTTTTTAATCTTTTCTTCTGCATTTATTGAAAACGTGTATGTACCTTTAACACCGGGTTCCAGTGTTTGATGTAAAGATGAAGAATACAATTTATCAGAATACTGTTTATCTTTTTCATAACTCCAATAAACTTCTATGATCTCTCCATGCTCTGCTTTAAGTACGATAGATATATCCCGAATTAAACTATCTGGCAAATTTCTTATTTCAAGGATAGGGTCTTCTCCGGTTGCCTTAAACTTCCACGTACCTAATTTTTTCAAATCTTTGATTATTTTTAGGTCTTTGTAGTTTAGATAAGTTATCAATGTATCCCTCTGTAAGATCTAAAGATTTTAACCTTTTTTTAATCCTGAAATAAAATTTTTTTAATTATTTTAGATGGGGGTTTGTGTCTAGAAATTTAAATAAATTGGTTCATTAAACTTTCTGTTCATGATAAATTTTTATTTAAAATCTCTAAAATACGTTCAGTTCTTTTTTGGAAAGTATGATTCTTAATAACAATACTTTTTCCTTTTTCAACTTCTTTGGCTCTTTCCTCTTCATTATCTAGATATTTTGCTATTAATGAGACGAGTTCTTCGGGTTTATTGTAGGTAACTAATGCATCTTCAAAAACTTTTTTAGCTCCTTGGATATTGTCTGATATTATAAATGCTCCTGCTGCAAATCCATCAAATAACCTATTTGATATGAAACCTTCCTTTCGCATGTCGTCCCAGTGGTCGTTGAGCAGAATTTTACATGAGGAATAAGCTTTTCTTAATTCTCTGTTGGGTATGTGCTCACCTTTGATGTACTTTTCAGAGATAATTCCTTCCCAGTTTGTCCCGTAAACTGCCAGATCTTTATCTGTTGGTAACAGGTCTTTTATTATCTTTCTGTAAACCTTTCTGGAGTTTCCAACGAAGAGCAAGTCGTGTTTGTAATCATCATCCTGGTCTGGATAGAATAGCTCAGGGTCTGTACATTGTAGCATGACTTCTACAGGAACGTCAACTTTTTTCCCTATTTTTTCAGCCCAGATTTTGGATGCTATGAAAACATGATCGTACTGGTTATATTCGTTTATACAGATTTCATCCGGGTGAGAAATGTTCCACATCATGTTGAAATGCTGTTTTTTAGGTTGGTAATTACTTAAACCTCTTAAAACTATAACGGCATCACAACGAGCATCACCATCACCATTCCATTCAGGTAGTACCTGCAGGATCACATCACAATTTTCTTTTTCGAGTTCCTTTTTCAAACCTAAAGCCATGTGATAATCTCCCCATTCCTGAATTGTTTCCCAGTTGGGTGCAGGGATTTTAATGGCGATCTTTGTTTTCAGGGTATGTTTCTTTAAAACATCCTTTAGAGTCTCGGCCCTGTGGTCGTAGGTATGATTTTCCAGTACAAATTTCTGTAATTGCTTGATTTTTGCACGTCTTTCATCTTCATGGGACATGTAGTATTCAATTAAACTGTTCAGTTCTTCTTTTGTTCTGTAAACAGGTATTTTTCCTTCAAACGTTTCATTTGCACCAATTTCTCCGTTGGTTATTACAAGGGCTCCACTGGCCAGGGCATCGTACACTCTGCTGTTTACTGATCCGTAACGCTTGGTTACTCTGTTGGCATCATCAACAACTATCTTGGTGGATCTGTATACTTCTGGTATTTTGCTGTAATTTATGAATCCTTGATTGTAGTTTTTGAATTTATCAATTTTATCCCAGTTTTCCCCGTACAATTTAAAGGTGTAAGATAAGCTTTCAGGGTCTAACATTTCGATTATTTCGCGCGGATCATCCCAGTAACTGCCTGTGAAACAGTAATCACACTTCAACTCTTCATTTTCAGGTATGTTGTTGTTGAATCTTGTTGGGTTGGTTGCTAGGGGTAATAATAATGTTTTTATTCCAGTTTTATTTTCTATGTAGCTGCAAGCAGTTTCACTGGGTGCAAATACAAGATTGTAACCCTTGAAATTTGGATGAGATATCCATCTGTTGATCCAGTTGCGTGGCCAGGCAATTTTAATCAACAAGTTATTCGTTGATCTTATTTTACTGATGTTATAAGCGTCTAACATGGATATTAAAACATCAATGTCTTCTTCAACTTCGTACCAATCTCCATGTCCTTTCCGTGATAGAAAACTTATTTCCCAACCAAATTTCTTCAGGCTTTCCCCAAATGTTAATGCTGTGAGGTAATCCCCTGCAGAACTATCTTTTCCAGTCTCTGTAACTGCAAATGCAACTTTTAACGGTTTTTCAGAAAACAGAAGATCGTTGTTTAATTTATCCATCAAAAGTTTCCTGCGAAGCCAGCTGTTCCATTTTTGACGGAACAATTTTTGATTGTTTAAGCGCCTGTTTTTAATTTCTTTATTCTTATTTTTTTCCTGTGTTCCAAATTCATAGTGGAATAAAAGTGCCTTTGGGCAGTAAATATTTTTATATCCTTTTTTTAGGAGTTTTAAGCAGAAGTCCACGTCTTCATAGCCGTAAATGTATTTTTCGCCCATTCCGTTGACTTGCCAGTATTTATCTTTAGATACGAGCAGGGCTGCTGCAGTAACTGCTGCCCTCAATGTATCCTTTTCATCTTCACCAAAGATCTCTGCTTTATCCATGTTGTACGGTTTGATGAAACCAGATTCTTCCTTAAAAGCAACTCCGGTATGCTGGATTTTAAATGAATTTCTTTTATTATGATGGGATTTAGAACAGTCTGGGTAGACCAATTTTGCCCCTACAGCCCCAGTATCATCAGACTCCAGTGCAGTCTGCATCATCTGGTTGAGCCAGCCGTAGGTTGGTTCAACGTCATTGTTTAAAAGAAGTAAATACGCCCCTTCTGCAATTTTCGCTGCATGATTAGTTGCTTTTGAGAAGGATTCATTTTCAGTATTTTTAATAATTTTTAAGTGCAGTTCATCCGAAAGATCTTCTAAAAAGTCTACTGATTTATCTGTAGATGCGTTATCAACAACAATAATTTCATATGCTGGATACTGGACATTTTCTTCAAAATCCGTAAACAACCTTTTTAAATGTTTTATACCATTCCTATTCAATATTATAATAGAAACTAACGGCGAATTATCTTTAAAAGAATATAAATCAACTAATGACGTATTTTTATTTATTATAAACTCATATAACTCTTTTTTTTGACTTTCGGTCAGAGCTTTCTCTTTTTTGAGATATTTTCTTAAGTTAACTGAATTTAGAATTTTAACATTAACAGAGCTAATCTTATATTTTAATGAGTTAAACTCGTCTTTAAAATCATTTCTAACTTTTCTTAACTGGTCGTAATATTTTGATTCCTTTAATTTGGACCGAATTACCATGCACCGTCTCCATTAATAGATATTTTAATAATCTACTTGTTTTTCGCTAAATGATTATTAATAACCTTTACATGTATTATTCCGCATTTGAATTTAATTCGTGAGAATTTTAAAAAAGAATGTTTGAAGTTGAACTAAGGTATATGTTTCTAATTAAAATATAAAAATATTCCTTTTATACATCAATAAAATGTAATTTCCGGTAATAACCAGCTTTTTTCATTCATAAATTAATTTGAATTCATTGTAATTAAAACTTTTACCAAAATATGTGGGAAAACTTTAAATTGAAATTCAGTTGTGGTTAATATCGGTTAAAATTAACTGATCCTGATTAAAATGAGTTTATAATAAAAAAAATATGAAAAAAGATCATCCATTTACAGCATATATCTTCAAATTCTTTATTTTTCCATTGATTATGTCATTATAACCTGTTAAATTAGTTGACTGGTTTGAGTCCCAAACAAAGTAGTAATCAATTCCATATTCCTGTGACTCATTTTGAAGTTCTTCAGAACTAATATTTTTTTGTGCCGGACCATAAAAGGTAACATTCATGTAATATGACAAATATCTCATTTTTGACCTATCGTTAGTCACTACGTTACCATGAACTCCGTATTGGTTCGTTAAAGTATTACTTAATGTGTAAATATCTTCTCCAGTATTAACATGGTGAACCAGATAATTTGCAGGCATTATCACAAATGAAAGTGCAAAAATTATTAAAAGCACTGTTTTTCTTGTACTCGCAAACTTCTCTTTTGTAAAGAAATCTGTTTTAAAGAGTAGATTAATTAAATATCCGCCCATGAATATCAAAAGAACATAAATAAGCCATATATATCGTTCTTCAACAACGATCATTACGTAGCCGCCAGCACAGATGAGTAATGTTATCAAAGGATATAGTACTTCATTTTGTGAAATTAGCTTGCGAGGCGGTTGAATACACATCAAAATATAAGCTAAAAGTATTATAAGAGCCAGGTACGAGAAAGAATTGAGTATGACTCCCGTTTTTAAGATATTGTTCCATATCAAACTCAATTGATATTTGAAGTTGTTCAACGATGAAAAGGGACTCCACTGTTTTGAGATAATTGGATTAGCAGCGGGACCTACTTTATAAAGTTCCTGGGAGTAATTGGTGTGTAATTGTGATTGAGGACCAACAATTGCGTGATTATATTCACCGGATGTTCCAAATGTTAATTTTTGATCTTTACTGCTTATTAAACCTATCCAAATTCCACTTATCATTAAAAATACGATAAATCCTAAAATAAGATTTTTTAGTACTTTTCTTCTTCTAATTTTATCTGAATCCATGAAGTATTGGAAGAAGTTTAAGATCAGGAAACTGGCAATGAAAAATGTAAATCCATAACTTTTAGATAAATAAGCCAATGCACCAAATATTCCACATAATGCTCCGTTAGACAATTTATTAGGATATTTAGGATTAAATATTATTGCTAAATAATAAACAAGAACGCAGACCATTAGCAGATCTGGTGTGGTCATACTTAAAGCGAAGTAAAGTACAACAGGGATCATTGTAAAGAGGATTACGGTTCTAATGACTTCATCCATCTTAAATCTGTAAGAAAGCTGTTTTAAACCGTTATTGTGAAAAACCCTATAATTAAAGACAGTATCTTGGTTGAATGTAACACAGTCACAGGTGTTTGTCCAAATAAGAACAGGAATGGTATCAATAACCATGATATAAGGGGCCCCCAATAATCACTTATAGCTCCATAAAAATTTCCAGACATATATGATTTAGCAATACTGATGTATCCTATTCCATCAGAGCTAATCTGGTATTGATAGTATCTAAAAAGAATAATACCTAATATGGTATAAGTAATTAAAACAAGGATCAGTCTAAGATCAAATCTTGAGCTGAGCACTGCTTTGTTTAGTGTGATATCTCTGTTTAATATGTGCATTTTTCAATCCCTTAAATATTAATCCCTTTTTTTGTACAAGTTAATTTGAATCTATGCCTGCAACACTATTTAATTGTAAAAACAGGAGTTTTGAGGAATTCCTCAAGATTATTATGCAATGTTAACATTCCAAAAGTTGTCCTTTTGAACTTCTCCATTTATGATGTTTTCAACAGATTTCATAGTCCTAATCATGGAATGATCCATGTTGTTAAGGGTTATATAAGATCTTTAAACTCCATATTTCTATTCCGGGCTTTATACATAAAAATATTTCCATTTCATCATAACTATTTAAATTAAAGCTAAAAAAAATATGTGATACAATTAATTAGATATGCAGAGACTTAGTTTGCATCCTAGCAGATAAAATTTAATAATCTTTGAAATTCAAATAAAATTATCCTATATATCCTATTAAAAACACTGCAGAAATAGAAAAGGGCAAAAATAGAAAAGTGAAGCGCCCATGAACTTCAGAGTGTATTTGAAAATGCATATGAAGAAACCATGAAGTAACTAAAGAATCTAACTATAACAGCTTCTCTTATAATTTCTCTACTTTGAGATCCTGTTCAATGCTGGGAATGCCAGATCAAACGTTTTTTCTCTGGAAGTCCAGAATCACCCTGACAATAGGGTTCTCTATATCTATATCAACAGAAAGTGGAGGTCCTTCATCTATATACATGTAAACCAGTAAGAATTCATCCGATATTTCTTTTCCCATGCCATCTTCAATGGTTTTTAAGTCGAAAAGTTCCCCTTCACCATCTTCAAAGAAATCTATAACCTTTGTCGTGTCAGGTCCCACAACACGAAGCATTATCATTAGATGTTCTTCGCTGGAAAAATGAAAATCCTTAACAAAGTCTTTTGGAACTATTAAATCGGTTTTAAAATCTTTTAGCTCTCGACTAAATGTTATTGGCTTTGAAACCCTTACCAAAACAATCACCCTTTTTTTTACTTATCTTTTTTACTATTAATCATAGATCAACTCATCGATTATAGATCAAACTCTGAATGCATAATTGTTTGTTTTTTTAGATTAATATAATGAACTAGAAACTTTGTCTCACGTAAGTTAGAAGTTTGGCAAATGTTCTAATGCGGAATATAAAATGTTATTTTTTCATTTAAATGTTTAATATTCTTTTTAATTGAAATAAAAACTTATTTATAAACACTTTTAACTTTTATGGACGTTTTAAATTTTATAGAACAATTTTAACTAGAGATCTGATCCGATGGTCTTTTATTTTGGTCCTTTTATTTTGATCCAATTGTCTTTTAGCTAGATTGATCCAATTGTCTCAAGCTATTAGTATCTAAACTCTCTTTGTATATTCCTGTTCAGGGAATGTAATTTGGAATTCTGTGCCATTAGCTCTGTTGATCTCAAAGTTACCGTCTAACTGTTTTACCAGGTTGGCGACCAGCTGCAAACCCAGAGTTTCTACATTTTCAGGTTCAATATCTGCAGGTAAACCTACACCATTGTCAGCAACTTTCATTGCGTACATGTCGCCATCTGCTTTTAAATTAACCTCAATATTTCCGGTCATATCGTCTGTAAATGCATATTTCAGACTGTTGGTCACAAGCTCGTTAACAATAAGTCCGCATGGTATGGCAGTATCGATACCGATTTTAATCTCTTCCATATGAAATTTAGGTGTGATATTTTGTTTGTTAATTCCGTAAGAGTAGAATAAGTTGGAAACTAACCTTTCCAGATACTCATTGAAACTGATGTTGGTGAGGTTGGGTGATCTGTAGAGTTCTTCATGAACTAACGCCATGGTTTTGATTCGATTCTTGCTCTCCGTTAAAACATCCAAAGCTTCTTCTTCATCTACATGGTAGCTCTGTAAATTGAGTAAACTCGACACGATCTGAAGGTTGTTTTTCACCCTGTGATGTATCTCTCTTAAAAGCATCTCCTTCTCTTTTAATGAATCCTGAACAATTATTTCATTTTCTTTCTGCGCACTGATATCTCTGGTGCTGCATATAAAACCTTTAAATTTATTTTCATTATTAAAAATAGGTTTTCTTATTGTTTCAACCCAAACATGATCTCCTGCAGACTTTTTACAGCGATACTGCACTCTTTCACTTGAATGATTTTTTATTGCTGTTTCAACGGATCTCTGGACGATTTCCACATCTTCTGGATAAACAAAATCGTATAAATTGTTTCCCATTATTTCCTCGGGTTTATAACCTAAAAAACTATGGGAAGAATTATTAACATATTTGTAGACAAATGCTTCGTTTGATTCTGTTATAAGGTCCATCATGTTGGAAGATATGAAATTAAGCTGCTGCTCACTTTTTTCGATCAATTCTTTGTTTTTCTTTAGATCTTTGTGGGTCTTTTTTAGCTCATCCAATGAAATCAATTCGCGTATGACTATTAAAGTTATTATAACTCCCACACATCCTATTAAAACTTTGTCAACTGTTTTTGAGATAAACAGAAGACTGTAAGTAAAAAGAACTAATACTAATGGTATGTACGATTGCCAACTTCTTTCAGGTTTCAGAATTTTAGAAAACGATGTTAAACTTAAGTCTAAATTAACATTTTTAACAAAGGATACTGCTGCTAAAGCTGTAAATGATGGACTTAACATGTACATGATGGTGCTTAACCACTGATAAAATAAGTTTGGATCTAGATTGTTATAAGCAAAGACCAAATCACCCAAAATCTGAGAGAATACAGTTGCTAATAAAAACAGAACAGTTAACTCAGAAATTTTCTTGTTTTTGCTCACAAGTAAGGTCAGTACCACAAATAGGAGTGAAATATCTAAAAAAATGTAAAGTAAACCTGAAAATGTTGATAATAAACCTTTAAGTTGAATTCTGGGTTCTATCAATAAAAAATAGAGTATGAAAAAGGTTGATGCTATTGTGATGATCAGATCCAAAAAAACCTTAGTTTGGAGCTTAAAAGGTTTTTTAATGAATAATAAAATGCCTATGATAAAAAAGGGATAAGTAATCATAAATGTTGGATCAGCTATCAATGAATAATTGTTTGTGGAGAAATCCGATGCCAGATAAAGCAGTTCAGCAAGGGCATAAAAGGATTGACCTATAACGAACATCAACCATGGTTTGTAAGTTCCTTTGTTATTTTTAAACGACAACCATGCTGTGTATATTAATATGCCCAAGGCTAAAAGGTTCATTATAACTATGCTAAAATCTCCAAAAACCTTTGCTGATAAAGTGTTAATCCCTAAATAAATGGGTAAAACAGATAAAACAATCAAAATACCACTTAACAGGATAATAAAAGGTTTTAGACTATTTGTATTTTTATAAGCATGCATTTTAATGTCCCATTAACATTTTTGGTTTCCTTTATAGTCTTGTAACCAGATAAAGCAGGATATTGTTACTTCAGGATATTGTTACTTATTTAATTTGACAAAATTCTTCAAAGAGCGTGTTTCAGCTTTAATTCAAATTTTGATTGATTCTATTTTATTATACAATAATTGGTTATTTAAATATACGTAATATAATTTTCTAAAGAGTATGCTGTTATTTGGTATTATTATATGGGAATCTAAGAAAGGAATAAAAAAGGTCTTTTTTGAAAATTTTCATTAGATTTTATACCAAATTTTATGTTGGAATTTTGTTACAATGTACTTGAATTAATTGTTACTTTTGTTTTGCAATTTTTCAACTTCATTTTTTCATCTATAACACTAAAATAGATTATCCATGAAAAGAATATGAATTAAAGATTTAATGTTTAAAAAGAGGGGTTTAAATTAATATTTAAAAAGAAAGGTTTTGATCAGCAGATAGTAGTCGTAATCGTTAAGTAATATACATTTAAACAGATCCTTGATTTCTAATCCTAAGTTTCAATCAATTAGTAGTGTACCTTCCCAAATTTGGTGGTCAGTGCACGATGCATATCTGCCATCAGTATGGCAGTTGCAATTGAATTTAACTTTGATTGGGCGGTATCAGCGCGGGAGGTTAAAACCACAGGTGCCCGAGCCCCAACTAAAACACCAGCTAAACTTCCGTTTGTTAAATAGACATGTGCCTTGGCTAACATACTTCCAGCTTCAATTGAAGGTACAACGATTATATCTGCCTGGCCTGCCACGGGTCCTTTTATACCCTTATGTGCAGCTGCCCAAGGGTTAATGGCGTTGTCAAGTGCAAATGGGCCGTCTATTATTTTGCCGCTGAACTGTCCGCGCTGACTCATTTTGGCTAAAACTGCAGCATCGAGGGTTGATGGCATTTTGGGGTTTGCAAGCTCTACTGCTGTTGTAACTGCAACTTTTGGATCGTTTATGCTGAATATGTTTGCAAGGTAAATGGCGTTGAGGATTATACTGCATTTGGCATCGATATCTGGGGCTATGTTCATTGCCCCATCGGTTACAAATAACATACGATTCAGTGCTGAGCTTTCAAGCACATTAACGTGGCTCATCAGTTTCCCGCTGCGCAAACCTGCTTTTTTGTCCAGCACTCCTCGGAGGAAATCATCTGTGTGCACCATACCCTTCATGAGAATATCTGCCCTGTTCTCACTTACAAGTTTAACAGCCTTTTTTATGGCGTTCAAGTCGTTTGGTTCGTTGTATATCTTGTTTTCTTCAAGTTTCAATCCATTACTTTCTGCAGTTTTAATTATTTCTTTTTTATCCCCAACAAGGATGTAATCTGCTATGTCCAGTTCTTTGGCTTTTGTAACAGCTTCAAGAACGGTTGGATCCTGTGCAGCAGCCACAGAGATCTGCTTTTTAGGGTGTGATTTTATTTTTTCAAATACCTGTTTGAAACTCGTGATCAGTTAATTCACCTCTTAAACTGGTTTTTAAAAGGATTTTATTAGACTTTAAATGAGTAAAATTTGAGATACAACTATGAAATTGGTTTTGTGATTGTTTTATAGCTTAAATTGAAATTTGAGTAGGCTTATAATGTCCTATTAAGGGTTTATAAGCAAATCGTTAAGTATGACAGTCTATTAAGATAAATTATGTTTTTTATCATATTTAATTTAGATACATTTTAAAATATTTCATAGTTATTTATAATTGATAGTCCTATAAAGTTGAATAGAAGAATTTCAGTGAAAATAATGTGCAGATACAGATTAATTGGAGTGGAGGTGAAAAAGTGGTGGTTTTAGGAATTGCAGATCCCTGGATTTGGGGCGGTTATATCCTTTGTATACTTGCAACGCTTTTATGTGTAGTTTATGGTATATTGAACTGGAATAAAGGTGGGGAAGATGAAGATGAGTCATGTTTGTGAGGCATGATCTGTTTTGCTTGTCTTCTTTTAAATCCATTCAATATTATAATTCTATTCTTATTTTGATGTGAAATGGAGATTTTTCAGTTTTCTCCAATTATCTATATAAAACAGGAATTATCTGTATAAACATGGAAATTTCATTCGTAACTTTCCACAATGTTTACTTTTAGTATTTTAATTCCATGAATAAAATCTCCATGAATAAAATCTTGAAATCCATGATTAAATCATTATTAATTATTATAGTTCTATCTGGATAAGAAGAAAGTATAAAAACTATAAGTACCAATTGTGACCTAGTTAATAATGTTAAAGAGTTGCAAAAATGGCTTCATATTTAGGATTTTACCTGCAACTTATCAAGTAAAGGTGATATCATGAGAATAATAGAAGAAGTTATTGGAAAAGAAGTTTTGGATAGTTCTGCAATTATAATTGGAAAGGTAAAAGATGTTGAAATAGACATTGAAACCCAGAGAATAGAATCATTCATACTTGGAAAAGGCGGAATATCTGAGGGCCTTGGAATTTCAAAAGGCGAAACAATAGTGCCGTATGAAATGGTGAAAAAGATCGGGGACAAAATACTTCTTAAAAGTGGAATTGAAGAAAGTGAACTTGAGATATAATCCATTGAAATGTGAGAAAACTTGGATTATAGAAATTAAGTTGGGGATTTATAAACACAGATTAAGCTTGTAAATTAAGATAATTGTGATTATAATTTAAAATTCATTATAAATCCCGATAACAAATCTCCATATTATAAAAATATGGATTAAATTGGATTAATAAATCTGGATTAGTATCTGGATTAGTATCTGGATTAAAATAAAGAAGATTAATGGATTAGATAAGAACTAAGGATTAGATAATTATAAATTGAGCTAAGAAATTAAATATGGGCAAATTGGGCGTGTTTTGTTTTGGAGATCATGGGAATCTGTAGCATATGTGGTAAAGCAGATAAGATGTACACATGTTCATTATGTGGAAGAATCGTATGCAAAAATTGCTATGATGTTGAAAAGAGCGTTTGCAAGCCATGTAAAAATCTCACCAAACTAAAAGAACCATGACAGCCATCACGAATCAGTGGAGGCTATTAAATACTTACGATTCACGTCACACTTTAAAACAAAAAAAATCTAATCATACTTTTAATCATAGCACTATCAGATTAAAGATAGATAAACAACTGATTATAAATGACTTAAATGTAATAATGGGTTGTAATTAATATCTAAAGATAAATAGTTGGATTTTAATTAAACCTAAAGCTAAAATAATTGGTTTTAATTAATCTAAAACTATTGATTATATTACTTAAAAAGTAAAATACTTTTATAATAACAATATGAGCGAGAAGAATGGGAAACAAAAAAGAAGAACTCATAGAACTTCTAAAGGAAAATGAGGTCATAAAATTCGGAAAATTTACTCTTTCCTCAGGTAAAAAGAGCGATTACTACGTGGACATGAAAAGGGCTGTAACAGACCCTAAAATACTTTCCAAAGTTGCAGAGATAATATCTGAAAGAATAGATAAGACTGGGACAGATAAAATAGCAGGTCCTGCCCTTGGAGCAATACCAATTGTAACAGCAATTTCTTTAAAGTCTGAAATTCCAATGTTGATGATACGTAAAGCAAAAAAGGGTTACGGTACATCTAAGTTAATAGAAGGCGACTTGGAGACTGAAGATGTGGTTGTAGTTGTTGAAGATGTAACAACAACAGGTAACTCACTTATAAATGCCATTAAAGCAGTTTCAGAGAATGGGGGCCTTGTTAAAAGAGCATTTGTAGTGGTTGACAGGTCTGAAGGAGCTCTTGAAAACCTGAAGAGGAATGGAATAGATCTCGAACCTTTAGTTTCAATCAATGATTTTTAAAAATATAGTAAAAACATGATTTTTATGTTCATTTGTTCAATTTATGTTCATTTGTTCAATATTTGTTTTAGTTGGTTGAACTAATAAAAAAAAGTATAAAAAATAGTTATATACTAAGTTAATTAAAAAGGAATTTATTTATTCCAACAATTTTAATTTTAACATCTTTCATTCGTGTATATGTTTAACAAGATGCCCTAATTCTGGCAAAATTATTTTTAAACCCAGACTAACAGCATTTGGAGAACCGGGCATTGCTACAATTAATGTGTCTTTGTAAACTCCTGCAGTAGCCCTACTCATAATTGCACCTGTTCCAAGCTCTTTATAAGATTCGTATCGGAATATTTCTCCGAAACCATTTAATTCCTTATTAAATAGGGGTTTTAAAGTTTCGATGGTTACGTCCCTAACACCTATTCCTGTTCCTCCTGTTGTCATTATCACATCAACATCATATTTTTCTATTATGTCTCCAATGTTGGCTAATAATAGCTTTGAATCATCAGGTATCACACGGTAAAGTGCAACGTTATGTTTAGTTTCCAATGCATCCTTTATGAGTTTTCCAGATATATCTGTGTCTTTTGATTCCAGAAAATCCTTATATTTTGAGTCGCTTAAGGTTATAACTGCTGTTTTCACAGATTTTGGCGCATTTTTTTTGTGGGTTTCCATACTTTTACTTTTCATATATTCACCTTAATTTTCTACAAAATGCAGTTTTCTCATCAATTTACTAAATTTTTTTCAATATGTGGGGATAAAACGAAAAAAATTTATATTATGGAGTTACTATGTTCTATTAGATAAAAGTAAATACAGACAACAGATAAAAGTGGATACTAAAAAAAGTTTGATAACCTTTTGTTTGGTCCTTGTTTCCCACTACTAAAAATTTAAGAAAAAATATTTAAGAACTTTTCTTTAATGTTGTTAAATGAAGGGAGGGCATTAGGTCCAAATCGGAGGCGGTTTTTTCTTTGCGAAAAATTAAAAAGGAGTCTAATTTTACCCTCCCTCAACCATAATTTTTCTTTTTTATAACATAAAAACCTTTTGCACAGCATGTTTTTAAATTATAAAGCGCATATATAATGGTCAATTCATTAAAATAAGCTATCTAAAATCTTTCTTTTTCATTTAATCATCTATAAAGCTGATGTGGTTAATATAAATACGAAAAGGTAGATAACCAAAATCAATGCAAAACAACATGCAAAACAGAGTATACGTTCTGGATGCCTCCGCAATAATAGGAGGATTCTACTCTAAAAAAACTATGAATTTCACAACATCTGACGTTACATCTGAGATTAAGGATTTAAAATCAAAAATAATGCTTCAATCAGCCATCGAAGATGGGCACATTGAGATACAAGATCCTGATTCTGAGGGTGTTGAAAAACTTGGTAAGGTTCTAAGAGAGTCAGGGGACATATTAAGGCTTTCTGATGTTGATAAAAACATCATAGCATTAGCGGTTACGCTTAAAAATAAGGGATTTAATCCCACTTTGGTGACAGACGATTATTCTATGCAAAATGTCCTTAAAATTATTGGAATGCCTTACAGAAGTGTTTTAACCGAAGGAATAAAGGAAATAGTTGGTTGGGTTAAGATATGCAAGGGATGTAAAAAAAAATACCCTCCTGAATATAAGTTTGATGAATGTGAGATATGTGGCACTCGTGTTATCCGAAAAAGGGTAAAAAAGAACCGATAATTAACTATCACAAATAAAAATTCAACTTTTCAAATTCAAACCTTATAATAAATTTAGATCGTTATAAAAGCAGTATAATCTTTTATTTTTATAAATGGAAGATAATTAATTCCTTCTCACAGCTAGTTGTTTAGCAAATTATTAAACTATGATTCAAACATTATAACAAACGGATTATACTTATAAAGACATGGTAATTGTAGGGGAGACTAATGAGGATAGGTGTAGTTGTTCACGGGCCGCAGATGCTGGATTCAGGATATGCGGTAAAAATTTTGGATATTCTTAGGGATTATGGGACAGTAAAAGCGAGGTTAGGGGGCACAATGGGCAGAACAGCTGTCATTGATGCAGAACTTGAAGCTACCATAGATATAAGCCAGAGACTCCTTCCAAGCCAGTCCATCGACAAATTTTTGGATGAAGATTTTGACGTCATATTCCTTTTAGACTATGGAAAATCCAGTGTAACAGGTCATGCATTTGGATATAAAGTTTCGGGAAGATGTAAATCTGACCTCAATGTTATACAAATAGAAAGGCCTGGAGAACAGGATGGAAGTGTGGTTCCATGGGGAAATCAAGTTGTAAAGTTTGCAGGGGAAATATCCCGGGTTTTAGGCCTTAAAATCGTGACACCTGAAGAGATAAAAGCAGAGATGAAGGATAAAACAAACTGCAGGCAGGAAACTGGACAGGATGCAATTAGAATCTGCAGAAAAATTGCGGGAGTATCCCCTGATGAAAATATATTCCTAAACGGAATTGTGGTTGGAAGATCAACATCTTCTAATGTAACACTGGTTGCAGAAAACGGTGTTATAACGAGTATAACAGGTGGAAATCTCAAAAAGCATGGTGTTGAAAAACTTGGTGAAGTGGACCTTGAAAATGCCATAGTAAAGACAGGATTGCTTCGAAGGTCAAAAGTTAAACCGCGCATCCTTAAACCAATTAAATATGCGAAATCAGAAAACACTTTTAAATGGAACGTTGCGTATCTTAACCATGCTGCAGATGATATATACAAATTAAGGGGATTTGACATGGTTGTGACTGTGGGGGACGACACTACTCTTGTTGCAGCAGATATACTGTACAGATTCAACGTTCCTATTATTGGCATCACTGACGGTGATCTGGACAAAGTTGTTGAACAAGGGTTTAAAACGGATGGATCACTTATAGTTGAGCTTGAAAGTGGATGGGATGATGTTATAGGAGAAAAAATCTTTTTAGAACTTTTCAATGGCAAAGAAAGCATAGAAATAGAAAATATCGAAAATTTTAAAAAGGAAATATTACAGATTATAAGCAGCAGCGCCAGCAGCCATATTATAAAATACAACTGAAACTGCTTAAATAATGAATTGAATTAAATCAACATCATCAAGATCAAATAACATTAAAATCAAATTAATAACTGAATATTAAAATCAGAGTAGTTGATCTATGAACCATTCAATTTGATTTGATGAATTAATGAATAGTTGATGAATTAACAAATTACGTATGTTTAATGACTTATTTATGTAACAATAACGTGATAAGTAGTTTAAAAACAAACATATCACTCAAACACATTATTAAATAATAAGAATATTATGAATGATTATCTAAAATTAATAATTTACTATTAACACACAGTTGGGGTGGCCAATTGGATTTAAAAGCTATTGTTAATTCTATAAAAAGTTTTGAAGGTATCACAAGGAAAAATTTAATAACGGACGTTACAACAGTCCTTAATGACACTTATAATATTGCTGGAAGAACTTTTTTAGGTTTTGGAGATGATGCTTCCGCAATAGATATCGGAAATGGTAATTTACTTTTAATGGCAGCAGATGGAATGTGGGGCAAGCTTATGGAGGCCGACCCATGGTGGGCAGGATACTGCTCAGTGCTTGTGAATGTCAACGATATCGCAGCAATGGGAGGTATACCCATGGGAATGACCAACGTTCTTTCAACCCGGGATATGGGGATATGTAACGAGATAATGAAAGGAATAACTGCCGGTGTAAAGAAATTTGGAGTTCCTATGGTAGGTGGACATTTTCATCCTGATACGCCTTATAATGCCCTTGATGTTTCCATAACTGGAATTATAGGTCGTGAAGATGTGATAACCAGCTGTGGAGCAGAGATTGGGGATAAATTAATTGTTGCCATAGATCTCGACGGTCAAAAACACCCCAAATTTCCATTAAATTGGGATACCACCACGTCAAAAACTCCCCAGTTGGTTCAAGCCCAGATAATGGTCATGAATGAACTGGCAAGAAAACATCTTGTAACTGCAGGGAAGGATATAAGCAATCCTGGAACGGTCGGAACGGTCGGAATGCTCCTTGAAGCATCAGGGGCAGGTGCAACCCTTGAGATTAACAGGATTCCCAGAAATGAAACAGTTGAATGGGAAGAATGGCTCAAACTTTATCCGGGATCTGGATTTGTGTTAACTGTAAAGGAAGAAAATGTTAATGAGTGTATAAAATTACTTGAATCTGTAAATATCACATCAAATGTTGCAGGAGAAATAATTGAAGATAAAAAGCTTTATTTAACCTGTGATGATCAAAAAGAGGTTGTTTTTGATTTTAATGTTGATAAAATAATGGGTATTAAGGAAAAAAAGTCCGAAAATAGGTCTTAAGAGGGGATTTTATGCTTGTAAAGGTCAATGGGAATGAACTAGAACTTCCTGAGGGTTCCATGATACAGGATGCAATAAAAGCTTCAGACGCACCCTACAGGGAAGGCTGTGTACTGGGACTCATAAAAGGTAAAGAAGAAGTTGAAAGGCACGCAAACAAGTACAGCATGAAAACAGGTAAAGGAAGCATAATAATAGAAATTTTACCTGAAGGCCCTGAAAATCTGGTAAAGACGTGGAAAGCCCATTACAAGGAATTTGAAAACATTCGTATAAGATGGACAACCTCGAATGAGGTTGCAGTTGGCCCAATAAAAACAGATCTCACACCCACAAGAGAAGAACATCAATATGAAAGATGGGATGTTATTTTAAGTCTTTCAGGGTTCACTGCTGATGCAACCCATATCATATTCAGCAAGGCAAAGCACGATGCAGTTTACGGAGCACCTGAAGAAAACAGAGGAGTTTTTGCAAGGGTTGTTGGTGGTAAAAAGACCATAATGGACCTTACTGATGATGATGTGATAAACAGTGTTAAACCTGTAATTGAAAGGGAGAGCACTGTAAAGAGTGCTGCAATAACCAACCTTGATACTCCAATTTCAGATGGAAACGAGATATTTACCTACTTTTTAGTAAAACCCACGGATAAATCTCCACAATCTGTTGAGCATTTCTTTGCACTGTCCGAAAATGGAAAAATGAAGGTTGATTATGAGTCAAATTCATTCGTAGGATTTTATGATTTACAGGGACTTGAAAGGGAATCCGAACATATAGATCAAAGAAGAAGGGGAACAGTAACCCTTAGAAACCGAGGTAAAGGTGTTGGGCGCGTTTATGTCTACAGAGAGGACAGGGTATCCACGCCATCCCATACAGTTGTAGGAAAAGTTCATAGTGGAATGCAGCTTTTGGATATGGCAAGAGCTGACGATTACATAACTGTAAGAACAGATCCAAAGAGAATAATGACTCTTTCAATGACACAAAAAGATGCGGAAGAATTTTTATCATCTCAGGGTGTTGAACAAGTGCGGGATGGGCTTACTGATGATGATGCCATCGTTGTAACTCAGGATCCATTGTACACAATGGACATAATCGGCCAAAAAAAGGTTAAAACATTTGGTATCAAAGAAGATGAGCTTTTCCACATTTATTTAGATGAAGCTAATGCTCCAAGATCATCGTGGTACTTTAAAAAGATAACAGGACTCCTTGATTCACCTGTGGGGGCACTGAAAATTCACTTTGCATTCCCGGGAATGAATGTGTTAATGTTTGAAGGAGATTCAAAGCAGTCCAAAGGACTTATACCTGAAAACACTCCTGAAACTTCCGTAAAGGCAGGGGAAATCGGTTTGACCAACATGTCAAAGAGGAACATTGGAATGCTTGGTGTAAGGTTTGAAGATAACAATGAATTCGGACCTACAGGAGAACCATTTAAAGGAACCAACATTTTAGGGAAATTTATAGGTGGAGCTGCAAATCTTAAAAAATTTAAGGAAGGGGAGACTGTTTATGTCACAACAAAAAAATCTTAAGGGACCTGATATTTCAAAAAACCCTAGAATATCTGAAACTTCTAGAAAAGAATCTGAAAGTTTTAAAGGTGAAGATTCAAAAGTTACCCGTATGATCATTTTAGGACCTTCTGCAAGCATAAGCCAGACAGAACTTATTGGAAAACTTCACATGATGGAGTTGCCCCTAACAATAAAATCAACATGTTACGGGGCCATAGTCAACGGTGAAGAAGAAGTTGTAAAAGAAGCAATAGAAAAAATAAGAAAACTTGATTACTGCAACATATTCACCAAAGACAGAGGATTCCCACCAGGAGACCCACGAAGATGCAGGGCAAAAAGAGGAGCTGCAAGGGAAGGATACCACCAACTTGAGAAAGAATTCGAATTACTGGACTTTGTGAGTGAGGCACTTCAAAATCCCAAAAAGGTCAGTGTGGAGAAGCCGAAAAAAGTGCCTATTGATCTTTTTAAAGAAATCTGTAAGAAGTGTGACAAGGAGAGCGAAGAATGAATATAAATCACTCATCAACTGGAAAGGAAATAGAACCAATAGCACTTGCAATCCATGAACTTGTAAATAAGCTTCCAATAACGATGCGCACAAAAAATTCCACTGGCGTAAGAATAGAAGAAGGTGAAGTTTTAGACTATGATTACACAGGCCCCATCCTTGAAAAAGTATTAGAAGAAGGAAAAAAATGCAAGACAACCCCCGAGGAGGGTCCATATAAAGGTACACCAGTTTTAGTTGTCCCATTAACAGAAAATGGCAAAGTTATATGTGCAATAGGGGTTGTTGATACAACAAAAGGAATTTACAGTGATATAATGCATATAACGAAAAGACCAGAATTAAAATCTGAAAGTTCAAGGAGGGACTTCTAATTGAAGGTAGCAGTATTCCCACCAAATTCATTAATATTAGCAGACCTTGTTGAGAGGAGGGGACACGAGCCCCTGGTAATACAGAAGGAGATAAGGAAGAGAGTTACAGATGTGGAGATAGATTCACCACCACTCAACATAACCGAAGAAGATCCTATAAAAGGCCTTAAATATGCTGCAATTGAGGTTCCATCAGGTGTCAGGGGTAGAATGGCAATATTTGGTCCAATAATTGAAGAAGCAGATGCAGCAATAATAATGGAAGATGCGCCTTTTGGATTTGGCTGTATAGGATGTGCCAGAACCAACGAACTTACAATGTTCAACCTCAGAAAAAGGGGAATCCCATTACTGGAACTCAAGTATCCCACAACCAGAGATGAAACCATAGAAGTTGTAAACAAGATCAACACATTTTTAGATGGGCTGGAGGAAAAAAATGGTTAAAATAGCTCAGATATCCTGTGGAACAGATTACAGTGGTGTCCAAAAAGAAATAGAAAAGGCAGCTGCAACATTTGGTGCTGAAATTATCATTCCAGAAGCTGATCTGGACTACATAGATGAAGCTTACCAAAAATTTGGATTCAATGCTGCAAGCTCCGGAATAAGATTAATGATAGCAAGGGCCATGTCCATAGTTGAAGGAAAAACCAAAGCAGATGCAGTTTTCATAGCAACATGCTTCAGATGTGCCGAAGGAGCACTTGTTAGAAATGAGCTTAGACGTTTCATACAGAATAACACAAGATTACCTGTTGTAACCTATTCATTCACAGAAAGAACCAAAGCAGATGAATTATTCATACGAATGGAAGCATTATCCACAATAGTTGCAAGAAGAAGCTTACTTGCACGTGAAAAACAGGAAGGACTCACAATGGGTATAGACTCAGGTTCAACCACGACCAAAACCACACTAATGGAGAACAACAAAATAATAGGTACAGGATGGCTTCCAACAGGAGACGTAATTGAAACAGCCAATACTGGAATGGACCAGGCTTTTGAGGGCACAGGCTACAAACTGGAAGATGTTGATGGTGTGGGTGTCACAGGATATGGAAGGTTAACCATAGGACACCATATGAACGCAGGACTTATTCAAGAGGAGCTCAGTGTCAATGCAAAGGGTGCTGTATTCCTGGCAGGCCATCAAAAGGGAGAAGCCACAGTACTGGACATAGGTGGTATGGACAACAAGGTCATAACAGTAAACGACGGAATACCCGACAACTTCACAATGGGCGGAATATGTGCCGGTGCATCAGGAAGGTTCCTTGAAATGACAGCCCGCAGATTAGGTGTTGATATAACTGAACTCGGACCTCTTGCATTGAAGGGAAACCATGAGAAGGCAGAACTGAACAGTTACTGTATAGTTTTCGGTATCCAAGACCTTGTAACATCACTTGCAGCAGGTGGTCGTAAAGAAGATGTTGCATCAGCAGCATGTTTCTCAGTTGCAGAACAGGTATATGAACAGCAGTTACAGGAAATAGACGTTCGTGAACCGTTAATACAGGTTGGTGGAACATCTCTTATAGGGGGCCTTGTTGATGCTATGAGCTCCATACTCGGAGGAATAGATATCATAGTTCCTGAATACTCACAGTACATTGGAGCTGTGGGTGCATCGCTTTTAGTATCCGGTTTAAGTAATAAAAAAATTTAAACCTGTTAATATGCAAACTAGCATCATAAATGGATTAAAGAGTTTGCATATTAATAAAGGTTAAATTGTATCGATAAAGTCAAACTATTGATAAGGGTTAATATGAGTTACAAATTGATAGGAGTTAACAGATGAAGGTAGAATGCTACGACAAGGAAGGGGAAAAGGTTTACGATATGATCGTTAGACAAATACTCCAAGATGTCCAAGTAATTCGTTCTATAAACGATTTGAGGGTATTCGTGGACCCCAGAGAGCCATTATTTATCATAGTTATAAAATTTGAGAAAGCAGCGTCTCCAATTATGCTTGAAGACCTTGCAGAATACGAATATGATAAACAAGCGAACGAAGTATTTATAAGAATTAAAGATGAAACTTATCTGCCTGAGTTACTTAAAAAGCTGTGGGAGCTTGAAGGACGAAATAAAATACATCAACCCAGCAGGTATGAAGTTATAATCGATGATCCTAAAGTTGATCTCAATAAACTGGTTGTACATGACCCCCAGGAAGATATGAAGAAAAAGATATATGATGCGATGTTCAGAATTATTCCTGAAGGGTTCAGGGTTATAAAACATAAATCAGAAGATGATATAATCGCAATGACGTGTTCTGATGAAATAATTAAGGATGAATGGCTTGAAAAAACCGACAAGATCATAGAAGAAGTTAAAAATAAATAAACCATTTATAAAAACTTTAAAAAATATTTAAGGTTTTATCCGGCACGTAATTTATGTGGAGGAAACGAAATGAATGAATCAAAATTTGCCCACCTTACAAAGGTGCACCCCTGCTTTAATGAAAAAATGCACGACAAAGTTGGAAGGATACATGTTCCTATAGCTCCAAAATGTAACATACAGTGCGGTTTCTGCACAAGGGAACTTAACAAATGTGAAATGAGGCCAGGAGTGGCATCAAGGGTCATGACAGTTGAAGATGCTGTAAAGCACGTTGAAAAGGTTACAAAGGAAATGCCAATAGCTGTTGTGGGAGTTGCAGGCCCAGGAGATGCACTCTTTAACCCGGCAACATTTGATTTTTTCAGGGAAATGGACAAGAAATTCCCAGAACTCATAAAATGCATAAGCACCAACGGACTTTTACTGCCTGAAAAGGCCGATGAACTCGCTGAAATCCACATAAACAGTGTAACAGTCACAGTGAATGCTGTAGATCCTGAAATAGGAAAACAGATATATTCAAATGTTTTCTACAATGGCAAACTCTACGAAGGAGAGGAAGCATTTAAAATACTTTCCAAAAACCAGCTTGAAGGAATAAAAATGATAGCTGAGAAAGGCATTATTGTAAAGGTTAACAGCGTCCTTATACCCGGAGTCAACGACAAGCACATAATCGAAATAGCTAAAAAGGTAAAAGAGCAGGGAGCATCCCTCATGAATATAATTCCACTTATACCGCTTTATAAATTCAAGGACACACCAAGACCCGGTTGTGCAGAGCTCAGTGAAGTCAGAGATGCTGTGGAAGAGATAATACCAGTTTTCAGGGCGTGCACACAGTGCAGGGCAGATGCTTATGGTGTACCTGGAAAAGAGGATAAACACCTCGACATGACACCTGCAAGCCATTTCTAAGGAGGTTCTAAACCTCTACCAATCCCTTTTTTTAAATTATCTTAAATAACTCTGATTTTAATGATTTTTTAGATAGAAGGCTTAATATGATTCAATTAAGATTTTAATGATTTTGGACAATACTAACAAAAAAATTTAATTTTAATTCATGAATTTTATTTTATTCATGAATCCGTCACGAAGAATTTCCATATGAAAATATTATAAAAACTTTATTAAAAACTTTATAATTACAAAATTAGCCAAATTAAGTTAAGAGTGGTAAAATGAAGACTATGTACTGGAAGGATAATGAACTCCATCTTTTAGACCAGACCAAACTACCAGATGAAGTTGTTTACATGCAATGCAAAACTTATATGGATGTAATTGATGCTATAAAAACTATGAAGGTTCGAGGTGCCCCAGCAATTGGTGTGGCTGCTGCATTTGGAATGGCGCTGGCTGAACTTGCAGGAGAAAAGATGGAAAAAGCTGCAGATGAAATAAAAAGTGCCAGACCCACGGCAGTGAATCTGTTCTGGGCAGTAGACAGAGTTTTACAGGCAAAAGAAACTGGTTCAGGTTCTGCACTTGATGAAGCCCTGAAAATGTACGATGAAGACGTTGAAACCAACAGAGCCATAGGAAAAAATGGAGCAGCAGTTATTGATGACGGTGATACTGTGCTCACCCACTGCAATGCAGGAGCTCTGGCTTGTGTGGATTACGGAACAGCACTTGGTGTAATAAGGGCTGCAAGAGATGAAGGCAAGAAGATCAACGTGATATGTGATGAAACAAGACCCCTTGGCCAGGGGGCAAGGCTCAGTGTTTTTGAGATGCAGCAGGAAAAAATTCCGGTTAAACTCATTGTTGACAGTGCAGCAGGGCACATGATGCAGAAAGGAATGGTTCAAAAGATTGTAATCGGTGCAGACCGCGTTGCAAAGGGAGGGGTAGCCAACAAGATAGGTTCTCTCATGGTGGCACTTGCAGCAAAACGATTTGGTGTTCCTTTTTATGTTGCAGCCCCTAAAAGCACATTTGATGAGGAAAACAGTATTTATGATGTTAAAATTGAAGAACGCGACCCTGATGAAGTTTTACACTTTGGAAAATGCCGTATTGCACCTGAAGGAACTGAGGTTGAGAATCCTGCCTTTGATATCGTGCCATCTGACCTTATAGCTGGCATAATAACTGAAGAGGGAATTTTAGAGCCGTTTTAGATCTTTATTTTTTTCATATTATTTTAAAAAATTTTAAATTTAACCTTCTAATAAATCTGAGCATCTATCCCCATGTGCCAGACACCAGGACTCTTTGATTTAACTTTTCTCTGATTTAAAATCTCAACCTTACGTGGATATGCAGTTTCTATTATTCTTTCAATTGGCTTTTCATATTCTGATGCAAATTCATAGTAATGTAAAATTCCACCAGATTTCAGGGAGTTTATTGCATTATGAAGAAAATGCCATGCAGTTCCGGGGAGGTTCATTATTATACGGTCTGCTTCAATGTTTAGATCATTTAAAACCTCTGAAACATCGCCAAGAATTGGTTTTATTTTTCCCTGAACCTTGTTAAGCTCTATATTCTTTTTTGTGTAGTAATAAGCCGAGGGATTAATGTCTACGGCGTAAATATCAACTTCATGTTTCATTGCAATTGCCACAGAGAACGGACCCACCCCTGCAAACATGTCTATTATGGTTTCACCATCTTTGACCTGATCAACTATTCTTCTACGTTCTGTGGCAAGTCGGGGGCTGAAATAAACATTTTTAACATCGAGCATGAACTTGCATCCGAATTCCTTGTGCACTGTTTGGGAAACATCAACTCCTGCAAGATGTTCAAGTTCTCTTGTTCGTATAATTCCCTTTATAGCACTGCTTTTACGGTAAACTGCTTTTCTTCTTGTGAATTTAAGTGCAGCTTCACCAATTAAATACTTTTCATCCTCAAGATCCTCAGGGATTTCAAGTATCACAATGTCGCCAATTATATCGAAGGATTTTTTTATCTCATCGATTTTTTCCTCTTCAATTTTTCCTTTGAGATAACCTTTAAGACTTTTAGGGGCTTTTTTCTGCATTTCAAACTCAGTTTCTACAATTTCAACATCGGATAATCCAAGTTCTTTCAAATTTTTATCATCAAGTTTTTCTGTAATGGGTATAAAAACGAAGTCACCAGAACGCCTTATTTTCATCTCAAGATTTATAAGTGAGTTTTTTAGTAGGATCCTGCGGATCGTATCTGCCATGTTCTTTGGTACTTTTAAGCCAATCATGAGATTCCTCTTAAAGTGATTTTTTTATTAAATACAGTTTGAATGTACAACACAAACTTTATGAAACTTAGTTTAAGATTAGATATACAACTACATATATAATCTAAATTTGAATATAAAAGATTATAAAATTTATCAATTCAAAAAAGGAATGTGGGTGATTTAATGCTTTATTTTATTGGTCTTGGACTTTACGATGAGAAGGATGTATCAATTAAAGGAGCAGAAGCTCTTAAAGAGGCAGATGCAATCTATGCTGAATTTTATACAGCGCGACTTTTTGGAACTAGCATTTCTGCCCTTGAGGACATGCTGAGTGTGAAAATAACGATTCTTACAAGGGAAGAAGTTGAAGAAGAAAACATTCCATTGAAAGAAGCTGAAACTAAAAATGTGGCATTTTTGAGTGCAGGGGACACTTTAATAGCCACTACCCACTCGGATCTCCTCATTGAAGCCAGAAAAATGGGAATAGAAACAACTGTTATTCATTCTTCATCCATACTATCTGCAGCTCCAGGGATAATAGGTTTACAGGCATACAAGTTCGGTAAAGTTACCACAATCCCGTTTCCGGAGGAAAATTACTTTCCACATTCACCTTACCTTGCAATAAAAGCCAACATGGAATCAAAACTCCACACTCTGGTACTTTTAGATATAAGAGCTCATGAGGATCGTTATATGACTGCAAATCAAGGTTTAGAATATCTTATGAAAGTTGAAGATGAAAGAAATGAAAATATTTTGTCAGAGGATAGCATTGCAGTTGTAATAGCCCGTGCAGGTGCCCAAAAACCAGTAGTTAGGGCTGATAAAATAAAAAACCTTCTGCATGAAGACTTTGGCGGCCCACTGCACTGCCTTATCATACCATCTGATCTCCATTTCATGGAGGCTGAGGCCCTTGTTGTGTTGGGCGGAGCGCCTCAGGAGATTCTTGAGAATGATCTATGATTGGTTTCATTAGTTAAGACGATTAAGATTGTTTTATTTAATTAAGATGATTATAATGGCTTGTTTAAATTTATATGGGTTTAAATGCAGTTAAATTTTTAAATAAAAAAAATGAAACCTTGCAGAAAAAATCTTATATATTGATCTATAGGCGGTTGAAATGGAATTAGACTCACAAAAAACATTTATAAATGCAAAACCATTTTTGAAATGGGCTGGTGGGAAAAAACAGCTGCTTCCAAAGTTTTATAATCTATTACCATTCCATATAAAGAATGGTATCACTATTGAACGATACGTTGAACCGTTTGTAGGTGGCGGGGCCATGTTCTTCTTTTTAAAGAAACATTACAATGTTAAAGAATCATTCTTGTTTGATATCAACAGGGAATTGATACTAGCTTACAAAGTTGTTAAACATGATCCTAAAGACTTAATCGATGAATTAAAAGAAATGGAAGAATTTCATCTTAAAAAATCAGAAGAAGCCCGTAAAGAGAACTTTTACACAATACGAAACAATTACAACGTGCAGATGAATGATTTTGACTATGAAAACTACGGTGAAGACTGGATAAAACGTGCCAGTTATTTAATATTCCTGAATAAAACATGTTTCAATGGTCTTTTCCGTCAGAACAAAGATGGTGGATTCAACGTGCCTTTTGGGCGCTATAAAAACCCCAAAATATGTGATGAAGAGAACATAATCTGGGTTAACAAAGCTTTGAAAAACACGGAGATTTTCTGCGGAGATTTCACACAATCCCAGAAATTTATAGAAAAGGAAAGCTTTGTTTATTTGGATCCGCCCTACAGGCCCTTAAACAGAACTTCAAATTTCACAGAATATTCTAAGGGCGGTTTCACGGATCTTGACCAGATAAAACTGGCAGATTTCTTTGAACAGATGGATATTAAAGGTGCCTATTTAATGCTCAGCAATTCAGACCCTAAAAATGAAGATCCTAAGGATGAATTCTTTGATAATCTTTATAGACATTACAATGTTGAACGGCTGCCTGCAAAACGGAATATTAATAGCGATGCATCTAAAAGGGGAGATATTAATGAGTTAGTTGTCAGAAATTATTCTCATTAATGATTCCCGCATTAATGATTCCTGTTACTGTTTTTATGTAGTTCAGGACTTTTTTATATAAAATTCAGTTCACAAAATATATCCATATTCCTGTTTTCAATCTTTTGGAGGTTTGTCTGTTCATGATTTTTTCTCAATATATTCGCACTTTTCCACGTTTTGAACGGGTAAAATTACATGTTTTATCCCACCCTCCTTATAACCGTAGTTTATCTCAATAACTCCCCTCATTTCATTGATTTCTATGTTTTCAACTCCAAATTCGCCCTTTTTAAAGTTATGCACTGCCCCGTTTATCATACTGATTTCAATCTTTTCTATCATCTTACCACCTGAACTGCATTTGTTTAATATATACATATTATCCATGAAATAATTTCAGTTTTAATAAGGCAAGTCCTGATCTTGAGTGTATCGTGAGCAACCGATTTTGTTATTAAACAAAAGCTGATATAAAACTGTATTTTTCTAGTTGACTTCCAGATCTTTTTGTAAATACACAGTGGTTCCTTATGTATATTATAATCTCAGTATCAGACATATTTAACGAAAATGGGTAAATTAATGACATATATCATGAAAAAAGACTGTTTGGTAAGTGTAAACAATAGAATATCATTTTTTTTCTCCTAAATTAGTTGGGTTAATTTTAGAAAAATATAAATGGCAGAAAATAATATGTTAAAAGTAACATATGTTAAATTTAACATAAGTAATGAATAACATAAAAAAATCTCAGGTGAAAGAATGGCAAATACAGACCTCATGATTTTAGGCATGATCTACCTCCAGCCAAGTCATGGATATCTGCTTAAAAAAAATTTAAAAGAGTACTTTGGAAATCCATATTTCAAGTTGAATAACAACGTACTATATTCTACGCTGGCAAAACTGGAAAAAAATGGCTTTGTCGAGGGAAAAGAGATTCTTGGTGAAAAAGTGAATAAAAAGGTATATCATATTACTGAGAATGGGAAGAATCAGTTGTTTGAGATGGTAGCTACTCCTTTAACGCCAGAAATTGATGACTTTGGATTCAAAGTACAGGCTGTGTTTTTTGATTTAATACCTAAGGAAAGCCGTATAAAAGTAGTTAAACCTGTGTATGAAGCTAAATTAGAGATGTACCATGAAGCTTTAAAAAAGAAGGAAATTTATGGTATTAACATGCAGCCTATTTCATTTACAGTCCTTGAATATGGTATTAAAGAATTGGAAAATTCACTTGAGTTTTATGAAAAATTAATGGAATGAAATTGAACATAGTATAAAAACATTTGTTCACATTAATGAGGTTTGCTGAGGTTTGCAACTTTTATACGCCCAATTCCGCATTATAACCTAAATTAAAAAATAAAAAATCGAAAATTAAGTTTACAAACGTTAATATGCAGTTAGATTAATAATTCATTAAATCAAATAATCTTAAATTTGAATAGGTGGTAAGATATGGATGATTTTATTATAGAAGCCATGAATCTTCAAAAAGAATATGGGGATTTTGTGGCCGTTGATGGTCTTGATCTTCAAATAAAAAGAGGAGAAGTTTTCGGGTTTCTTGGACCCAACGGTGCAGGAAAGACAACATCCATTAATATGATGGTGGGATTGCTGCGCCCAACAAGCGGACAAATAACAATAAACGGAAAGGATGTTCATGAGATAGATAAGGAAACAATTGGAATCTGTCCACAGGACCTAGTTTTCTGGGAAAACTTAACGTGCAGAGAAAACCTGAAACTTATGGGGGATATGTACAAGGTGCCCGGTGACATTTTAAAGTCACGCATAGATGCACTACTTGAAAAACTTTTTCTCACAGATAAAGCAAATGTTGTAGCTTCAAAGCTTTCTGGAGGTATGAAACGTCGGTTGAATCTGGCTCTGGCAGTTATACATGGACCTGAAATTGTGGTTCTTGATGAACCATCTGAGGGATTGGATCCACAGTCACGAAGGGTTTTATGGAATTATATACGTTCATTAAGGGATGAGGAGGGTAAAACTGTAATTTTAACCACGCATCTCATGGATGAAGCAGACAGGCTGAGCGATAGAGTTGCAATAATTGATCACGGCAAATTGTTACGCCTTGAAACACCTGAAAATCTCAAAAAAGAGGTTGGTGAAGGTGACGTGGTTGAAATGAAACTTTCAGACCCTAAAAAAAATGAGGACGTTATAAAAACTCTTAAAGAACTTGAAGACATCATATCCGTGGTTGAACTTGATGGAAGGATCAACCTGCGGGCGCTGGATGCAGTAAGTAAGCTCCCAAGAGTAATGGAAAACGTTGAGGCGGTTGGGGCTAGAATAGAAGATCTTGCCCTGCGCCAGAACACACTTGAAGATGTTTTCATAGAGCTGACAGGGTCAGGACTGAGGGAGTGAAAAGATGAAGTTCATGAGTATAGCAGTAAAAGATTTAAAGGAAATAATAAGGGACAGAAGAAGTCTCTTTTTTATCCTGCTATTTCCGATGATGTTTATGCTTGTTTTTGGATTTGCATTTGGAAATATGGGGGAATCAAATGAGCCACACAACCTTGCAGTTGTAAACTACGACCAGGGAACTACTCTCTCTGGTGAGCAAGTGAACTTTGGAGACAACCTTACAACGCTTTTGGGAGATGTTAAATATCAAAGCAGTGATGTGCATATGTTTAACATTACGGAAACCAATGAATCCACTGCAAATCAAATGGTAAAACAGAGAGATGCAGATGCAGAACTTATAATCCCTGCGAACTTCTCAAAATCGGCATCTTCGTTGATAACAATCACAGCTCAATCAGTTACTTCAGGATCAAGCGTATTAACTACAACCACAGGGCAGAATTCATCAAATACAAGCACTTCAACTTTGATAATCCGTGGTGACACAGGTTACATGGGCTTTGGAACAACTCAAGGCATACTTGTAGGTGTTTTAAGTGGGTACCAGGACCAGCTTGTCACAAATGTCCAGAATAGTATCAAGGGAACTCATGGTGCTGAACCTCAAAAATACATACAAAGTAAGGTGGAAGGAATCCCTGGAACAGAATCATTCACAAGCTTTGACTTTATTGCTCCAGGAATGATAGTGTTTGCAATACTACTTCTTGCAACCAGTGTTGCTGCAATACTCACAAAAGAAGTGGAAAGTGGAACACTTAGAAGACTTAAAATGTCTAAAATGACATCATTTGACTTCTTATTTGGCGGAGTCATTCCATGGTCATTTGTTGCAGCAGCACAAGTAATAATACTCTTCGTTGTGGCTATAGCAATGGGATTCCACTGGCAGGGAGGAATCATATCGTTAATCCTTGCTGTAATTGTTGGTGTGATTGGTGGAGTATCATCAATATCTCTAGGAATGATTATAGCTGCATTTGCAAGGGATGCAAAGCAGGCATCCAGCCTTGGAACCCTTATTGTGGTGCCGATGAGTTTCGCTGTCGGTGCATTCTTTCAGCTCCCACAAGCAGTTATAGGAACCTTCATGGGCCACACAATTCAGGTATATGATTTTATTCCATGGACAAATACTCTAAACGCCTTACGTGCTACTTTAACCTATGGAGGGGGATGGAACGCAATATCATTTGATGTTCTGATGAGCCTCATACTTACAGTGATTTTGTTTGTCATAGGAGTTTTCTTATTCTCCAGAACAAGAATGAGGCCGGAAGGTTGAATATTAATAAAATGTTTTTGGACCGCATAAACAGAACGCACTAAAACAGGAATTAAAACAGGAATCTATGGCAAATATTGTGGGCTGAAAATAGCTTTTCAGCTATTTTCTTTTTTTTATTAAACTTTTTATTAATAGTAATATTAAGATAAACTATTAAACGTAAAAAAGAGAGTTAAACATATTTATTTAAACATAATCATACCAATTTAAAAATTTCAATGTATTCATTAATTTGAAGAGGCGATAAAATATGTCTGATAAACAAGGACACAAGCATCACGGTAAATCTAGTAAGGATGTTCTAAGTGCTGAAACAGTGCTTGAAAAAACTGGTTTAAAAGTTGGAGATACATTCCTGGATGCAGGCTGCGGTGACGGTTACATCTCAATAGTAGCATCTTCTATTGTTGGAAAAGAAGGTAAGGTTCATGCTCTGGACGTCTATGAAGAATCCATAGACAAAGTGAAAAAACAAGTTCAGGATAAAGGAATAACCAATATTGAGGCAAAGGTTGCAGATTTAACCCAAAAATTACCTTTAAAAGATAACTCTATTGATGTTGGTGTTATGGCCAATGTTATGCACGGCTTTGTTGCAGAAGATGAAGTTGAAGAGGTAATGAATGAGATTCGAAGGGTTATAAAACCTGAAGGCATATTTGCCCTGGTTGAATTTAAAAAAATAGAATCAGTTAGAGGTCCGCCCTTTGAGGTGAGGATTAGCCCATCAGATGTGGAAAGTATATTGAATCAATATGGGTTTGAGGTACTGGAAACTGCTGATGTGAGTCCGTACCATTATCTGGTTTCTTCAATTAAAAAGGATTAAACAAGGAATTAAATATCTAACAATTAAAACATCAGTTGCTATTTTTTAATAGAATGCTCTTTTTATTTCTTTTTTAGAACTTTATAACAGTTTTTTTTACTAAAAACGAATTTTTAGATATTTTAACAGTTTTTAAAGATTAATTTTTAGAAATTTCAATATTTTTTAAAAAAATAAATACTTAAAAATTTAAAAAAATGACTAGTTTTAAAAGATTTCAGTAGATATTCAGAGATTTCAGTAGATAGGAGTATATCTATCTAAAAAATCAGGATAATCCCTGTCTAATATTCTTAAAGCAGTCATTGCCTCTGGAGATGAACAGCACCTTTCTTCCACAAGGTTTCTGAGAGTTCCATTTTTGATATTTTCACGCACTTCCCTCAAAACGAAGTCCATGGTTTTTTCATTGTATTCTTTGAGCTCTTCAAAGTTCATATCAAATATATGGTACTTTTTGAGGTCATATTTTGTTGTTGGGGTCATAATGACCTTTAAATAAGCGTAGAACTCACATATGTCTTCTGAAAAAAAGTCCACACCCAGATAAGCCAGAAGCGGGATGAATGAAGCATCTGCAAATGGGAAATAAATTGCAGAATTTGGGTTTAGGCCTTCCCTCAGCTTCACAAGAATCTCAACCAGATCCATGGGCCTTTCCAAAAGCTTCTCTGAATTTGCAACCATTAAAACACTATTTCCAAGTTTTTCAAGTTCATTAGCACATTTAACCCTTAAATCAGGATATTTAGAGCCATGAATAACACTCAATCCATGTTCATCACTTTTTTTAGCGTTTGCAACTGTTTGATTGACAGACCACTCAGCCATGGATTTTGGAACGTTGTAAGGCATTGGTTCGTCTTTTATAAATGGTAATGAATCGTCTGGTTTGAGTATTGCTGGCGTTTTTATATCTTCGTATTTTCCAAGTCTTGCAGGGCCGTCGTGTAGTGTAACTTCTATCATGGTACCTCCAAATGTCATGTGTATAATATTAATATTTTATTTCAAAGAACGTGAATTAAAAACATGAAGTTTTCTATGTAAATATTATAATGATGAACTTGTAAAAGAGTTTTTCCTAATCGTTTGATTCAACAAAATGAAAATAGATTAAAGATTTATGTAGTGTTCTAACTAAATTCGGAAGATTAAAATATATTTATTGAAAATTGTAACTGTAGGTGCGAAATTTTCGAGAAGTGTCCTTCAATTTCAAAGAAATTTAAAAGACGTTTAGAAATTGATTTTAATTTAAGAACAGCCCATTCAACTTTATCCATTTATAATCATAATTTTAATGCTGCAATCATTATCATAGTCCAAATTATGGCGTTAATTCCCATAATAATGTCTTTCCGTCTTTTCTCCCATTTCTTATTTTGAAAGTATGCTAAAGTAACTACGTAAGCCATACTGATTATAAATAAAATCAATCCATCACTCATGATGATCACTCATATCAGGCATAGCACTATATTAACTAGGTAAGTACAGAGCAACAATCCTGACAACTATTGATGCCCATATCAAAAATTTTCCACGTTTTTTAGGTATTTCTTCCTCAAATCGTAGAGATATTACCTGCAACTAAGATCAATAGGAAATACTAACCCTGCCTCAATACAAATCCAAGCTCCACAACTCTAAATAAACCCTGAAACTCCTATAAACTCGCTAGTTTTATGAGTATTCAAATAGCTCCCACAATTTGACAGTATCCGTGCCTTCAAGGTTTTTTCGCCACATTCACATTGTATTTTTCTTATCATCACTTCTATCTATATTTTATTACATGATACTATCATTTATTATATTTAAAAGGGTGGAATGATTTTTTTGGTATAGAGCATCAAATCACCCTGTAAGGACTTGTTAAGGAATTTTTCCTTAGAAAAAATATAAGAGAATCTGCAAAACATCACTATTTGAAATGATTTCCAATTTGAAGCAGGGAAAAGTTTGATGGAAAGCACTGTCACCAAAAAGGTTACAGTTGCTGATTTTTACACAACCTATATATGTAGCATTCATCACACCTAAAACATGGAAATTATAAGTTTTCACACAGAGACATAAAACAATCAGGGTGTGAGCAAGAATGAAAACCCTAAAACGCTTAAAAAAAATGTTAACCGGGGACGAAGAACCCGATAAAGAAGAAGCAGAGAATTCAGTGGAACAATCAGATTCAGAAGTGAAAACAGAGAAAGCAGTGGAAGATAAAAAACAGAAAACTGTTGAAGAAACCGAAACCACAGAATCAGTCACGCAAAAGAAAGAAACAATCAAAGACCCTCAAACTGAGGAAGAAGTACCAAAGACAACAGAAAAACAAAAAGAGTCAGAAACAAAGATTGAATCAACAGAGCCAGAAACAGTTACAGAAAAGGAAAATAAATCTGATAAAACCAAAACCGAAAGGAGTGGTAGTATGACTTTACTCGAAGGAATAGAAACTGATGTTATAACCCGTGAAAATATAGATACAGATTTTAAACAGCAGATAATGGACGCTGGTGCAGAAACAGTAGCAATCTGTTTCCAGTGTGGTACCTGTACCGGAGCATGTCCTTCCGGAAGGAGAACACCTTACAGGATAAGAAGTGTTGTAAGAAGAGCCGTCATGGGTCTTAAAGACGATGTATTATCTGATGACACAATATGGATGTGCACAACTTGTTACGAATGTCAGGAAAGATGCCCAAGAGGCATAAAAATTGTTGACATTGTTAAAGCTGTAAGAAATGAAGCAGCTAAAGCTGGATACATGGCACCTGCCCACAAAGCAACAGGATCATTTGTTCTCAAAACAGGACACGGTGTGCCAATAAACTCAGCAACAAAAGAACTCAGGAAAAGGGTAGGATTAACTGAATTACCACCAACAACCCACGAGTTCCCAGAAGCACTCAAAGAACTACAGACAATGATGAAAAGAACAGGATTCGACAAACTTGTCGGATACAACTGGGAAACCGGAGAACTCGAATAAGGAGGAATCAATATGGCATTCGCATATTTCTTAGGATGTATAATGAACAACAGGTACCCTGGAATTGAAAAAGCAACCAGGATCATGATGGACAAGCTCGGAGTTGGACTTGAAGATATGGAAGGAGCATCATGCTGCCCAGCACCAGGTGTTTTCGGATCATTCGATAAAACAACATGGGCTTCAATAGCAGCAAGGAACATAACCATAGCTGAAGACATGGGTATGGACGTTCTTACAGAGTGTAACGGATGTTTCGGCTCACTACGTGAAACAAACAACCTTCTCAAAGAGGATGAAGAATTCAAAGGAAAAATAAACGGCGTCCTTGAAGAAGTTGGAAGGGAGTTCAAAGGAGAAGTTAATGTAAGACACTTTGCAGAGGTACTCTACAATGATGTAGGACTCGACAAATTATCAGAAGCAGTTACAACTCCATTAAACCTCAATGTTGCAGTTCACTACGGTTGCCACTTCCTCAAACCACGTGCAGAGGTAGGTATAGACAACCCTATGAAACCAACAATACTTGATGAACTCGTTGAAGTAACTGGAGCAAAATCAGTACCTTACAAAGAAAAAATGATGTGCTGTGGAGCAGGTGGAGGTTTAAGAGCACGTGACCTTGATGTCACACTCGACTACACCAAAGAAAAACTCCAGAACATGAGTGACGCTGGTGTTGACGCAATAGTGAACGTTTGCCCATTCTGCCACCTACAGTTCGATGTGGGACAGAAAGAAGTGAACGAAAAATACGGAACAAACTTCCAGCTACCAGTATTCCACCTTGCACAGCTTTATGGCCTTGCAATGGGATTAAGTCCAGAGGAAATTACAGTAGATGTTCAGCAAATAAGTGCTGATCCTGCAATCAAAAAATTGGACATAATAACTGGAGGAGAATAATTTATTCTCTCCCTCTTTCTTTTTTTCTAAATCTAAATTTTTTAGTCTGGAACTTTTTTTTAGTCTAAATTTTTAACCAAAAAAATTTAAATTCTAAAAACCAAAATTAATCTATTCTTAAAATATTTCGTTTAAAACAAATCGTTTTAAAATAATTCAAAAACAAAGGGGTGTTTCTTTTGTTTGTTGCAAGTCTTGTTGGAGTATTCAAATACAATGAACTACCTGAAAAATATGGTCCATTCGTACAGTATAAAGCCTCAATTGAGAAGAAAAACATTAAAGAAGATGATAATATTGCAATCTTAAATATAAGCGGCACAGAAAGTCATCACGTTATTTTTCTAGATTCATACAAGGATGTAAAAGAAATAGAAGAAGAGTTAAAAAAAGCAGAAGCTAAATTAAATTACAACTCCAAAAAAATACTGGAAGGACACCTATGAATAGTTTACCCATGGAACAGACATGGATGGTGCTTGTTGATTTATTAACAGACCTGAAGAAGAAAGGTGTTGAAATATCTCAAGCCGTGATAGAAGATATAAGGATGGCCAAAACCTTAATAAACTTCTACAAAGTAGATCCAACTGATCCTGAGAGAAATAAAGAGGTAAAACGCATAAATGAATTTATGAGCTCTGTCCAGATAACTCTTATGGACTTTGCAGAAAAGCAGGGTGATGATTATCGAGAACTGTGGATGGAAAAGCTCAAAAAAGTTTCTCGAGGCGAACAATTATATAAATTAGGCGAGAAAAAATCTAAATTTGTTGTGGGTGCCCCATCTGGATTTTCAATGGTAAGAATAACTTTCAAAAAGCCAATTTCAGAAGACAGACTTCAGGAAATTGAAGAATATCACAATGTAATAATGGAATTTGAAAACGACGAAATTGTTGTAATTTATGGGGATGATGAACACATAAAAGACAGTTTAAAAGAAATATCCCCCTTCTTCAAAGAGCAGATGGATTAAAAAAAAATTCGAATTTTTTTTATCATTTCTTGTTTAAATTTGCAGTTTTCATTCAGTTTCAGTTTTTATTACTTAATAAACTGAATTAAGTTCTTATTTGATACTGCAGGTTTAAATGGGGAACTTTTATTATAAAAGTTTTAAAGGAGGTTTATCATGAAGATCCTTGCAGTAAGTGACTTACACGGTAAATATCAAAAGCTCTTGAATTATCTAAAAAAAAATCATGTTGACCTTGTGATCCTGGCAGGAGACATAACAAACTTCGGACCTGCAGAGCTGGGAGAAGAAATACTGAATGAAATAAGTTCATTCGGAGCACCGGTTCTTACAATACCTGGTAACTGTGACCCTGCAGGTATTTATGGTAAAATAGATAATTCAAATGCCATTAATATCCATGGAAGAAGTGTTGTAATTAAAAATATAGGCATATGTGGATTTGGAGGTTCAAACCCAACACCTTTCAACACTCCCCTGGAATTTGAGGAGTTCCAGATCTATGATGAGGCCAAGAAGGCCATGGAAGAAATAAAGGATCAGAAAGTAACCTTTTTTGTAACCCACGCCCCTCCACAAGGAACCAAGGCAGATCTCATCCCTTCTGGTGATCATGTAGGTAGCGAAGCTATCAGGCAGGTAATAGAAGAGTTTCAGCCATCTTTAAATATTTGCGGCCATATACACGAAGCAAGAGCCACAGATGAGATTGGTAATACTAAAGTTGTTAATCCTGGTGAACTCTCGCAGGGATTTGCATGCTTAATAAATGTGGAAGATTCTGATGAAGATGATACAAAGGTAAATACCCAGATCATAAGTCTTTAATATCCAATCAACAGTTTTTTATTTTTTAAGTTTATATCCGGGTTAAAACCGACAATAATTTAAATGAGGTTAACCTAATCAATTGTGTTTCAATGTTGATTAATATATAATGTGCTCAGTATCCTATTTTGAGGTGAGAAGTTGAAATTGATAATGGTTGAAGGAGAAGTAAGCGGTAAAAAATATGAGGAACCATTTTCAAAAGGAGTTTTAGCCAGATCTTTAACCCGGGCTGAAATGGATCCTAACAAGGCTTATACTTTTGCATCCCAGATAGAAGCTCACCTGAAAAGTGAGGGCGTTGATCTGATAAACCTGGATGATCTCATAAGAATAGTCCTAAAAAAACTCAGAGAAGAAGATAAGGAAATAGCAGAGAAATATGGGCTTTGGAAAAGTATTAGAAAATGTAAAGAACCTCTTATAATACTTATTGGTGGTGCTTCTGGTGTTGGAACATCTTCAATTGCATTTGAACTTGCAAACCGACTTGGAATAAGAAATATGATAAGCACAGACATGATAAGGGAAGTAATGCGTAAAATCGTGTCCAAAGAGCTTTTACCAACTTTATATGAGTCGAGTTACACTGCTTTTAGTTCTTTAAGGATACCTACCCCTCCAGAATCTGATGAGGTTTTAATTGGATTTCGTGACCATGTTGATACTGTGAGTGTTGGTGTTGAGGCAGTCATAGAAAGGGCCCTCAAAGAGGGTATAAGTATAGTTATAGAGGGAGTTCACATAGTACCAGGGTTCATCAAAGAAGAGTTAGTGAGTAAAAGTAATGTGTCCATGTTTGTTTTAACCCTACAAGATGAAGAAATACATAAAGGAAGATTTTACTCTAGATGCAGGCAAATGTGGGCGAGAAGGCCTCTTGAACGTTATATGAACTATTTTGGGGCAATCAGAAGAACACACAAATATATTGAAGGCCTGGCAATTAAGAATCATGTCCCTGTTGTTGAAAATATTGATGTTACAACAACAATAGACTCCATGATAGAACATATTACAAAGACATACGGAAGTGAAGAAGATGTTGGAGAAATTAAAAGTTAAAGATGTAATGACAAGGAACGTTATAACTGTTCCACCAAGTGAAGATGTTGTTTTTGCCTTTGAAAAACTCATGAAGCACAGGGTGAGCTCGCTTCCTGTTGTTGATAATAATGATATACTTGTAGGGATTGTAACAGCAACAGATTTAGGACACAACCTTATATTAGATAACTACGAACTCGGAACCATTGTTGAAAAGGTTATGGTCAAAGATGTTGTATATGTAAGCCCAGAAGACGACCTTTTAACCACGGTTCAAAAGATGAATGAATTTGGATCCGAAAATGAGATAATAAACCAGCTTGTAGTTATTGAGGATCATGAGATAAAGGGCATAATCTCAGATGGAGACATAATAAGAGCCATAAAAGCTTAAAAATTAAAGCTTTTATTGAATTTCATTTCTTTTAAAGATGTATTTGTTGCGTTTTAGTGATGTTGTTTCATAAGATCCTGTTTTGTTTTTGTTTCAAGATGTGATTATTCTGATTGATTATTCTGATGAAACTATTCAAAAATTGAAAATAAAAAGAAAATAAAAAGAAATTAATCAGATGTTTATTGAATATTTTTATGGGATACAGGTTCTATCAACTTTTTTGGAATCTATAGAATTAATTTGCTGGTTTTATAGGATTGGTTGCTAGTTGATTTTTTAGATCAACTCTTAGGAGTTACACGTGGTTTAAATGAAGAACATACGCTGGGATATTTTTTTGTAAGTTCGGTTTCTAATTTTTCTATGATCTCATCTTCTATCTCACCGCTTTTCTCGGTTGACACAGAAAAAATGTTTCCTTCAAGCTGTGCTCTTATGAACTCTTTCCCCATACTTATCTCAAACTCAATGGGCTTACCATTATCAATATCTTCAATAATATGGTCCATAATTTCGTCTGTTAATTTCAGAAGCTTCTTTCCTTCGGGTGTATAAGTTTTCTCTTCTGTTGATATCTTTTTAATGAGAAAAGGTGCACAACCTTCAGTTCTGGCAGTTTTACGGTTTGTCCAGAATAAAATTGCCATCAATTTTTTCCTTGAGTCCAGTCGGCTGTCAAATTCTAAAGTTTTCATTTTTATAACCCCCATTTAATTCCAATTCCTTTATTCATTCCTAATTCCTTTACTCAACTAGTATTAAAATATCATTAATCTAGTCTTCACCCATTTTCTTAATTTCTATGGCAAGCTGTTTACCAATTTCATAGCACTTATCAAGTTCCTCTTCTGTTGGAACGTAGTTAACCTCGTAGTTGTCATATACTTCAAATCCACATTTTTCAAGCTCATCTGCCAGCTTGTTGACAGCTTTACCGGCCCATCCCATTGAACCGAAGATAACGGCTTTTCTTTTTAAACCTGTCCTGTTAAAGCTTAAACCCCTTAAATAGAAGATTAAATCACCGATACTGGGGTACGGTTCGTTGAACATTGTGGGAATACCAAATAAAACCGCTTTACTTTCCAGAATATCCGTTACGATTTCGCTTCGTTCATCCTCATGGAGGAAGTACATTGAAACATCCACATCCTCGCTCATTAAACCTTCTGCAATGGCATGAGCCATTTTTTGAGTTGATCCATGCATTGTATCATAGATGATTGTTGCCTTATCCTTACATTTGCCTGTGGCCCAGTTGGTGTAAGCTTCTATTATCTTCATTGGGTCTGTCCAGATCTGGCCATGTGCCGGTGCGATCATCTCTATCTCATCGAGTAATTCTAATTTGCTTACTTCATCAAATTTCCTGAGTATAAGTCCTGAAAGTGGGGTTAGTAAGTTGGCATAAAACTTGGCTGAAGCATCCATTATAACATATTCTGGAATTTCACTGTCTAACCTTTCTGTGAGGCAGAGATGCTGGCTGAATGCATCGTTTGAAAATAGTATCCCATCCTCCATGAGCATTGTGAACATGCTGTCAGGCCAGTGGAGCATTTTGGCCTCGAGAAATACCAGTTCTTTTCCTCCAAGATCCAAGGTATCTCCTGTTTTAACAGGCCTGAAGTCAACACCCTCAAGTGAAGGATAATGTCTCTTTAATCCTTGAACTGCTGTTTGCGTGCAGTAAACCGGTGCATCTGGGAATTTTTTGCAGATTTCTGTTAGGGCGCCGCTGTGGTCCTTTTCAACGTGGTTCTGGATGATCACGTCCACCTTTAATGGTCGGCCCTCTTCATTGAATGCATCCTTGATTCTTCCCCAAAGCTGAGCAGAACTTCCAGGATAAGTGTTGTCTATGATAGCTACTTTTTCATCTCCAAAAACAATATATGCATTGTAAGTTGTTCCGTTAAGAGTGTATCCATGGTAATTTCGTAAATCCCAATCCAGTACTCCAACCCAGTATACTCCGTCAACGATTTTTATTGCATCCGCTTTCATTTTATTCCTCCTTCAGGTGTTAAAATAAATCTTAATAAAGTATTATATTGTAAGTTCTATATATTATTTAAAAATAAGTAGAAAGTGCTTTTCAACGTTTTAATGATTTTAAAATATTTATAACACGAAATACGTGTTGTTAATGTTATAAAATGTTATTTTAGGTTAAAATTATTTAACTTTCTTAAATCCTTTTTTTATATCCTAATTCTTTAAATTTTATCTTAAATGCAGTTCCACCATCTCTTTGAAGTTCCATTTTACCATCCAACTGCATTACCAACGCATTTACTAGTGTTAAACCCATTGATTTTGTTTTATTTAAGTCTAAATCTTCGGATAATCCAATTCCACTGTCCATTATAATGAGCGTTAAATCTTCTCCCTCACGAGTAAGTTTTATTGATATTTTACCGGACATTCCATTTGGAAAAGCATGTTTAAATGAATTTGAAACAATTTCATTGATTATTAAGCCAAAAGGCACTGCTGTTTCAATTCCAAGGGAAACATCTTCAATTTCTGTATTTATCTGGATTTTTTGGTTTGATCCGTATGATTTGGAGAGTTCATATGCCATATCCTCAATATATCCTTTAAAATTAATTTTTGAAAGGTCTTTGGAGTGATAAAGTTTTTCATGTACGTTAGCCATGGACTTAACACGATTTCGACTTTCTTTAAGTATATCAATGGCAGTTTCATCTTCAATATAACCAGACTGCAGGCTCAGGAGGCTTGAAATTATCTGCAGGTTATTTTTAACACGATGGTGTATTTCCTTCAGAAGGGCCTCCTTTTCTCTGAGAGAAGTTTCTATCTGGGCTTCAACTTCCTTTCGGTATCTAATTTCATCCTCTGCAGCTTTATAAAGCTTTTCGTTTTCTTTTATCGATATGGTTTGATGTAAAAGCAACAATCCAATTATAAAGCCAACGCCCACTTCTAGAACCGGGAAATTATCATGTATATGTTGGTTGTAACTCCATACAAGCAATATATATGCTGAAAGGACCCCTATTGATGGTAAGTATGATATCAAACTTGATTTGGTGTACCATGGTTTGTATTCAGAGGATATCCTGGGTTTTTCCATGTTTAATGTATTGGCCTGCAACATTCCTGCCAGGAAGGCGGTTAAGTAACTTGCAACCCAGCTTGTATACATCAGATTCATCAGGACGTAGGATTCTTGGAAGGGAGGATATATTGCTAGGATGTTGCTTAAGATTTGAAACGATACACTGGCGGCCAAAAAGAGAAGTGGAGTTTTATACATGGTTTTTGCCTGACTTGAAACCAGATCGACCATCAGAAACAGAAGAGTAGTATAGAGAACTATTCCTATTAAATGGATTGCTGCATCGAAAAGATCTCCTGTTACACCAACTACAGGCATGATGAAAAAGGTCCAGGATACCATGAAAACTGTTATAAATAGTATGCTAACGTCAATTGACAGTTTATGCCATCTTTTTTGGATTATCTCAGTTCTTGGAAATAAATAAATGCCTAACGCAAAAAGAATGAAATATGCCAAGAAGAAGAGGTCTATCATTAAGGAGGGAGCCGTCTGATGCAGTCCAATATTGAATACTCCTAAAAAAATGTCGTTGATGGCATCAAAAAGTTGAGCAGCAGCTATTAGTCCCCAGGCCACATATACTCGCCTTCCATATACAATGGATAATTTTGCAGCATAAATCAAGCTTATTGCTGCCATTAAATTTATAAGAGCTGAGGAAAATTCATTAAATGTGGTTTTGAGGATGGAACCGTCTTTTAAGACGAACAGAGTCATAGCATAGACAATTGCAATGATAAATGCCAAAATTAAAGCTTTTTTGAAGGATATTGTCTGTACTTTTTGTGTGTAACCATTTTTAGGCATCTTTGAACTTCCACTAATAATCTTTGAACTTTCACTGATATTTTTTCTTTTGGAGTAGCTTTTGTCTTTTTAATTTTTGCAGTTTTTATGGATCACTGATTAAGGGAACCTTTTGCTTCGACTTGTAAAACAGATGTTATGTAGTAGTAAGATTTTCGATCATTTAACTTTATAGACGCTTTAAAAAGACTACTAATAATTAGAATCTAAAAGAATTTTTTCGAAAGATTCTCATACCAAAAATTCATTTAAAATGGATTAAAATAGCATTTATTCAAGTTTCATTCAATTTATTCGGTATATAATTTTTAACTTTTTTGCTATTTTTAGAGTTTTTAATTCCTTAAAACTTAAAATGAGAAATTTCATTAAAATAAATAAGAAATAACGAAGTAAAGTGTTGCAGAAATGGCCACACATGCTGGAATGGTCACGATCCATGTGGTGGCTATATGTTTAATAACGTCAAGTTTAACAGTTGAGGTTCCGTGAGCCATTCCAACCCCAATTACAGAGCCTACAAGCGTTTGTGTTGGAGATATTGGCATTCCCAAGGATGCAAAAATAAGTGTAATGGTTCCAGCTGAAACCTGGGCTGAAAAACCCCTTGTTGGAACCAGCTCAGTTATCCGCCTACCAATGGTGTCAGTTATCCGATTTCCTGCAATTAAAATTCCAAATACAAGTCCCAGAGCACCTAAAAATTTAATATCGAAACCAGCGGTTGTTCCAACTGTTACGTATAATACTCCGGTTGCTGCCGCTATATCTATTGCACCAACGCTTAGCGCAGCAAGGGATGAACTTCCAATTTGAAGATAAGAGAAAACCTTCTCCAACCTGTCTTTGTATGCCAGTTTTCGAGTTTTAGTTAATAAACCTTTTTTAAGGATGTAATACACTCCAAAACCAGATGCAAGGCCTATTAAGGGGGATACGACCCAGCTTAATGCTATGTAACCTGCTGTAAGAAGGTTCAAATGATTAAGGCCGGCGTATGCAATGCCATAGCCCAGAACTGAACTTACAATTGCATCTGAGCCAGATATTGGTATTTTTTTTATGAGGGTTATGGTGATCCAGATGCCTGCAGATAACGTTATGATAAAAGCCCCGAGACTTGTCATAAACTCAGGAGGCACAATGCCGCTTCCAACCGTCTTTATAACGTTACTTCCAAGGAACATAGCCCCTAAAAATTCAAATAAAGCCCCAATTAAAAGAGCTTTCCTCATTTTAAGAGCTCCACTTCCGACAACAGTTCCCATGGAGTTTCCAATGTCGTTTGCAGCAATATTGAAAGCCATGTAAATGGCTGTTACAATACCCAATACCAATAGAAGTTCCATATACATTATTTTTGGATATTAACATTGAAATAGTATTTGTAAATAAAAATAGAACTTTCAATATCTTATGAATTTATACACTTGTTGTTGGATTTACCCAGTTAAATCTATTTTATTTATTTTTATTGTAAATTAGATCGTAAGGTTAAAATACTAATAAACTCAAAGTTTAATTGGGCTAGACCGGAGGGTTAGGGGTCCTTTGTAAGCGCATATCCCCTATACGGCGCGGTCGAAGTTCAAGAGGCGGCAAATTGACTGGGTATTGGCCCAGGATCACGATGTCGAAACCTCGTCCCGCAGGATTGGTGGTGGTAGGGTTCTGGTTGTAGGACCAGAATAAACTGCCTTAATCATGGGAAACGGGTCAGGTCTGGAAAGAAGCAGCCCTACCATGGACAGCTGATGCTTGTGGAGCAACGGGGTGGAGTTGGGTTTCTGGATCACCAGTGCTTGGGAGGTTTGTCCACTCTTGAACGTGCCCATTTTATCTTAAACTTTTAAACAAAATAAAGCTTAATAACAAATCCATAAAATCCGCATTCCAAAAGGCTTTTAAGCGATGATTGATAGATGTTTCTATAACCTTTTGTTAATGTTTTATAAAATGGTTTTTGAAAGGTAATTTATTGTCGGGGTGGCCCAGCCTGGTACGGCGGTGGCCTGCTAAGCCACTGATCCTTTGGATCACCCGGGTTCAAATCCCGGCCCCGGCGCTTAGTTTTAACTAGATTTGAAAAACCTGGATAATTGTTGCTATTTTTTGTAATTAAATTATTTTAATTAATTATTTATTAATTATTACCAGTAACTATTTAATGGTTTTAGTCCATCTTATCTGTTTTAGTTTACTTTATCTATTCTTAACTAAATTATAAGTTTGAATTCTATTTATGATTTAAATTGTTTTAGGATAAAACGAGTTTTAAGTAAAAATCCATGTTATGAGTTGTTTTAGTTTAGTACTGTTTTATATACAAAAGGAATAAGAATATTACTTATATGCGAGGTGGTAACATGGATATGTTATATCTTTGGATCATTTTAGCAGTAATCTGTGCTTTGGCACATCTTTTCTTAAGTAAAACTCCTAAAACTAAAAATAGGGTTATAGAACTTTTTTTAATGTACACTCTTGTGGTAATGGTTGGTTTTACCAGCATTTGGGCATTTTTAGGGCATGCGTTCCTGGCAAATCAGATTGCAGCATATATTGGGTGGCCAGCAGGAAATCCCTTCCAGTTTGAAGTAGCAATGGCCAACTTGTCCTATGGTATCCTGGGCATTTTATGCATTAAGTTTCGTGACAACTTCTGGACAGCAACAGTTGTAGCATTTACTACATTTTACTGGGGAGCTGCCTATGGTCATGTAATGGACATAATGAACCATGCAAACTACGCAGCCGGAAATGCGGGTGCAGTGCTTTACTTTGATATGGTATTACCTGTGGTTCTTATAGTTCTGCTTTTAGCCTACAGAATGACTTTGAAAAAGAGTTTAAATTAAATATATTTTAGTTTACATCTATTCATATTTTTTTTTAAATTGATAGCTGTTTTAGGAAATCAATCTGCCGATTTTATGGATTTTCAGGCAAATAAATAAAATTTACATAATATTTTGGCATAACACTGAGGAAGTACCTCATGGAGTAATTCGACCATAATAATTATGAACTTGGTTTAACTAAATATTATACAGTAGACCATCTACAAATGGCACTTACAAGTAGATGACCTGAATTTGGCACATACATTAGATCACCAATATTTAATCTAGAATACTTAATTTAGACACAGAATTAATTTTTTTTCATAAAGAAAGGCGTTATATGATTTTATGTTCATTTATATCTTCATTAGAATTTTTAATTCATTTAAAACTTAAAACAGAATTTATTATGTAAATTTCTTATTAAAAAATCAGCAGGAATGGTTGATAGTGAAATACCTTTTTTCCCACCTTAAAGAATTTGAAAAATTCAAAAATGATCCAAAAACTGCCGTAATAACTGATATAGATGGTACCATAAGTCAAATAGCATCTAAGCCGGATGAAGCAGTAGTAACTCCTGAAATGGGGAATATTTTAACCAGATTGGCGGATAAATTTAAACTGGTTGCAGTTATAAGCGGACGGCCTGTTAGGGATGCCCAGAAAATTGTTGGAGTGGATAATTTACTCTATGTTGGAAGCCATGGTTTGGAATACATGAAAAATGGTAAAATTCACGTTGAAGAGGAAATTGAAAGGTACGTACCTATTATAAAAGAAGTTGCCTGTAAACTAGAAGAAGAGGACTCTTGTAATATTGAGGGAGTACTTTTTGAGGATAAGGGTCTCTGTTTTTCCATACATTATAGATTATGTAAAGAACCGGAAAAAGCAAGAGAAATTATATTGGATTCGCTTGAAGATGCCCTTAAAACTACAAAAAATGATAACAGATGTGGAAATCTTAAAATTAAGGAAGGACGTAAGATTGTGGAGATAAGACCCCCAATAGGCTATGATAAGGGCACAATCCTTGAAAAAATCACTTCTGAAAACCATGTCGAAAAACTTGTTTATTTTGGTGATGATATAACCGATAATGATGCATTTTCCAAGCTTAATCAACTTAAATGTGAAAATAAGCTTGATGGAGAGTCAGTACTTGTGCTTTCAGAGGAAATTCCAGATTATCTGAAAAAGAATGTCTCTTTTTTTGTTGAAGATGTTGATGAAGTCCATAAATTTTTCAAATGGCTTTTAAATGATTGAAACTGTTTATGAGGGGATAATCCGTTTGCATTTCTGTTGCAGTACTACTCACTGTTGCAGTATTACTCACTTTACTGTTTTAGCATTAATTACGGTTGCAATTACTGCTGTTCTCTGAGTAATGAGTCTCAATATCATCAAACTGATCCGTGATCCAGTGGTAAATATTTCTTTCACTAACGATCTTTTTTATACCATTTAAACGTCTTTTACGCTCTTTTTGACCCATAGTAACTGCTTGGTATATTGCTTCTGAAGTTTGTGTGATATCAAATGGGTTAACATTTAAAGAATAATCCTTGAGTTCTTCATAGGATCCAGCATGTTCTGATAGGATTAAAACGCCTCCGTTCTCGTTTACAACTGATCCTTCCTTTGAAACTATGTTCATACCGTCACAGATGGGATTTACCATTAAACAGTCGTAATGCTTAAATGCAGCGGTTACAAGGAGATAATCTGCTTTGAAAATCTCTTCTATGGGTTTCCAACCTTCTTTTGAATATTTTGCGTTGATATATCCGACTATTTTATGTATTTCCATTCTGTACGCTCTGTACTCTTTGATCTGTTGTCTTGTTGGTTTTCCTGTGGTTAAAAATTTGACTTTTCCATGGAATTCCGGATGTTTTTCCAGGAAATCGTCGTAGGCCCTGAAACCCCTTATTATATTTTTGCTGAGGTCTGCTCTGTCTGTTCTGTAGATCAAAAAGCAGTCCCCTTTTATTTCATTGATGGTTTTTTCCTTTTCTAAAACTTCATCTGTTTTTGACAGTTCTTTAAGTCCTTTATCATCAACGGAGATGGGATAATCCTTAACAAGGATTTTACGGCCTTCATAATCTAATGTGCCCTTCTTAAAATCCACATTATCTACGTAGGGTTCGCAAGTTCTCAAAAAATTGTTCACGTACTTTTTTATGTGAAAACCTATGATGTCATTTGCTAGAAGTCCTTTTATAATGGATTCTTCCATGTAATTTGGTAAAATACAGAAGTATTCTGGTTGTGGCCATGGAATATGGATAAACTGGTTTAAAAATATGTCTCCAAGCTTCTCTCGAATGTAAGTTGGACATAAATAAAGGTGGTAGTCTTGCAGCATGATCATGGCTTCCTTACCGTTTATTTTTGCTTCTTCTATTACCTTATCTGCAAACTTCCTGTTAACATAGTCATAACCATTTTTCCATGCTTTGTGGATGCTATCATCAATTTCAGGGGTGTAAGGAGGATTCCACATGTAATGCTGGACAAACCAGAGTAATGGATTGCTTATCACACTGTAGTACTCTTTGTACCTTTCGGGGTCAACCACAACAAATGGAACCCAAAATTTGGGTTTATCCTCTGGAAAAGGCACTCTGTATCCGGGAAATTTACGTGCAACTTCCACATCGCCCTCTGTCATCGCACTTGCTATCCATGTTCCATTAACAGTTTCCATAATTGGAAGCAGGGTTGAGACCAAACCTCCTGCGCCACGTCTGGTTTCTATATTTCCATCATCTCTTTTATGGAATTCAACTGGACCTCTGTTGGACGCAACGATCAAATGTTTGTCCTCTAAAAATTTGTCTATTTTGGCGTTTTGGCCATTATTTTGAATTTTTACACCTCCTACATATCTAATTTGAGTTTTAAACATGTAGAAAATTCAAATAATAACTCCTTCTGATTTTAAGCAAATTTTTAACTGAGTTTAGGTAATTTAACGTCTTATCAATCTTCACTTCAAATCTTCAATCTTTCAAGCCTTCAATTCCAAATCTTTTACGTTTTTTAAATCTTAAATTTTTATTAGCAATTTTTAGTAGCAGCACATCTTTTGGGAACATTTCCATTTTTCAGCATTAAACTGATTAAACGTCTTGAATCATATTTTTTAATTCATTGCTCAATTCATCCAATTTTTTGGATGTTTTGGATTCGATATAAACTCTCATTAAAGGTTCAAATCTTGAAGGCCGCACAAGAATATAAGCATCTTCCCAATCAATTCTTATACCATCTGTGGTTATTGAAACTCCTTTTTCATCTAAATTCTCTTTTAAATTGTTAAGGACGTCCTCTTTATTTTCATGCTCGCATTCTATTGAAAAACCTGTTCTAGGATATTCTGGTATCTCCCCTGCCAGTTGAGAAAGTGTTTTGTTTTGTTTGCAGATGGTCTCGATCATCTTTACACCGGTGAATATGGCATCGAAACAATCCTGAAACTCGGGAAATATGTACATCCCTGGCTCATCTCCACCAAAAACAGCTTTATTTTCTATGGTTTTGTTTAAAACCAAATTTACAGGGGCTTTTATCAGATTACCTTCATACTTTAGCACTGTCTCATCCAGAGCCCTTGAAGCTACAACAGAAGATACAATAGTTCCACCTGGATTTTTGATCAAAGATTCCCTTGCAAATATTCCCAGTACCGTCTGATCCCGGATTATGTTACCGTTTTCATCAATAAAAATTATTCTATCCCCGTCGTTATCCAGGGCCATTCCAAGATCTGCGCCTATTGATTTTACGAGGTCTGAAACCATGGAGAGAGTTTCTGGTGTGGGTTCTGCAAACATTTTTGAGCTCGTCTCGGTTGTCTGGCATCCGAAGAGTATGGTTTCACATCCCAGTATGTTTAAAAGTTGTGGCATAAAGGGTACAGTTGAAGCGTTAGCACAATCTACAACCACTTTTAATCCCATACTGCGTATGATTTCTTTTTCTACGTTTTCGAGGACTGCATTTAAATATCTGTCAACGTAGTCGTACACATATGAGAGATATCCTATCTTGTCCCAGGGGACTCGCTCTGCATGTTTTTGTGCCATTGGAATTTTGTAGTCGCTGAATATTTTTATGGCGATCTCATCCGGGCGCAGATGAGATGCAGTTATGGTTATTATAACGTCTGTATCGTACAGACTAGCCCCGTAATGTACCGTGGGTATTGGGGCCACTCCAAAGTCAATCACTCCAATTCCTGATGCCATTAAACCTGCTGTAATGGATCTTTTTATCATCTGGGAGAATAAACTTGTATCTCGCCCAACCACAACATTTTTTCCGGGTTTTAAGAAATTTCCAATCATCGTGCCCATGTTTGAGGCAAATTCATTGGTTATTTCTGAATTAACTACTCCTCTGATTTCTTTGACATACAAAGACATTATAAATCCTCTTTAAGAGCATTATCTGGATTAAGTCAATAGTTTTAGAAATGTGTTCATTTGATTATAGTAAATTCTTCTAGATTTTCCTAGATTCTCATTCAATTTGCATCAATTCCACAATTCCTTTGATTATTCCTCTCTTTTTCCTAACAATTATTCAAAACATATTATTGGGGTTTGCCTGGCAGGTGAAAAACGTGGTGATTTCCATGTTTTTATGGTATTTTCTAAAAGATTTTATTAGATTACCCTGTAAAAACGTAGATTATCCATTCTAGGCCCTCAAAGGTTCTTAAAATTAAATCTTACTTCAGATTTTGCTGATAAATATCTAATTATTCTACCGATAAATCTGCATCTATAATGGAGTCTGGTAAAATTTTAATCCTATTTTTTATATGTCTTGAAGATTTTACAACAGAATTTTCCCCTATTCTAACCCTGCTACCTGCTACAACACCATCTTCTATTATGCTATTCTTTTCGATGCGACATTTTGTGTCTATTATACAACCGCTGAGGAAGGAATTTTCTTTTATAACACTATCTTTAAGGATTACAGAGCCCTGAATGTTGGTGTTCTTTCCTATAAATACATTATCTCCAATAACAGAGCCTTTAGATATTGTACTGCCATCATCTATTATGCAGTTACTTCCAATTACCACAGGCCCTTCAATTCTCACTCTTTTGCCCATATGGATATTTTTACCGGTCCATATATTTCCAATCTTACCGATTCCAGGTTTTATCATCGCTTTATAAATCGTTTGTTTGACCTTCTGGTTTAGTATATCGTAGGTTGCCTTAAGATAACTTTCAGGCCTTCCTACATCGTTCCAGTAGCCATCAAACACGTATCCATATATCCCTGCATTTTCTTCGATGAGTTTGGGGAAGATTTCGTTTGAAAAATCAACCTCACCTTTTTTATCCTCAAAAAAGTCGAATATTTCAGGTTCAAAAACGTAGATACCTGTATTTGCAATTTTGCTGAATACTTCGCTGGGAGCTGGTTTTTCGAGGTAGTTTGTTATTTTAGCCCCTTCATCCAGCACAGCTATTCCGAAATGGGAAGGATCGTCCACTTTGGTTAGTACCAAGGTTGCAATTGCTCCTTTTTCTTTATGAAATTTTAATATATCTTTAAAATTAATATTACTTATTACATCGCCACTTAAAACTAAGAAAGTTTTATCTACATACTTTTTAGCTTTCCGAACACTCCCTCCTGTGCCCAATGGAGATCTTTCTACAGAGTAATCTATGTTAACACCCATATTAGAGCCATTTTTGAAGTAACTCTTTACATTGCCTGACATGTAGTTCAGGGTCATTATAACATCTTTAAGTCCAAAGAGTTTCAATCTTTCAACTGTATGCTGTATTATGGGCCTGTTTACCAGAGGAATCATAGGTTTTGGCCTAATAAATGTCAAGGGACGTAATCTTGTTCCCTTACCTCCGGCCATTATTATAGCTTTTACCAAGGTTACCACCACGGAAGATTTCTATTCTTAATATTATGGTGTTGAAAACATAAATAATCATTCCACAAAAGATATTAAGTCCCAGATTTCAACTACAAAAAATTTGTAAAATAAGTAATAAACTGTTATAAAGACGATAAAGGAAGAAAAAGGAATTAAATATAACTATCCCCATTTAATAAATTCTAATTTTTTTTAGAGTTCTTTTTATCAGATAAATACTGCTAATCATTCTCTTTTTGGTTCGTTTAAAATTTGTTTTAACATTTATCTGGATTTATTCTCTTTTATTATCTTTTATTTCATCCTATTACATCTATTGACAATTATTTTCGCGATTACTTCTTATTATCATTGATTAACTTTTTAATAGCATTCCCAAGTCTTTTTATTCCTTCTTCTATCTTTTCATTACTTGAATTTGAGAAGTTAAGTCGCAGTGTATTTTTTTCAGGATCATCCGTGTAAAAAGCTTCGCCTGGAACGAATGCAACCTTCTGTTTTATTGCAATGTTGAAAAGCTCCATTGAAGATACATCTTGAGGTAGTGTTACCCATAAAAACATCCCACCTTCAGGTTGGGTGAATTTCACATTCTGAGGGAAGTACTTTTTTATCATGGCAACCATAAGGTCTCTCTGTTTTTTGTACATCTTCTTTATGTTTTTTAGGTGTTCTTCCACATCATAATCCATTAAATATCTGTAAACTATCCTCTGGGCAAGATAATTACTGTGCAGGTCTGAGGCCTGCTTTGCTATGACCAGTTTTTCCATAACCTCGTCATCTGCAACTATCCAACCAAGCCTAATTCCAGGGGAAACTATCTTTGAGAATGAACCAAGAAGCACAGAGTTTTCCAGGTAACATTTTATTGGAGGTATATCTGAACCCATGAACCTTATTTCACCGTAGGGATTGTCTTCAACCAGTATTGTACCGTATTTTTGGAGAATGCTGGCTATTTCCTGTCTTCTCTTTTTGGAATACGTTGTTCCTGTAGGATTCTGGAAGTTGGGAATGGAATAAAACAGTTTTATTCTGCCAGAGCTCAGAATATCTTCAAGGGCACTGGGGTCTGCTCCATCTTCAACTAGGGGAACTGAAATAAAATTCGGCTCGTATAAACCAAAAGATTGTATCGCTGCAAGGTAAGTGGGTCTTTCAACAAGGATTTTATCGTCACGATCTACAAAAATCTTTCCAACAAGGTCAAGACCCTGTTGAGAACCATTTGTAATTAATATATTGTCTGGATGAACTTTAAGGCCTTTAGATCTGTAGCGCTCTGCTATCCATTCCCTTAACGGTTTGTAACCTTCAGTTGTGCTGTACTGGAGTGCTTCTTTCCCATTTTCTTTCAAAACCTTGGATGCTGCCTCTGCAATCTCCTTGTGGGGAAATGAATTAGGATTTGGAAGTCCTCCTGCAAAGGATATGATCTCAGGGTCTTCTGTGACCTTCAAAATTTCTCTTACAAATGATCTTGGAACTTTTGACATTCTTGATGCGAATAAATCCTTCATTTGGATATTCCCCTAACTTTTTTAGCTTTATTTAAATATTCGTTATTGTTTGCTTCCATATTTTTTAACATGTTCCCATGCCTTTTTATATTTATTAAAATCTTTATCTTTATTGGAAGATTCATCTTCCAAATATATATTAATATCTTCTCTTTTGAAGGCTTTTCTATCGTTTCCAACAGGACAAACCTTGATGCAGATACCACATGGGGATATATGCTTGTTTCTAAGTTTTTTACTCCTTGTGGCACAGGTTATTTTATCCATTGGTTGTGGAAATTCGTCTTTATTCTCAGTTAATGGTATGGCTTTTACAGGGCAGCTTTCAGCGCAGTTCATGCACCTTGTACACAGATCTTCTGTTTTCAGAGGATCAGGTTCTATTTCAGCTGTTGTGAATATTGACGTGAACCTGACTCTCGGACCGTATTCATGGGTGAGCAGGACGTTGTTCTGCCCAAATGAACCCATTCCTGCAAGGTATGCTGCGTGTTTATGGGAGAAAAATGCAATGGGTTTTTCCAGTAGAACATCTATGTCCCCGTAACTATCCCTTGGAAGATAGATGGATGGATAACCATTTTCTGTGAGGAAATTTGAAATTTCATAGGCCTTCTCATCTAAAAGGGCATTTACAGTTTTGTAAAGTTCATGGTAATAGATTGAAGGTGCTGTTTCAACTATGGGAAGTTGCACAGGGAGACCTATAACAACAACGGTTTTGGCCTCAGGATATATGGATTGGGGCCAAAATTCTTCGGGTATCCACTCTTTAAATGTGTTTGGAAGTTCTTTTGGTGGATTTTCCCATCTTTCAACCGGTGCGAATCCCACCATGGATATTCCAAGTTTTCTGCACTTTAAAAGCAGCTTTTTTTTAATGGATTCATGTTTCATTTATTTAATATTGTTTTTGTGTATGAATAAAATTTTTTCATCTAAATTCATATATTAAAAGATTAAGACCATCAAAGAATTAACAAATTTAAAAGAGAATTTCAAAAAGCCCCGAAAACTATTTTTAATATCCAGCTATCTATGGATTATTGTATAAAGACCTATTTTTTAGGTATTGGTTTATTTAAGGATTCCACACAAAAACTTTCACCTTTTGGGCAGACATGGACGGTTACCATGGCTATATCTTCAACCCTTTCGATTACTTTCTTTTCAACATTATGGGCTATTTTATGTGCTTCTTTAAGGGTTAAATTATCCATAACTTCAACGTGAAGATCAAGGGAAGCGTAAGGACCCACATAATTTATTCGGACCTTGTGAATTCCAAAAACACCTTCAACAGACAGGGCTGCTGTTTTTATATCAACCAGAATCTCCTTCGATGGCAGAGTGCCCATTAAACTGTTTATATTTTTATTTCCTATGTCAAATGCAGTCTTTAAAACCATTATGGATATAAAAATCGCAACTATTGGGTCTAAAACAGGTATTCCCATCCTTGAGCCAATCACACCGATTAATATGGCTGAACATGAAAATATATCCACCTTCTGATGCTGTGCATCTGCAACTATGGCGGGGCTGTTTATTTTATTTCCTGCACACATCATGTAAGTGGTCATTGCAAGGTTTGCACCGATTCCAACGATGGCCATAAGTGCCGCAGTCATATCTGGTGGGGTTAAAACCCCTCCTGCAGTTAATTTCCTGTAAACTTCTGAAAGTATTTCAAATGCAATGATCACAAGGAAAACAACGATTACAAGACCGGTTAAAGGTTCTGCACGACCATGACCGAAGGGATGATCACTGTCTGGGGGTATCATCCCGATTCGGAATCCTATGGCCGTTATTATGGAGGTTAAAACATCGGAAAGTGTGTGTGATGACTCTGCAACAAGAGCTACACTGCCAGAAAGTGTTCCCACTGCGAAATTTAAAATGGTCAATATGATGTTTCCGGATATTGCCACTGAAACTGCCTTTTTACCGGTTTTCTCTCTCTCTTTTCTATCCAAAATTGAGTCCCCTTTAGATCAATTATTGATATATAATTCATTCATGGATTTTATTCTCTCTTTTTTTAGTTATAAAAAGAATTGGGTTGGCATTGTTCATTAGGAAAGCCTAATAACTGAAATAAAATAGGCAAACCTAACATTTCCTTTATTTTTTTATTTTTTTTAGTTAAGCTTGAAAAACTTAAAAACTATCAAAAATTAGGATCAAGAAATAATTAAATTGAAAATAGTTAGAATTGAATAAGCTAAAAAATGTGGATGAAATGTGATTAAAAGTTTATATTCTCCAACCTATCCATAGCTTCTTCTATTTCCTCGTAGGATGTGGCGTATGAAAACCTAACATTTTCACTGCCATACTTTCCGAATGCATCCCCATGGACCACCACAACATCCCTTTTTAAGGATTCAGAAACGAATTCCTGGGAATTTTCAATTTTAGGGAAAACATAAAAGGCACCGTGCGGTGCTGAGCACTCAACCCCCATATCATTCAATCTTTTCACAATGAGATTTCTCCGCCTTTTGAATTCAGCAACCATTTCACCCACACTATCTTGCGGACCTTTGAGGGCTTGAAGGGCAGCTTTTTGGGATATTGAACTTGCACATGCTGTGTTGTACTGATGGACCTTTAACATTTCCTCTGTTAACTCAGGATTTGCTGCAACATACCCTATCCTGAAGCCAGTCATTGCATAAGCCTTTGAAAAACCGTTAATAGTCACAGAATTTTCGCAAAAACTTCCGGGACTGTAATGCTTGCCTTCATAGATTATTTTTTCGTATATCTCATCGGATATCAGAACTAAATCATGGTCGTCTGCAATTTCAGCCACTCCCTTTATATCCTCCTTTTTCATGACAGCACCTGTTGGGTTTGAAGGTGAGTTCAAAACTATGGCCTTAGTTTTGTCCGTTATATTTTCAAGGACGTTTTCAGGCGTCATCCTGAACTCATTTTCTTCTTCAAGTTTGACAGGAACTGAAACTCCTCCTGAAAGCTTCACACATGCGTCGTAAGAGACAAAACCCGGATCCGGTACCAGAACCTCGTCTCCACTATCAACAATTGCCTGCATGCACATGAAAAGTGCCTCGCTTGCCCCGACAGTCACTATTATGGACTCAGGATCAGCTTCCACGTTATTTTCACATTCTAACTTGTTGGATATGGCTTCCCTAAGTTCTAAAATACCTTTATTTACTGTGTAATGTGTAAAACTTTCTTTTAAGGCTTCTACAGCAGCATTTCTTATGTGGTGGGGTGTGTCAAAGTCAGGCTCTCCCAACCCTAGGTTTATTGAGTCTTCCCCAACGAGTTCGAACATTTTCCTTATTCCTGAAAGACTTATTGATTTAACTCTTTTTGAAGTTTTCATGAGAATTACCATATCTATTTTTATCACAGATCGTATATAAAAGAAATTAAACTCTCCTGCACATATAATCTTCATTTTGCTATAATTTAGGGCATGTTAATATTAAATTAAATTTCATGAAAAAACGAATTATTAATTGACTTTGAGATTGAAGCTCACTGAATTTTGGGTATATTGCATACATATATATGGTTATACAGCTTCCAAGATACCTTGATTTTTTACTTATTTATTAATTAATTTTTATTAATTACTTAGTTATAATTAAATTATTATTACCATTTTCAAAGTGTAAATCTTTTTTTAAATGCTGATTTAACTCTTGGAAAGTTATTTCGATTTTAGTTATCGAATTTAAAATAATACTCACCACTTGAAATATCTTAAATTTAATATAAATAAATTATGAACAGGTATCAAGAAAAAAATTAATATGGAAAGGGGATGCTGATGAAGAGATATATATTTTATTAAATCATAGGAGTCCACAAAAAATGGAGAATGTAAATTATTTTAAAAAAAGAAAAGAAGTTGAAAGAGAAATTTTTAGAGAATTAGAAGAGCTTAGAAGAATTATTTCAAAGAATGTTAAAACTGGAGATTTGATTGAATTACCGGGAGATTATATATTAAAAATAGGAAACTCCAACGATGGTCTTAACGTTATTTCTATAGGAAATAAAGGAAGTAATGAATTTATTTGTTTTAGAAATCTAAGTTTGACTCAACACCAAAGGTACATCACAGTCCTACTGGAAAATAAGAATGATATAATTAAAAGAATTAATAAAATGAATGAAAACGCAGTTAAACTTGGAGAAAACCTACTTAAAACTAACAAAACAAGAACTTAATGATTTTTATTTCTTTTTGTATCGGTAAACTTTGACAAAAAACAAAAAGAATATTTGAATATATAACTCTTATTTGTCATTTAATCGTTCCTCAACTTTTTGAATCTCTTCATCTTCCATGAAAGCTCCCATTACTGGTTTTAATTCCCCATAATCTTCCATTTATTTCTCCATCTCCTCAAACTTGTCCATAACGGCTTCATATTTTTTAAGCTCTTCAGTTTTAACTTCTTTAACTTTTATATTGTCTATTTTGGAGGGAGTATATCATTTGAATCATAAAATGAGAGTATGAATGAAAGATAAAGATTTATTGTATGTAGATCTAAAGCTTGCTTATAACTTGTTTGTGTTGTTTTGCCATAATCCTTTTTTATAAACCAGTTTTTAAGTTTTTTCGTCTTTTTCATCCATAAACATGCCTCTTTTAAGATTTGTGGTACGCTTACATATACTAAAAGTCCAAGAGCAGTTGAGAAGTTTATATATACACAAGCGTACTTAAAAGAAACTATGACTGATTCTGGATTGAAGCGCTCACTGGGTCTTTTTGATGTGGTAAGTCTGGTGGTTGGAACCATAGTTGGGGCAGATATTTACATTGCTGCATCTTTTGGAGCCGGATTTTTAGGTCCATCATCCATTTTTGCATGGATAACTGCAGGGTTAATGGCAATAATCATAGCCTTGTGTTTCGCTGAATGTTCCTCAATAATTCCAAGGGTTGGAGGACCTTACGCTTATGCAAGAGAAGCTTTTGGTGATCTTACGGGTTTTTTGGTTGGATGGTCCCTTTTGATAGCGGAGTGGAGTGCGATAGCAGTATTTCCCCTGGCATTTGTGGCATATCTACGATATTTTTACCAGGCCATGCCCTTTTGGGAACAGATAATAATAAAAGTTTTATTTGTCCTCTTCTTAACATTTGTAAATTACAGAGGCGTTAAAGAAGCAGGAAAAATTAACGATATATTAACTGTTTTAAAAATTGCACCAATTTTCATATTGACCTTAATCGGGGTCGTATTTTTTATTCTTCAACCTTCACAGCTCATATCCAATTTCACACCAATATCTCCCCTTGGATTTGGAGGTTTTGGAAGCGCCCTTGTACTGATATTCTGGGCTTATGTGGGATTTGAACTTGTAACAGTACCTTCAGATGAAATAATAAATGCAAAAAAAACCATTCCCCGGGCCATATTAATGGGGATGGGTATTGTAACCTTATTTTATGTATTGACCAACTTCGTGATCCTAGGTGTTGTTCCTTGGAAAGAACTTGCCACATCCTCTGCACCACTTGCACTGGCAGGATATGCTGTTATGGGGAGTATAGGGGCCATTTTATTGGCTTTAGGTGCTTTATTTTCTATTTCAGGATCTGATGAAGCAGGAATCTTATCATCAGCAAGGATACCCTATGCAATGGCAGGAGACGGTCTTTTACCCCATGCATTTGCAAAGGTACATCCAAAATACGGTACACCATACGTTTCATTGTTTGTACAAAACAGCATAACTCTTGTAGCAGCTATATTCGGAACCATAAATCAACTTATAGTTCTTTCGGTGTTCACACTTCTCTTTTGTTACCTGTTAACATGTGTATCTGTTTTTCCTTTGAGGAAGAAGTTTGAAGGCGGAATACGGCTTCCCAAGATAATACCCGCTTTAGGAATTGTTATATGTATTTATATGATGACCCAATGTGCTTTGAATCAAATAATTATAGGGGCCGTATTTATAGCATTGGGAATACCCATATTTTGGAGATATGCTACAGGAGAAGAGATCAAAGCTGTGAAAAGGGATATGGTTCTGGGAAGAGGTCTGTTTTCAAAATGGTTCATGTATCCTGAAAAGGCTTTAGCCCATTTTTTAAGACATCTCTATAATTTTTTGAACAGATTAAGGAAAAGAACAGTTTTTATGCTTTTTAATTTCTTAAGTTAATTTTTTTCAAGTTCATTTGCATGCACCGCAGTTGTAACAGCCAAAGGTCTCGCACCATGGAGTTATATCTCCTTTGATGGCTTTTTCATATTCTTCAAGAAGGAACTCCTCTTTAACCCCAACATCTATGTTTTTCCATGGAAGCTCGCTTTCTGGATCTCTCCTGACTGCAAGTTTCTTCCACTCTGCAATTGAAACCCTGTCTCGCCATGATCTTTCGATCACATCCCCTAAATCTGAATCACCGTTTGATAAAACGTACTGTACAAGGGATGTTTTCGGATTTTCAATTTTAAACGACTTTAAATTAAGTTTTCTTAAGTAATCGATCTTGGATTTTATATCGTTGAAATCAAATCCTGCCCACTGGAAGGGGGTATTTGGTTTGGGTATAAATGGATTTACGCTTATTCTTACAGCTTTATTTCTATCTGCCATTTTTGTCAGTCTTTTTATTAATATGGACAGATCTTCAACATCTTCCATAGTTTCTGTTGGTAAACCCAGCATGAAATAAAGTTTAACATTCATTTTGTCCTTAAAAGCGGTTTTTATGGTTTCAACTATCTTTTCATCGGTTATAGGTTTGTTAGCAACTTTTCTGATTTTCCATATTGATTCTGGGGCTATGGTAATGGTTTTAAGTCCGCTCTCCTGAAGTATTTCAAGCAGTTCTGTTGAGATGGATTCTATCCTTAAAGAGGGTGTTGTAACCTGAAAACCCCTCTCATGTAATCCCATGCAGAGCTCTTCTATCCGGGAATGGTCTGAAACTGCTGCACCTATCAAAGCTATCCTGTTGAGTCCTGTGGCCTGCCGGCCCTTCTCTGCAATATCAAAAAGTTTTTTTACTGGCATTTCACGCCTTGGTCTGTAGATACACCCGGCCATGCAGAACCTACAGCCTCTGGTGCACCCTCTTGATACTTCCAGAAGAAATGACCTTCCAAAAGCGGGCATGAACTGTTTATCATCAGTTTCAGGTATGATCTGCCTTAAAGGGTGCCATGCATCTTTCATATCCTCAACCACAGCTATTTTCACGGGATTATCCGGCAGGTAAACTCCTTCAATGTCAAGAAACGCATCAATGTCCTTTCTGGGGTTGTCCAGTTCCAGGTACTTGTCGAGAACATCATCTAAGATAACCTCAGCTTCTCCAACAATGAAAAGATCCATGAATTTGCTCATTGGGAGGGGATTTGAACTTGCACAAGGCCCTCCTGCAATTATGAGGGGGTCATCGGATGTTCGATCCTCTTTTCGAAGGGGAATTCCTCCTTTATCCATCATCTCAAGGACGTTGAAATAGTCCTGCTCGTACTGGAGGGAGAAACTCACGATGTCAAATTTTTTGAGGTAAGTGTTGGATTCAAAGCTTTTAGAGTAGGGATAGACAACTCTCTCGCAGTAGGTATCCTCACGTGAGTTTAAAAAGTCGTAGAGAATGTGGAAACCCAGTGAAGACATTGCGCTCCTGTAAAGGTTGGGGTAGCATGATGCAAATCTTACATCAACATCCCTTGGATTTTTCAGGACCACGTTTCGTTCTCGTAGCATAATTTATAATCTAACCTAAAACATAATCAAGATATCTATTTCAAATCTCTTTGACAATATTTTCATAGTATCCATTTCATCGATCCATTCACATATTCAATGAAATAATAATCTGGAAACTAAATAAGATAATCTAAAATAATCAAAAATAAACTAATATAAAAATAAACAATTTTCAATAGTTATATTTTGTAAACGTATAGTGAAATGGAATTAATAATTAAATATAATTTTGTTAGTATTTACTGAATTACGACTTAATTATATCAAAAATCATCAAAAGGTAAAATAAATGGAACCTGATCAATACAAAAAAGTGGCTGTAGGTGGAACTTTTGATAAATTCCACAAGGGTCACAGGAAGCTCCTTGACACAGCATTTGAACTTGGCAGTTACGTTGTTATAGGTGTTACTTCAAATGCATTTGGAGGATTAAAGGGTAAAATTGACCCTTGCAATGTGAGAATGTCTAATTTAAAAGGATTACTTGAGAATAAACATATAAACTACGATATTCAACAATTGAACGAACCCTACGGCACAACTATAGATGACGAGGATATTGATGCCATAGTTGTAAGTGAGGAAACAGAACCAACAGCCTTCAAGATAAACAGAATAAGAAAAGAGAAGGGAATGAAACCGATTGATATCATAACCATTCATATGGTGCTTGCAGAGGATGGAAAACCAATTTCATCCACCAGAATACGTAAAGGTGAAATAGACAGGACTGGTACAATTATTAAGGAATATTAATGTATTTTTCATATTTTTTAGTTATAAATGAAATAAAACTTAATCGTGTGATCTTATGAAAGTTGCAGTTGGATCTAAAAATCCTGTGAAGGTCAAAGCCACTAAAAACATTTTAGAGAAGATCTATGAAGATTTGGAAGTTCTTTCAGTGGATGCAGATTCCCAAGTACCATCACAGCCTTTTGGATTGGATCAGACCATAAATGGCGCCATAAACAGGGCAAAAAATGCATATTCTACTGGTGAATTTGACCTCTCAGTTGGCATTGAATCTGGACTTATGGAAACCCCCAATTCAATAACAGGATACATAGACTTGCAGTGGTGTGCAGTATTTGATGGGGATAAAATAACTTTGGGTGTGAGTTCCGGGTTTGAATACCCTCCGATGGTTATAGAAGAAGTTTTAAATGGCGTTGAAGTTGGAGATGTTATGGATAAGGTGACTGGTGTTGAGGACCTTGGAGAGAAGGCAGGTGCGGTCAGCTATCTTTCCAGGGGAATGCTTGACAGAACAGAAAATACCGAGCAATGCGTTTTGACTGCGATGATTCCCAGGATGAATGAAGAAGTTTATTTTAAGGATTAAAATAGGTTTTATTGGATTTATTTTTGGGATTGGGATTAAATTTTAGTATTTAATGATATTTTAGGAAGATATTAAAATTTATTTTAGGATCTTTTTTTCCACATTTTTTGCATTCTGATCACCTCAAGCACTATATATTTTCATGTCTATTCACCATATTCCCCGCTCGTTAGAGTTATATCTGAAAAGAACAAAAGACTAGATCAAAGACTAGAATTGGTGGTTTCTTTTGGATAATTATGATAAAAGCTTAGAAAACAAATCTAATAAATTTTATAGTGCTCTAAATAAGTACTCTCCTTACATTTCACTTATTCTATTGACGTTGATTGTAAGTGTGATCACGTATTATCGTGTATTAATTCAAATGGACATTGGTCCACTTTCAGATAGCTGTGACTTTCTTTCAGATGCACTGGTATATGCAGGGCAGGGTATGGGCTATGCAGACTTGTTAAGACCACCCCTTTTCCCATTCATAACTTCCCTCTTCTTTAAATTGGGATACATTTCCACCAGCACAATTTTTGTTGTTGACGGTGTTCTGTTTGTCTTGGGGGTTATTGGATTCTATTTACTTTTAAAGCTCCGTTTTAATGATATTGAAAGCTTTTTAGGTGCTTTAATATATTCCACCTTTCCAATTGTCATTGCAGTTCTGGGCTGTGGGTTTTCAGATCTTGCAAGTGTTTCTTTTACGATCTGGACATTTTATTTCCTGGTTTTAGCTGTTAAAAAGAATTCTAAGTTCTTTTATTTAGTATTTCCATTTGCAATGTTTGCTTTTTTGGCAAGGTACAATTCTGCACTCATAATATTCCCAATTGCACTTTATATCCTGATGAATAGGGATAAAATAAACTTCAAAAACATATTTATAGGAATTTTCTGCGCACTTTTAGCAATTGTCCCTGTTTTTGTTTTCTTTTATGAAAAATTCGGAAACATGATCTACCCTTTCATGTCTTTTTTTGGTGCAACTTCATCTTCAGTTCCACTTTCACCGGAAAATGCATCATATAATTCTAATTTACTCTACTTCATAGACAAATTTCCTGCTTTTATAGGGTTCGATGGTGTTTTAGTTATACTAATAATTGTAGTGGGTATTCTGATTTACAGTATACTCAAGTTAAGAAGGAAATCTGAAGATAAAAGGCAGTTATTTAGTGGACTGCACCTTGAAACTGCTGGTACAAAATTAAAGTTGATTCTGCTGGCACTTTTATTACTACTATTTATTGGAACGTTTGGCAAGATTTTTTACATGCTGAGTGAAGTAATATTCTTTGCTGCCTGTTACATGTTCTATGACCTTTCAAAAAGCCTTAATATAAAAGATATGGATCTCCACATCCTATTTTTTGCCTGGTTCATGGCGTTTTTCATATTCCACAGTGTATATATGATCAAGGACAATAGATATTTCGTTGTAATGGCCCCACCAGTGGCTTATTTCATGATTCTAGGATTGAGTGGAGTTTCAGATAGATTAAAATTTAAAATTAAAAATAGAAATATTACATTCCCATTAATTGCAGTAGTTTTGACTTTAATTTTACTTTTATCCACAGCATCTTACTTGCCTACAGTTCAGCAGGCAAACAATGACACCAAAATTACTGATGAGAACATAATTATAGCAACTGAATGGTTGGCAAGCTATGATCCTGCCTACAAAAATAAAACAATTTATTCAGATTTGTGGCCCAATTTCAGCTGGTATTTAAAGACCAATGTAAAAATGGTGCCTGTTTTTAAGGATAACCAATCATATTCTGGTGGAGTTAAGGATCAAACTTTTAATCAGAATGATATAAAGGATTTCAACAATTATTTGGAGGGTAATAATGCTGATTACTACTTCTCAATTCGAAAGGGTTTGAATTTAACATCATACAAACAGATTAAGCAGTTTGGGAATGTGATTGTGTATGAAAAAATAAATCAAAGCACTTAAAATTTAATTTTCACGTTTTGGAAGTAGTGATACGATGTAATTTTTTGATTTTTATTATAGTAATTAGCCGATGTTTGATCCATTGCGTTAGAGTTATAACTGAAAAAAAATAAAAGAATTTTTATAGACAATTAATTTTAAAGGAAATTATTATTGGTGGTTCATTTGGATAATTCTGAAAACAGTTTAAAAAAGAAATTTGGGAAACTAGATGGCCCTCTGAAGAAATATGCTCCTTATATTTTCCTTTTTATATTAACCTTGATTGTAACTTTAATCACTTATTACCGTGTATTAATTCAAATAGAGATAGGTCCCGTCTGGGATACTTACGATTTTCTATCAGATGCATTGGTTTTTGCAGGTCAAGGGATGGGGTATGCTGATTTAACCAGACCACCTCTTTTACCATTCATAACTTCAATCTTCTTCAGGTTAGGATATGCATCTCCAACAACAATTTTCGTTGTGGATGGTGTTATGTTCATTTTTGGAGTTATTGGATTTTACTTACTTTTAAAACTCCGTTTCAATGAGATTGAAAGCTTTTTAGGTAGTTTATTATATGCAACATTTCCAATTGTAATTTCATTTGTTGGTGTTGGTCTTTCAGATATTCCTAGTGTTTCCTTATCAATTTGGGCTTTTTATTTCACAGTTTTAGCTGTCAAAAAGAATTCAAAGTTTTTTTATTTATCATTTCCATTTGTGATGTTTGCTTTTTTAACGAGGTATCCTGCAGCTCTTATGATTTTCCCAATGTTTTTGTATATTTTGATAAATAGAGATATAACTAAAAAAATTAAGGATATAACAGTAGGGATTGTTGCATCACTTTTGTTCATAATTCCAGTACTTATATTTTCTTATCAAAAATTTGGCAACCCACTATATACATTTATAGCCTTTTTTGGTTTAACATCCACATCAACACCTATTTCGCCTGAAAACTTTTCATATAACACCAATTTACTCTACTTCCTGGAAAACTTACCCTCTTATATAGGGGCTCAGGGTGTTGCAGTTATCTTAATAATCCTATTGGGGATTATAATTTATGCGGGTTTTAATTTGAGGAAATCCCGAGATAAAAAAAAGTTGTCTTTTATTTTTAATTTTGAAAGCTCCAACATAAAAATAAAATTAGCCATATTTTTGGTATTTTTATTAACATTTGTTGGAACATTTGGACAGATTTTTTACATGTTAAGTGAAGTAATTTTCTTTGTTATGTGTTATGTGTTCTATGATCTCTCCAAAAATCTTAATATAAAAGATATGGATATTCATCTATTGTTCTTTGCTTGGTTTATGGCGTTTTTCATATTCCACAGTGTCTTTGTAATAAAAGACAATAGATATTTTGTCACAATGGCTCCAGCAGTTGCATATTTCCTTATTTTGGGATTGAGTGGTGTTACAGGGAAATTGAAATTTAAAGTCAAAAACAGGAATTTAATGTTTCCAATATTTGCTTTGATTTTGACTATAATGATATTAGCATCTACAATTTCATATTTACCGAGTGTTAAACAGGCAAACACTAATCTTAAAGTTTTGGATGATAATGTTGCTTCAGCAAGCGAATGGTTTGTAAATTATGATCCTGACTACAAGAATAAAACAATATATTCTGACGTGTCCCCATATTCTGGATGGTATTTAAAGACCAATGTGAAACTGATGTTGATTTTTAAGGATAATCAATCATATTCTGGTGGAGTTAAAGATTATAATTTTAGTCCAGAGGATAGCAAAGCATTTAACCAACATTTAAAGAATAATAATGTAGATTATTATTTCTGTATAAATAAAGGGTTGAATTTAACATCATACAAAACTGTTAAACAGTTTGGTTATGTTGTTATATATGAAAAAAAGCCATAGGACATAAGATTTTTTTTCTCACAGTGGGTGAAACTTTGAATGCGTACAAAATTTTTGTCCAGAGACTTGGATTGATGGGTGCAACAAGTATTCTTGTAGCATTAAGCACATTAATGCTGATCCCGGTTTTAACAAAGAGTTTTGGAGCTGTGGGTTATGGAATTTGGATTCAAGTAGGTGTAACCGTAGCGTTACTAACGAACATAGCAACTGTGGGATTACTCCCATCTATGATCCGATTTTTGGCTGCGGAAAAAAATAAAGAGATGATACAAGAAGGATTCTATTCCATAATTTCCGTAACTTTACTTGTAATCTCCATAATACTCATTATATTGTTAATATTTTCAAAACCAATTGCTGTAGGGCTTTTTGATGGTAATATCGCGATTGCAAATTTAATGGCATTTATAATATTCTTTGCATGTTTTAATTCAGTTTTTCTTAATTATTATAGAACATTCCAGCAGATAAGAAAGTATTCTTTGTTTACACTTTCTCAAACTTATCTTGCAGTGATGTTTGCAGTTTATCTTACGTTATCTGGTCATGATTTGTTTAGTGTGCTAATTGGACTTTTAATAACTTATTTAATCTTTTTTTTTGTGATGATTTATGATATAATAACTGAAATTGGGTTTAAAATTCCAAATTTCAAATGTCTTAAGCAATATCTAGCTTTTGGAGTACCAACTATTCCAAGTAACATGTCTTATTGGGTGGTTGAATCCAGTGATCGTTATGTGATTTCTATTTTATTGGGGGCGGCGTTTGTAGGGTATTATGCACCTAGTTATACATTAGGTACTGTTATTCTACTTTTAGCACCATTTTCTTTAATTTTGCCTTCTGTTCTCCCAGAGTACTATGATAAACAAGAAATGGATAAAGTTCGAACTTTTATAAATTATTCTCTGAAATATTTCCTTCTTTTGGCGATACCATCCTTATTTGGTTTGTCACTTTTATCGAAACCAATACTTTCAATACTCACAACACCAACTATAACTTTAAATGGGTATTTGGTAACTCCTTTTATCATTTTAGGTACTTTAATATTTGGGATTTATCAAATCATAAATAATATACTCATATTGGAAAAAAAGACCAAAATCATTGGTACTATATGGATTATTGCAGCTGTCTTGAACTTAACCTTAAACATTGTAATGGTTCCACATTTTGGAATTCTTGCTGCTGCTGCGGTCACATTAGTTTCCTACCTTTTTGCCTTTGCAGTTACTCTCCACTACTCCATTAAATACTTTAATTTTAGATTTAAATTTGGATTTGTACTGAAAAGTGTTGTTGCTTCAATCTTAATGTCTTCCATAATTGTTTTAATTAATCCTGAAGGAGTTCTAAATATTTTGATTGTTGTTGGGTTGTGTGCTGTTGTTTATGTTGCAGCTATCATTATATTAAAAGGCATTAACAATAAAGAGATAGAATTCTTTAAGGAATTACTTCAAAGAAGTTCTTAATTTATGGTGCATGTTTATACGAGTTTATAACATTATATTCAAATAATATTTTTATGATCTTAAGAGGAGTGTAAACCTTGAAATTATGTATTGTTCCAACAATGTTTCCAAAATACAAAGGAGATTATTACGGTTCTTTTGTGTATGATGAAGCAAAAAAACTTGTTGAAAATGGAATTGAAGTTCATGTGCTTACTCAACATAATCATGGAATACCTTATGAAGAAATTATGGATGGAATACACGTTCACAGGTTTAGATGGTTGGAACCAAAAGAATTCAGGGCTCTTGTTCATTTTAAAGGATTAAAAGATAATTTAAGGCTTTTAACTTACGTAATTTCACTGTTTTTCAATTTAGTCAAAATAATTAAAAAATATAAAATTAACATCATCCATGCACATTCAGTTATTCCTACAGGATTGATAGGAGTTATCGTGGCGAAAATTATGGGTTGCCCATCTTTTATAACAGCTCATGGTATGGACATCAACAATTTTGATGCAAAATCCATTTATGGACATTTAATCTCATTTTCTTTGAAGCACTGTGACAAAGCAATAGCAGTTAGTGGAGATCTTGCAGAAACAATGAAATCTTTGGGTATAACTAAAGATAAAATCGTTATTTTAAGGAATGCCGTGGATACAAACAGATTTAAACCTTTTAAAAACATGGAGCTTCGCCATAAATATGGAGTTAAAGAAAATGAACTTTTAATACTTTTTGTTGGGTATTTGGACACGTTTAAGGGCATATTTGAGCTTGTTGATGCATTTTATGGGATAAATAAAGAAAATAAAAATGTAAAACTTATGATGGTTGGAACGGGACTTAAGAAAGATGAAATCAAAAAGAAGATTTCTCAGTTGGGTTTGAAAAGTTATGTAATGCTCATTGGTACTGTTCCACATGCTGAAATTCATAGTTACTACCAAATGGCAGACGTTTTTGTTCTTCCATCACATACTGAAGGTTTTCCTTTATCTGTTTTAGAAGCTATGGCTTGTAAAATACCGGTTTTAGTTACTGATGTTGGAGGAATATCTGAAATAATTGAAAATGGTTTAAATGGATTTGTTGTGGTTTCTAATGATGAACATGAATTAACTAATAAATTGAAGATTATTACAAAGGATAAAAACTTAAGAAATGATTTTGCTAATAAATCATATGAGATAATAAGAAATAGTCATTTTGATATGGGAGATAAAATAAAAGTCTTAAAAGAATTATACAGTTATATGGTGAATAAATGAATGGAAAAATATCAGATAATTATTTGGATTATCTTACACGGCTGAATGAACCTTCAAATGAACAGTATGAAATTGCTGCTCGGAGTTATGAAACTAATTATGGGCAATTCTTACCAAAGGATCGAAATGTTAAAATATTAGATGTGGGTTGTGGAATGGGACACTTCTTATATTACTTAAAAGAGAAGGGATATACAAATTTTTTTGGAATAGATATAGAAGAAAATCAGATAGAATTTTGCAGAAGAAATTTTACTGAAAATGTAGAAACTGCAAATGTACTTGATTATTTAAAAAATTGTGAATCCATTTATGATACTATAATAATGAATGATGTTATTGAGCATATCCAAAAAAAAGATACAATGATTTTATTGGATTATGTGATCACTTCTTTAAAAAGTAAAGGAGTTATTATTATAAAAACTCCCAATATGAACAATCTTTTTGGTTTGAGTTTTAGATACCAAGATTTCACCCATGAAATGGGTTTTACAGAAGTAACTTTATCCCAAATTATGAATGCTGCTGGTTTTATAAATATAGCTTTAGTTCCAGAAGTCTATGCTAAATTTGGGTTTAAAAGACGCATTGCTAATATAATTAGATCTATTTTTTATAAAGTTATAAGTATTGCTCATATTATAAATAACGGAAAAGCACCGGAAATATTAACTCCCAATCTTATTTTAGTAGCTCAAAAAGAGTAATAAAAAGAAATTTAAATAAAATTTTTAGTAATTTGTAAACTGTTTATTTTAAAATTTTTGAAAAAGAACTGTATAAAGGCATTATCAAACCAATTAATGGCAAATATACTAAGAAAAATATAATGAACTGGGAGATACTTTGATATAATAAGGAATATTTCCTTAAAACTTTTAAAAAAAAGAATCGATTCTTAATTCGATTATAATGTGTTAATAATTTATTTTTGTAGAGTTTTTCCCGAGACTTACTTATTTTATGTTTTATCACTGAGTTTGGGTTGTAAATTACTTTTAAGCCAGATCTTGTAGTTCTAATACAATAATCAATATCTTCCCACCCAAAGAAAAGTTTTGAATCTAATAACCCTATTTTTTTTATTAAAGACGAACGTATGAAGAGAGCACAACCACTCACCCAATCAACTTCTTTGACAAATTTTGAATTGATAAATCCCAAATAACCACTCCACCATTCTATTTTACGGCCTACGGACCATAATTTGTTTGGTTTATTATAATAACAAATTTTTGGCCCCATAACTCCGATATTTTTATCAATTTCTCCGGTGTTACTCAATTCTCCCAAAAACTCTTTATCAACCACAGTATCATTATTTAAAAGTAAAATATAAGTTGGATTTAAGTTTTTAAGTGCATATCTCATTCCAATATTGTTTCCTTCGGCAAAACCGTAATTTTTTTCGTTTTTTATAAGTATGAGTTTGGTACAGGAATTTAAATCTTTAGATTGAGGTTCATCAGTCTTTAAAGACTCTTCTTTTGAATATTCAATAATTTTTATAGGTTTATTTTTTGAATTGTAATCGAAGAATTTAGATTTTACTTTTATTTTTCCTTCGGCATAATTTTTTATTTGTCTGATTGATTTATCTTTAGAATGATTATCTACAAGGATTATGTCATAGTTAGAATAGTTAATCTGATAAACTGATTCAAGGCATTCTATGGTATCTTTCCATCCGTTCCAGTTTAAAATTATTATTGAAACTTTTGGATTATCCATGATACCACCTGATGTTTATTATGAATTAATACTTACTAAAAAAGATTTATATTTATTATTTAAACCTTTTCCTCATCAATCTATTCTCCTTTTGAATTATATACATCTCCTTTTTAAGAAGGCTTATCTGTGTTGCAACAAATCCAAAGATAAGGACTTGTATTCCTGATACTAACATGAGCACCATGAACAGCATTAAAGGTCTTGTAGGATCAAGAGTGCCCATTAGATACTGATAAAACAGATATACGGCACTTATTGATCCAATAAAACATAAAATCAACCCGATCATACCAAATAACATCATTGGTTTTTCATAAAATGAAAATAAAACATGGGTAATGGTTTTTGCTCTGAACTTAAGTTTGGACTGGCCTAACTTTCTTCCTTCAAGCACTGCAGGAACCTCTTTTATTCTGAAATGGTTCGCATTAACTTTTGATAAAATTTCAAGGTTGATTTCTGTACCGTTTGATTCTAGTTCCAACGAATCCAGAACTTCTTTTCTGTAGGCTCGTAAAACACTGGTGACTGTGCTTAAATCTCCTGGAATTGAAAATCCAACGAATATGTTGGCCACTTTACTTATGAACAACCTTACAAATGGAACATTTTTAACTTCTCCACCTTCCATGTAAGGGGAACCAAGAACCATATCTAAGCTTTCATCATTTATCAATTCAGATGCAAGCTTAAGGATATGATCCGTATTATAACTCAGATCCGCATCGATTGTGACAATTATATCTCCTGTTGCATTTTCAAAACCAGTTCTTAACGCTCTGCCCATCCCCATGTTCACAGGATTCTTTAGAACACGCACTTGCGGATTTTTAGATGCAAAATCTTCTGCTAATTTTAAGGTGTTGTCTTTGCTTCCGTCGTTTACCGCCAGAATTTCGTAATCTCCATAATTTTTCATGGCAGCTTTAACTTGGGTCAATGTTTGTAAAACATTGTCTTCTTCATTGTACATGGGTATTATAACAGAAATTCTCATGTTACTTGTTGGGGAAGACTTATTATATATCCTTTTCCAAAATATCCACAGATATACATGAAAATTGCAACAATTCTTGGAACGAGGCCTGAGATAATTAAACTTTCACCGTTGATCCCACTTTTGGATAAAGAATTTGAACAAGTTTTAATTCATACTGGCCAGCACTACTCCTACACTATGGATGAAATATTTTTTGAGGATCTGAAACTCAGAGATTGTGATTACACTCTCAACGTTGGATCAGGTACTCATGCCCAGCAGACAGGGAAAATGATCATGAAATTGGAGGAGGTGCTTTTGAATGAAAAACCGGACGTTGTTCTGGTGCAGGGGGACACTAATTCAACCTTTGCAGGTGCAATAACTGCTTCCAAACTTCAGATCAAGGTTGTACATGTTGAGGCGGGCTGCAGATCCTTTGACAGGAAAATGCCGGAGGAAATAAACCGTACTTTAGTTGATCATTGTTCTGATTTTTTATTTGCACCTGATAAAAAGGCCTTTAACAATTTGGTTGCTGAAGGGGTCCCTCGTGAAAAAATTTATCTTGTGGGTAACACATCGATAGATGCCTGTTTACGCGCCATGAAACTATTCAATCAAGACAAGCTCAATGATTTTTCACTTGAAAAGGAAAATTATGCATTATTAACCATTCACAGGCAAGAAAATACAGGCCATGAAAAATTAAAAGAGATTTTAAATGCTATAAATACAATTACAGATAGACTAAAGGTTGTATTTCCTGTTCATTTAAGAACCAAAAATATTATTGATGAATATGAAATTCAGATAAATGATAATTTAATTTTAACGGATCCATTAGGATATAAAGATTTCATGGGATTACTGGCCAACTCAAAGTTTGTTATGACAGATTCAGGAGGAGTACAGGAAGAAGCTGCAGTTTTAAATGTACCGTGTCTGATTTTGAGGGATAACACCGAATGGATGTCCTACGTGGAACTTGGTAAAAACATGCTTCTAGGAACTGATCAAAGAAAAATAGCAGAGTATGTGGTTGATCTGTTGAATAATGAAGGAAAATTAGATGATATGAAACAGATAAAGGCATATATTAAAGAAGGAGCTTCTGAGAACATTATTTCCATTTTAAAGACGGAATTAATTTTTAAACAGTAAACTGTTAAAATACTTCTTTAATAGGGTGTAATAAATTCTTTATTGAAATTTAAGAGTTGGATCAAATATTGTTCAAAGTTTTAAGATGTTTTGGAAGGGGTTTTATTTTTGCAGGGGCTCCTATTGCCAGGAAGAATGGTGGTACTTCATGGGTAACAATGGCCCCAGCAGCTACCATGGCTCCTTCTCCTATTTTTACATTGGATAAAAATGTGGAATTGGCGCCAATGGATGCACCTCTTTTGATTACAGGTCCTTTAAGATCAAAATCCACTCTTATAGGGTATTTATCGTTTGTAAAACAGGCACATGGTCCGATAAATACATAATCTTCTATAATGGTATTTGTGGGAATATATACGTTGGACTGTATACTGACGTTGTCCCCTATTGAACAGTGTCCTTCTATAATAGAATTGGTTCCAACAAGGACGTTGTCTCCTATTTTAGTTTTTTCTCGGATGGTAACTCCGTGTCCAGTTTGGAAGTTGTCTCCTATTTCCACATCGTTGTATATAATTGAATTGGACCTTATAAGAGAATTTTTTCCAATTAAAGGAGGTTTAGATCTCACTTTATATTTTAGGCCGATGGTTATATTTTCCTGAAATTTGGAGCTCTCAACAACATTTTGAACTTCTGATCCAAAAAATAAACTTTTTATTTTCGCCATATTTCCATTTCCTGAGATTTTGAAAGGCAACATTTTACCCTCTGTTTAAAATTGGAGATTTATTATTTAATATTTTAATAGGATAGTCTACAATTTTATTGTTTCTTTCGTTTATGTGTATTAATGAATTTTAATATTTCCTGTGCCATATTATAATTCTTTTTATTAATTTAGTTATTGATACACAACTAAAATATATTAAATGTCACAATATTGTTATGTTCATAATATTAGTTTAAATTTAAAGGTCCTATTATCTCATATTCCTAAAGAAGGATTAAATAAATTTTTAACGGTGTTTATATGAAAACTATTGATAAAGTTAAAATGGTTACTCCATTTGCTCCATTAATCTTAATTTTTTTATTAATGATCCTCAGACCTTATTATCTATTTCCTGTTGGGGGCGACACTGATTTCCATTTGGCAAGAGCTATGGAAATACTTCAAAATCCACTTCAAGGTCTTTTTTGGGATAATATTACTTATTATCCTATGGGAAGACCTATTTGGCACCAACCGTTGTTCCACGTAGTTTATGCTTTTGTTTGGTATTTGGGAGGTGTTAGATTCGCACAATCTTTTATGTGCATAATACAAGTTTTATTAACAGTTGGCGTAGCATCTTGGATAGCTAATAAAAGGTACGGCGTTTTTGCAGGTTTCTTTGCAGGTTTCTTTGCACTGTTTATCCCTGCACCTTCAACTCTTATCGCAGCTATTCCTGCAACTTATGTGCCAATTTTAGCAGTATTAACCATTTATTATATTCCTCAGGATAAAAAAAAGGCTTTTGCAATGTCTTTATTGGCTTTATGGACTCATATGACTGCTTTAGCTAGTTTTATACCCTTGTTCATTGTAGATAATTATAAAGACAAAAAAAACCTAAAAATAATTGCTCTTCTTTTACCTTCCTGGCTTTTTTGGGTTGGATACTGGATTTATTTTAGTAACAGATTGGTTACTGGAGGTATTTTTTATTCATTTGTCAATCCTAAATTTATAAGTGTTAATCCTGCATCTTATTCCTTTTTAATATTCCTGTCCATTTTGTTACTGGGAACTATTGGACTTTACCTATTGTATAAATTGGATAACAAACAATTCAAGTTGTACCTTACTTATATCTTAACAGTAGTTGGATTCAGCTTATTTGGATTTAACGGAGACTTTTTAAGGTCTTTAGAATTCATAGCATTGCCTTTGGCAATTCTTTCTGGTCTAACTGTGCAAATGGGTTACAATCACATATCTAAAACTCACAGGCCACTACTTTCATCTGTTTTCCTTTTGATGTTTTTGGGTCTCTCACTGTTAGGAGTTACAATCTTTTCAGCGGAATTACCAAATCAACACGGTATGGGATGGAATGCTCTAAATTATCCATTTGAATGGGATTATGCTCCTGTAAAATATTATATTGAAGATAATACGAATAAAAATGATGTTTTATGGGCCCAAAATGATCTTGCAGAAAAGATTGCTTGGATGACAGGCAGAAAAGTCTCCAATGGAATGTATCCTGATGGAATATATGGGGCAACAAGAGGCTTTGCTGATCAACACCAGAAAATCAATGTTTACCAGTCAGACAGATACGTTTTAATCAATGATTTTAATAATAGGACTATTGCACAAATAAAGGTCTCTAACTAAAATAGGTAACAAAATGGAAAATAAGTATTTTTTAAAGAAAAATTGGGATTTAATAATTGTTTTGATATTATATTCCTTATTGACAGTTCTATATTTACATTATTACCAATATAAAACCGGGGGAGATGAGCTTTCCTATATCAATATTGCCCATGAGTATGCTGTGGGTAAATGGGGAGATGCTATTAATGGTTATTGGAGCCCCCTTTATTCATGGTTAATGACGCCTTTTTTATTATTAGGTTCCACACCGCTTTATGCAGTTTATGTATCGAAAATTGTATCTATAATCATAGGATTCTTCACCATAATTAGTGTAAACCGACTATCTCGTACATTTGGACTGAGTAAGGTGGTTAAAAGAGCATTACTATTTTCTCTGGTACCTGTCATTTTATATTTCTCCTTAATGTACAATACACCAGATTTATTGTTAGTGTGTGTCCTTGTTTACTATTTGGCCATCATATTCGACCCAGAATATTCTGATAAGTGGTTTAATGGTGTTTTGTGCGGTTTTCTTGGTGCTTTGGCTTATTTAACAAAGAGCTTTGCGTTTCCTTTTTTTCTTGCCCATTTCATTTTATTTAATCTAATTTATTATTTTAAGGGTTTGAACAGTCAAAAAAGGAGGAATGTGCTTAAAAATATGGTTTTAGGTCTTTTTGTGTTCTTTGTTATAGGTGGATTGTGGGCAGGTACAATAAGCGAAAAATACGGAAAACTAACTATTTCAACTTCAGGCGAACATAACCAGGCTTTGGTGGGTCCAGTTTATGCTGTAAATCCTATAGAACACGCAGCACATCCAATTTATTATATGGGTTTGTTAAAACCTCCATACAACAGTTCCATTAGTATCTGGGACGATCCTTCAACCATTAACATGGTTAAGTGGAGTCCATTTGATTCGGTGGGATCCTTTGAATATGAATTAAAACTCATCTGGGCAAACATTCTTTACACAACCCAAATAATCGAATCATTTTTCTTAATAGCTGTTGTAATAATAGTTGCAGCTGTACTTTTCATATTGAAATCAAAATCTCAAAAAGCCTCAAAAGATAAATTAATCTATCTACTGATAACAATGTTCATTTATGTCGGTGGATACTGCCTTATTGTTCCAGAATGGAGGTATTATTTTCTCATATTCATCTTGTTAATGTTAATGGGTTTCTATTTGATCGATACTTTGTACAAAAATAAGAATCTCAATTCAACTTTAAGAAATATCTTGTTAATTGTTTTAATCCTATCATTTGTAATGGAACCCATATATGAACTAAATTTGTTTGCCACTAGTGAGGATAACGTTTATATTTTGAGCAACAATCTAAAAGATGATTATGGAATACATGGAAACCTTGCTTCAAACAATGAATGGGATAAAGATATTGCTAGTGAGAAATGGGGAGAAATGCTGTGTATTGCTTACTACTCAAATTGTAAATATTATGGTTTAACCAAGAAAAACGAAAACTCAAAGGATTTACAAGGAGAATTGGATGCTAACAACATTGATTACTACTTTGTTTGGGATGATCATGATAACATTACATTACCGGGTTACATGGAAATAACCAACGATGAAATACAGGGTTTGAAAATATACAAGCGTAATGGAGAGAATTAAATCCCATTTAATTAAACCATACATTTTACCTTTAAATCGAACTAAAAAAGATTAACATGTCAAAAAAAGAATTAATGTTCATCCTAATTATAATTGTACTGATATTTTCAGTAGGATTTTACCTTCGGCTGGAATCAACCCATCTATCAGGGATTCCGGACAATGAAAAGATGTTTTACCAGGATGAGAACGGTCTTCCCTACATGTACGACATGGACTCTTACTACAACTACAGGCTAACCAAAAATTACCTTGACCATGGTTACATGGGAGATGCCATAGTAAATGGTACTCAATGGGATTGGCATTCTTACGCTCCTTCAGGGGTTCCTATGGACTACCCTCCACTTATAGTCTATTTAACGGCATTTGTATACAAATTTTTAAATTTATTTGCAAATGTGCCTTTAATGGCGGCATGCTTTTGGTTGCCTGCATTTATTGCCCCAATTGGTGGAGTGGTTGCTTATCTATTTGTGAGAAGGTTTACAAATGAGTATGGGGCTGTTGCTGCAGGAATATTAACAGTAACGGCACCTTTTTATTTTATGAGAACAGTTCCAGGTTGGTTTGACACCGACATGTTCAACATAGTATTTCCCCTCCTTATTGTCTGGTTTTTTTTGGAAGCTTTACAGAGCAAAAACATTAAAATGAAGAGTTTTTTTGCGTTGTTATCCTCATTTTCTATGTTCCTTTTTGCAATGGCATGGAACGGCTGGCAGTACCTATTCTACACCATAGTCCTGTTTTGTGTTTTTTATGGTGTATTCATTAAAATAAAGGGAAACAGCATTAAAAACTTTTCAGCAGTTGCAGGAATATTTTTTGCAGTATCATTATTACTCATATACATTTTCACGGGATTTTTTAACGTTTTAAATTTCATTTTAGGTCCTAAGGAACTTTTAGGTATATTTAGCAGTACTGGAGAGTGGACTCCATGGCCAGATGTTTATAGCTTAATTTCTGAGCTTCAACCTCCGTCATTAGGTGCTTTAATATCAGGGGTTGGCCCAGCTTTATTTGGATTGGGTATTTTTGGAATTCTAGCTCTTGCAGTGGTTTTAAGTAATAAAAAATGGCATGAAACATATTTAGATAAGTTGAACTGGTCCACATACCTATTCATTGTTTTATGGACCATAACTGGCTTTTTTGCCCTTATAAAAGGCATCAGATTCATATTAATGGTTATTCCACCTTTAGCAGTAATAACTGGAATTTCTGTTGGAGTCTGTGCAAGTGTTCTAAAAAATCCTAAGAGCAAAAATTTTAAACACCTACTTATGATTTCAATATTAATTTTAATCTCTCTACCTTCTGTCATGGTAATATACGATAATTTCTCTAGTTTAAACCCTCGGATGAATGATGATATGTGGAATGCAGGGGTCTGGATTCACAACAACACCCAAAATGATACTGTGGTTATATCCAGCTGGATATACGGCCATTTTTTCACGGCCATATCTGACCGCCCTACATCCTTCGATGGTAGGTTGGCTTACATTGAAACCATGCCCGTTCGAAATTATGATAGTGCTTATGCTTTTGGAGATAGATCTCCGAGTACTTCGAGGGAGTACTGGATGGATAAGGCATATACAACAGACGATGAAACGTTGGCACTGGGTATTTTTCGAATGATTGCTACAAGTGGCGATGCTGGCTATTTAACTTTGGACACCTACACTCAGAACACCACAAAAACTGTTGAAATCTTAAATAACATACTGGGTGTTGATAAAGAAACTGCAAAAGAGATACTTATTAAAGATTACAATCTAAACCCAGAACAAGCAGATAATATTTTAAAATATACTCATCCTGATAATCCACGTCCATTTGTACTTGTAACATATAATTCCATGATAAATGATGGTTACTGGACGCTTTATTTTGGATCATGGGATTTCAACCAGTTAAAAGGCAGTAACCTTACATATTCTTACGGCAACATACATGAAACTAACAGCACGTTAACTACGGATGATGGAATTTTAATGGACCTAAAAACTGGTAATTTAACATGGAACAATAATATGCCCTACTGTGTCATGTTGGTCTCTGGTGGTAAGCTTGAAAAACATTATCTTGATAAAAACAGTGATTTCTGTGTGATTCTTAACATGGATGATAACGCCTCAGTTGTTGTTAGTAAGCAGTTTCAAAATTCTCTGTTCTCAAGGTTGGTGGTAGAAAAGAGCAACACCACATATTTTAAATCTGTTTATGAAAATAAGAATGTAATAGTTTGGGAATCCACATAATGGTTATTAGAGGCGAAAAATGTCCAAAAAGAGATTAGCAATTACAATGGCAGTTATTCTGATTATATTTTTACTTGGATTTATCCTTAGGGTTGAAACTACCCATATTACAGGGATTCCAACCAGTGAGAAAGCTTTTTATCAGGATCAAAATGGGCTGCCTTACATGTATGAGATGGACTCGTACTACAACTACAGATTAACTAAAAACTACCTTGACCATGGTTACATGGGAGATGCCATAGTAAATGGTACTCAATGGGATTGGCACTCATACGCCCCTTCGGGGGTTCCAATGGATTATCCGCCACTTATAGCATATTTAACAGCTTTAGTTTACAAGTTTTTAAACCTGTTTTCAAGTATACCTCTACTAACGGTTTGTTTCTGGTTACCTGCTTTTTTAGGACCTCTTGCAGGGGTTGTGGCTTATTTCTTCACGAGAAGGTTCACTAATGAGTATGGTGCTGCTGCTGCAGGTATTCTGGCAGTTACGGCACCATTATATTTTATGAGAACAGTTCCAGGCTGGTTTGACACAGATATGTTCAATGTTTTCTTTCCACTTTTGGTTACGTGGCTCTTTGTTGAGGCAGTTCAGGGTAAAAACATCAAAAATCAGATGGGACTTTCAATTTTAACAGCATTTTCCATGTTTTTATTTGCCCTTGCATGGAATGGATGGCAGTACCAGTTTTATTTACTCGTGTTATTTTGTGCTATCTACATTTTATGGAGAAAATTGAGGGGTAACGAAGTTAAAAATCTTATTTGCACTCTTCTTGTGTTCTCTATTGGTACATTGATACTGGTGGGGGTTTTCACAGGATTTTTGAACATATTAAAACTCTTTGCAAGCCCCGCTGAACTTCTCAGTTTATCTAGTGTCCAGGGACCTTGGTCACCATGGCCGGATATTTATGTATCTGTTTCAGAACTTACAAAACCTTCGCTTCAGGAAGTGATATCTGGAGTGGGAATTGCATTATTTACGGGACTTTTTGGTCTTTTATGGATATTTAGAGTTATGATAAATAAAAAACTTAAAAAACGTTTTTTAAACAGAATGTCATGGTTTTTTTATTCCTTATTAGTAGTATGGATTTTAATCGGAGTTCTTTCCCTTAAAGAAGGTGAAAGGTTCATAATGCTTCTCATACCTCCACTTGTTGTGAGTTCGGGAATTATGGTGGGATTGGCTGCTGATTATTTGAGTCTTCTTAAAAAAAGTGAGAAATTCAATATTTTTAGAAGAAAGAAGAATCTGATCAAAATACTTTCACTGTGTGTCCTGCTTCTTATTGCAGTTCCTGCAGTTTTAAATGTTTATGAAAGTTTCTCCACTTTAACTCCCGGTGTAAACGATGATATGTGGGATGCAGCAGTATGGATCAACAACAACACTTCCAACGATACAGTTGTTATCACAAGTTGGAGTTATGGACACTTTTTTTCAGCCATAGCCGACAGACCAGTTGCTTTTGATGGCAGAACCGCGTATGTTGAAACGCTACCATCACGGCAGTTTGACAGTGCATACTCATTTGGAACTCAATCTCCAAGTACTTCCAGGGAATATTGGATTGATAGAGCATTGGTAACAAATAATGAAAGTCTTTCTTTAGGTATTTTTAATATGATAGCTACAAATGGAGATTTAGGTTATATAACCCTTGATAAGTACACTGGAAACACAACTAAAAGTGTTGAAATATTGAATAATATTTTAGGGGTCAATAAGACAACTGCATTGAATATACTCATGAATAACTACAATTTAAACCAGGAATCTGCAGAAAATGTGTTGCAATACACTCATCCAAGTAATCCTCACCATTTTGTACTTGTAACCAATGGACTGAAAGGGTTGTACTGGATATTCCAGTTTGGAACATGGGACTTCAACAAAATGGAAAGTGGAAACTACAACTATTCCTATGGTGATGTGGAGGTTAACAAAAATATTTTAAACACAACTAACAATGTGACTATGAATTTAGAAACAGGAAACGTGACATGGAACGGCCAAACACCGTACTGTCTTATAAACGTTACAAAAGGTGATGTTAAAAAGCAGTATATCAATGTAGATAGTAGTTTCTGTGTTATACTTCTTATGGATACTATGCAAACTGTTGTTATAGATAAACAGTTTGAAAATTCAACTTTCACAAAATTGTGGCTTGAAAGGAGTAATTCTACTGTTTTTAAACAGGTCTATGAAAATGAGAACGTGGCCTTATGGGAACCTAAAGCTACCACTTAATAACTATTTTTTTATTATTTTTTAAATTTAAAAAAAATTTTTAAAAAAAATTAAGAAATTAGAAGTTACATCTTGCCGATTGTGGAGTCTCTTGCCGTGTTTACAACATCACTTATGTTATCTCCAATTGATTTGGAAATACCAAAGATATATGTCCCTGCTACAATAACAATTATTAAAATAGCTCCAAGCAAGAGTATCATCTCAGCGCTTATCTGGCCCTTCTCATCAATCAACATGGGTAACTTCCAATTTTTTTAATTGCTTATTTTATACTTCCTCTAACACTGTTCACATCTTGTGCAGCGTTTAGATTAGAGTTGCTGCTGAAGTATGCTCTGTAGATTAACAGTGCAGCTATTGCTATAACGATGACTCCACCGAATAATAAGATATACTCTGCTGCTCCCTGTCCACCTTCATCTTTTACAAAACTCATGGTTTTACCTCCATATATTATCAACATTTAAGTTTTTATACCCTTAGTATATATAAATTTATCTTTTAAATCTTAATGTGTGACTGTTGCTTCTGTGTCATCCCCTTACCAAATTTGGGTTGGTTCAACTATTTTTATGGAGTTGATTTACTTTCACAGGATATTAATTTTATATATTGTTGTATATTTCGCAAAGGAATGTGTGTGAATCTATGCCAAAAAATTATAATTTAAGAAGATTAATGCTTGAGAAAGGAACTGTCTATGGAACTTTTTGATAAGGTTAGAAGAGAATCTAAGATTTAATATTGGATAAAACTCTTAATGGATATTTAATGAGCTTATTAAAAGAAAATGAAATTTATATAACTGTTTATGATTTTGATATCTATGATGGTGTAAAAGAAATATAATCTACACGAACAGGAAGCTGATTTTTGGATTAGAAAATGAAAAAAGCTTTTTTATGCCTATGTTTTTAGAAAATTTGATAAAGAAGATTAATCATATTCCAAGTGAATCACTGAAGATTTGGATGCCTTTTTAAGAACTATTATTACATTAAATCCCAAAAAAAAGAGAAAAAAATATGACAAAGAGGATATAATCTATTTTATACTTCCTCTAACACTGTTCACATCTTGTGCAGCGTTTAGATTAGAGTTGCTGCTGAAGTATGCTCTGTAGATTAACAGTGCAGCTATTGCTATAACGATGACTCCACCGAATAGCAAGATATACTCTGCTGCTCCCTGTCCACCTTCATCTTTTACAAAACTCATGGTTTTACCTCCCTATATTATCAAAATTTTCCCTACATATCAATGTTTTAGTTTTTATACCATTAATATATATAAATTTATCTTTTAAATCCTGATGTGTGACTGTTGCTTTTGTACCCTCCCCTTACCTGACTTGGATTGGTTCAACTATTTTTGTGGAGTTAGTTTTTATAGAGTTGGTTTCCTTTCACAGGGTATTAGTTTTTATATGAGTTTATGTGAATAATATCACATACAAAAGGAAATGTGTGTGATCTATGCCAAAAAATTATAATTTAAGAAGATTAATGCTTGAGATGCTTGATAAGAGGGAACTATCTAAAATTGAACTTTTTGATGAGATTAGAAGAGAATCTGAGATCTCAACATCTGATAAAACTCTTAATGAATCTTTAATGAGTTTATTAAAAGAAAATGAGATCTATATAACAGGTTATGATTTTGATATCTATGATGGTGTTAAGAGAATACAATCCATACGAACAGAAGGTCTGGTTTTTGGAAGGGTTAAATTAAATTTTGTTGAAATAGAAAATCTTATAGCTCAGTTAGAGACTACCGATGTGGAAACTGTAAAAAAAGCTTCTTATAAATTAAAAATGCTTTTTAGAAAAAAATTCGAAGAACTTGAATATAAAAATATCTCAGAGGGGATCACTGAAGATTTCGATGCGTTCTTCAATAGAACTATTTATTACATCAAATCCCAGAAAAAAGAGCAAAAAGATAGTTTGTGGAATAAACTTGCATGGAGTCTGAGTAACGATAACGGATCAGATGATATTTTTCTAAACATTATAAATTATGTTAAGTACCATTGAATGAATCCTTTTTCATATAAAGATTTTTTTGATATGAAAATAATCCTAATTGCTTTCAGATATCCTAATTGGTTTCATATAACTTCTTTATCTTAGAAAAAAATAATTATTGAGATTCATATAAATAGTTTAAACTTTAATGCTTGATCTTACTTTATCCATATCTTGTGCAGCATTTAATGTATTGGCACCGCTAAAATAGGAATCATAAACAAAAAGTGCCGCTATCGCTATAACAATCACACCACCAAACAGTAATATATACTCTGCTGCTCCTTGACCCCATTCATCTTCTATAAAGCCCATTATAAAACCCCTCTAACTTACAAGTATACATTAACAAGTATACATTAATAATTCTCTTTATCTTGAATATAACTTTTTCTAAATAAACTCGTAAATTATGATTGAAACCGATAGTTACTTGTGATGATACGTTTATATATTGTTAGAAAAAAGAAAATTCTTTAATATTTTTCTAAAGTTTCTAAATTCTTATTACAGAGGATTTTACTACAGACATTTACAATGGTTCAAAAAATTTTTTAGTTCGTGTTCAATTTAGGTATGTGCAATGAATTCAAAAGATAATGAGGGTTTATGGTTATGAAAGTTCTTATTATTCCATGTGGCATAGGTATGGGGCATGTTTCAAGGTGCATAGCCCTTGCTGGCAAACTTCAAGAAGAAGGAGCTGATGTTCTTTTTGCAAGTTACGGTTCTGGCTATGAAATGTTGAAGGAGTACAATGATTATAAAGCTGTAAAACTGCCTGAACTAAAGTTCTACGGTCCGGTAGGAGAACTTGACATAAAATATACCGTGAAAAAATCAATTGATACTCCTTTCGTCTTTCTTAGAAGCATATACCAGGAATCCAAGGTAATAAAAAAATTCAAACCCGACATCATAGTGGCTGATTCTCATTTTTCAGTACCCATAACAGCTAAAGTCCTTGGAATACCTTGTGTTCTTGTAACAAACGAGCTGACCTTTAATTTTTCAGATATTAACCCCAACGACAGGACAGTCGAGTACCTTGAAAATGGACTTGAAAGATTTGTTAAAGATGTTTCAAACCTCTGTAAAACAATAATAGTGCCTGATGTTGAGGATTCAATTAAAATACCGCCCCGGTTGAGTGAAATAACAACTCATGTAGGTCCATTCCTCAAAAAACGTCCTGAAAACATGCCTGATAAGGATGAGCTTCGGAGGAAATTGGGTTTTGGATCCGGTGATAAACTGGTTTTTGTGACTGTGGGAGGAAGTGATTTTGGTATAGGGCTCCTTAAACTTATATGCCACGCATCCAGTATGATTGACTGTGATAAACTGATAATGGTAACCGGACCTCAGATAGATACAGATTTTATACCTGATTGTGAAAAAATAATAAAAAAGAAGTTTTTATGGGATATGATGGAATGGATGGCAATTGCAGATGTTGTTGTAACCCTCGCAGGTCATACAACTGTTATGGAGGTAACATCCCTTGGAATTCCCAACATAGTTGTGCCAATAAATAACCATCCAGAACAGCTTAAAAATGCAGTTCATGTTGAAAAGTACGGCATATCCCTCGTTGAGGATATAAAAAAACTCACTGCTGAGGGAATTGCAGAGGATATAAACAACACATTGAACAATGTTGATATGAAGAGGAATGCAGAGATCGTCAGGGAACAGTTTTCTAAGTACAGTGGAACAGAAGATGCAGTGAGGATCATATTGAAATATGCAGAGGATTGGGAGCAACCTTTATAAATTTAAACATCCTATAACATTATTATTGGGAGGTATCAGATGATCAATCTACTCGTTACAGTTTTTGGGGGGCTGTTGCTTATTGGCGGATTTTATGGAATGTCACGCGGATTTTTAACTCCTCCAAACCTTTTACTTTTCTTTTTAGGACTATGTTCTTCTGTTTTCGGACTTCTTTTAATGGGGTTATTCGGCAGTAAAATAAACTTTTCAAGACCGGAAAAGACACCCCAAATGGGAAAAAAAGCACTTAAAACACCAAAAATGGCACCTAAAGAAGCGGTTAAAAAAGATAAACTTGAAACAATAAGTAAAACCATTAAAAAAACTGCAGAAGAAAAGGAAAAACCAGTAAAACCCAGACCAAAAGTTAAAAAGGCAGAACCTATACCAACAAAAGGAAAACCTATACCAAAAATTAAGCCTGTAAAATCTAAAAAAGCACCTAAAAATACAAAAGAAGAGGAAGAAAGTAAAAAATTAGCGCCGGTGGAACCCGGAAAACCAATGAGGAAGATAACTCCAAAACCATCTCCTGAACCATCCACCAAAAAACCTGAAAAGAAACACGAAGAAGAACTTGAAGAGAAACCTGAAGAAATATCACTAAAGAAAATACCATCTACACAAAAAATATCAGATGTTCCTAGTGAAACACCAAGAGTATCAGATGTTCCTAATGAAACACCCTCAAAAGGCCATAAATCAATATTTAAAAGATTCCATAGGATAAAACCTGAAGCTAAAGTTAAAAAGGATTTACCTAAAAAGGATTTACCTAAAAAGGATTTACCTAAAAAGGAATTACCTAAAAAGGACTTAAAATCTGAAAAGAAAGAGGATCCAAAACCCAGACCAAAACATGTTGATCTAAAAACTCTACAATCTCGAAGCGATGATGAGTTGGACGATCAGTTTGTGAAAAATAGGCTTGAGCGTTTGAAGAGTAATTACGTTGAAAATGCCAAGGAAATAGAGAACATCATAGATGAAAGGTTGGATTCTTTCAAAGGAACCCTTGATAAACTTAAAGTTGAGTCTCAGGAACCTAACATTATCTGGTCCTTTGATGCTGGAGATGTGAAAGATACACTTAACGATACAATATCCAAGGCTTCAAACACGGTACTGATGATGTACCCATGGGTCAGAAACATCGACGTGGGTGTTTTAAAAAAATTCATGGATACAGATAGTAGAATGATAATCCAGGAAGCCAGCTTGGATGATGACACTTCAGTTGAGCTTATAAAACTTTTAATGGATAACAACGTTAAAATAAGAACAATGCCCAATGTACATACAGTGGCGGTTGTTTCAGACGATACAAACGGTCTCATAATATCCACAGACCCTATATATGAAAGCTTTGAGGTTGGGGTTGTGTACAAGGACCATAAATCTATTGAAGAAATCAGAAGGCTATTTGAGGATGCCTGGAGTATTTCAAAGGACATAAACCTGGAGATAAAACAATGATGATAAAGTGGCTTGGACACTCTGCATTCCAGATAATAACTGATGAAAATTTGAAGATACTCATCGACCCGTTTATAAGCAACAACCCTGCATGTGATGTGGCAGTTGAAGAACTTTCAGCAGATGTTATATGTGTTACACATGGACATACAGACCACTTCGGGGACACAATGGAAATAGCCAATAGAACAGGGGCTTTAATTGTGTGCAACCATGAGATTTCTGTGTACCTTTCCAAACAGGGCTTTGAAACCCTTGGAATGAATATGGGTGGAACTGTACAGGTTCAGGACATCATAATAACCATGGTTAACTCAACACACTCCTCTGACATGGACTTCATAGAAGAGGTGAGCGCAGGAGGAAGTGCAGGAGGTTTCATAATAGAACTTGAAAACGGCAGAAAAATATACCATGCAGGAGACACAGGAGTATTCGGTGACATGCGCACGGTGATAAGGGACATATACAGGCCGGACATAGCGATGCTCCCAATAGGGGACCGTTACACAATGGGGCCATTTGAAGCTGCAATAGCTGCAGAGTGGTTGGATCCAGAAATAATCATTCCAATGCATTACAACACATACCCTGCAATTGAACAAAATCCATTAGAATTTTCAGATATGGTTAGAAGGTCCAATCCGAATGTAAAGGTTGTAATTCTCCAACCAGATCAAATATACCAAGAGTGATAAGAGTGATGCGTATGCGGAAATTTTTCAGACACAGCTTATTTAAAGATATATTGAATAAACTTATTGGAAAGGATAAAAAACTTAAAATAGGATTTTATGGACATCCAAACTCTGGAAAAACCACCCTTGCCAATAGAATGACAAATGATTGGGTAGGAAAACCTATAGGTTTGATTTCGGAGATTCCCCACGAGACCCGAAGGGTCTACAAACAGGAACATGTCACAATTGCCAACGACGGAGTTGAACTGGACTTTGACATAATAGACACCCCTGGAATAGCCACCAAGATCGACTACAAAAACTTCCTGGAATTCGGCCTATCGGAAACAGAGGCAAAAGAAAGGGCAAAAGAGGCAACAAAGGGTATAATAGAGGCAATAAAATGGTTGGATGATGTGACCGGTGTTTTACTGGTTATAGATGCAACCAAGGATCCTTTGACTCAGGCCAACATAACGATAATAGGAAACCTGGAAGCTCGTAAGATCCCATTTGTAATTGTTGCAAACAAAATAGACCTTCCTGAAGCTTCCCAAGAACGTATATTCTCTGTTTTCCCACAGCACACTGTGGTGCCAATTTCTGCACTGCACGGTGAGAATGTTGCGGATCTTTACCAGGCAATGGTTCAGAGGTTCAGTTAATAAATTTAGAGGTCATAAAATGGATGATGCTAAAACAAATGCTCTAAAAATGGATTTTCTTTCCTCTGATGCAATTGCATCAAGTACTAGCATGGAAAAAATATCCATGATAGTCAACAAGGTCAAAGACGGTGATCTAGTTGTTATTGAAGGTGGCCTAACCCCTGAAGAAGAGGCCGAGCTAATAGAAACAACTATGAGGGAAATAGATGTTGAAAACTTCATGGGGATCGATATATACACCCTTGAAAAAGATGAAAAATCGTTTTTCGGTCTTTCAAAAAAGAAAACAATTGGAATAACCATAATAGGTCCTGCAAATGTTATGAAAACCGTTAAGAAAAAGTCCAACTTCCTTTCAATGATAGCAAACCTGGGTGATTCCAGTGCACAGATGCATTAAATGCGGAGCAGAATTTGAAGGAGACTCAAAGGATATAATCCTCAAAGGATGCCCCGAGTGTGGAAGCAAGTTCTTTGAATTCCATCAGAAAGGTAAGGTCAAGGAGATCCGTGAAATAAAAGGAGACTCCATAGAAACCATAATGGTCAAGGAGCACGGAATTTATGAGGTGAATCTTTCTTCCCTCATGAAGGACGACTCCATAATAGTTTCAGACGAGGAAGGGAAATATGTGATAGATATCAACTTCCTTTTAAAGAAGCAGATGAAAAATAAGGAGAAGTCGTAGTATATGATGGTTATACTTTTATTTTATGTAACCATCTTCAACGATTTCTATTAATATGGATTAAATATTATTTTTTTAATTTTTTTATGTACACTTTTTTTATCAATAATTGGACTAATTAAAAGGTAGAAGAGATGAATTTATTTCCTCTTAAAATCTCTTCCCTTAAACTGTCGTTTATCCACAAAGTCGCATTTACCTGAAGGTAGAACCCTCACAACATCTTCAATTGAGAGAAGTTTCTCCTCGTCGATCTTATGGCGGATTTGCCTGGCCATCTCCTCTTTTTTCGTATAGCCCGGTTTTATAACCACGTAATTGTCTGTGTACTTGACTAAAGCTTCTGGAGGGCCGGCCATTATTCTTTTACCTTCATAATCCACGATTCCAACAGCTACAAGTAAAGGTGCGTTTCTGATGAAGTTGCGGCTTCCTCTGATTATGAAAGCACCTTTACCCACGAATTCACCGGACTGAGGTGTTTTTGACACCTGATCCGGGTGGACCCAGTACACATCCGTGGATCCGAAACCAGCAGACCATGCACTTGAGAAAGAACCTGCAAAGGATGCTGTCTCATTTAATGTGGACTCTGGAACCTCACCCTCACCTGCCTTCACAACAACAGAGGCTGCTCCATGGATGTCTGAGTGGAAGTAAATATCCCTGTTTTCCATATGTTTTTTAACGATCATCTCGTTGGTTGTGGCATCCCTGCCCCCAATAACAAGAAGTCCATCTGATGATAAGAACCATCGAAGCTTTTCAAACCATTTAAGTTCTTTTCTAACCCTTTTTTGAGGTACCAGAACCTTTTCCATTGCAATTTCCCTTTTGTTTTTGGCCCTTTCTACTTCCTTCATGGTTTTTTCAATGGCAATGTTAACTCCACTTATCTTCCTCTTGGCCTTTTTACCCTTGTTATAATAAATCTCGGCATTTTCAGGGATGCTCATATTGGAATCCACATTTACAATGGTCCCGTCCAGATTTAAGGTCAGGACCCCCATCTTATCCAGGGACTCAATAATATCCAGTCCAGATACTTTCTCCTTTTTACCCTTTTTGATGATGTCAATGATGTCAAGCCATGAATAGGTTTCCCTGGCATTGTGTATAATATCCAGGATGTTTTGAATGTTCTGGTAATTGGAGTAAATTGCTTCTCCCTTGATTTTGGTTTTTACAATGGTGTCCTTGAATTTTTCAAGGGTTTCCATCTGAATTTTGAGCCTTTTTTCAAACTTACCCACTTCAGCGGCCCAGACATCCTCATGCACCTGTTTAATGTCATCTCCAACTATGCTGCTGTAAAACTCATCTGCAGCTTGATTGAAGGTTTCAAACGTTTTTTTCTCGTATTTTTCGTATTTAGTGAGGTTCAAAGGGAGAACATCATCTTTTTCGCTGGATATTATCTGGGGGTGGAACTGTGCTGTTTTGAGCGGGCTGAAAACATCACTCATTGCATTGTGTATGAAATCCAGTTCTTCAGGGGTGATGTCCGATGAAGGTTTATCTTTCTTCACACCAGACCTCAGCATAACTTCTTCAGCGTAGAGACCGCCCAGACCGCTGCTTGCCAGGGTCCTTATAAGGTCACGATCTGACTCGGCAAACAGGGTTTCCAATTCTTCCTTTGTAACTTCCAGTGGATTTATACCCCTTTCTGGAGGATACTTATACTCCTCTTTGGAGGATATGTTTCTGTCCTCCCAGAGCTTCCTCTTGAGGGGCATTATAATGGTGCCCTCTTCATCCAAAAGTATTATATTACCCTTTGCAAAGAGTTCTATAACCAGTGAATATTTATGTTCCTTCTGAATGTTGATCTTTAGGATTCTGTCGAAGTTGTGCTGTTTCACACAGGTGACATTACCTCCTTTTAGATGTTTTCGAAGGATCATGGGAAATGATGGCGGGATTTGCGGATTTTCTGGAGGGTACTGGGTTGTATGAACCCTTAAACCTGCCTGGAAGACGACATCAACTCGTCCTTTACCTGGGACATGGAACCGTATAAGCACGGTGTCCCTGGTGGGTTGGTAGGCCTTATCAACCCTTGCATCCTTTAGAATTTCTTTAAGTTCATTGCAAATTGTGTAAATATCAACATTGGACATAGCTTTCATTGAAACACCTTATAGTATATTTATGGTTACAGTTAAATAATAAACATGGATTGGAGGAAAAAATATGGAAGTTGATGCTAAAGTAACAACCATACATGCAGTCGCAGGTATAATTGCAGGTTACATATCATATGTATTTTCAACAGGATTAATAAGTGCCATAGGAAAAAATGAGACCATAGCAGTTTTAATAAGCCTGATCATTCTTTACATAGCAGGTCAGGTATCAGAGAGAATTTTCGGCAAGGAAGCCGTTGGAGGAACCAAAGGATGGCTCTGGAGCGGAATTGTACCGTTTTTCTTCATTTGGCTAATGGTATGGGTCATATTCTTCAACTTATAAGGCCATTAAAATTTTATTAAGGGCAGTAAATCTTCAAAAGAACTAAAGCAGTTTTTAGATAAATTAAAGTTGATGTGAACTGCCCAAAAATTCTTTTAAAAATTCTTTATTGCCCATAGTTTTTTATTTTTTTTTATTTTTAGGGATGCTTTTTAAGTTTAATATTATAATGGAATTTCGCTTATTTTTACCGAATTAATGCATAGATAAAATTTTCTTTTTTTAAATTTAACTACAGCTTAATTTTAATCTAACTGCAGTTAAAGTTTCATTCATTATAAACAATTAAACCTAAAGTGCCCAGTAGAATATCCATATAAACACGAATATGAGGGCAATTATGAATATTAAGGGTGCAAATATCCTGCTTACAGCAACTATTGAGCTTATGGTTGTAACAAGTTCTGTGGAGTGCAGCGGCCCTAAAGTTTTAAGGTCTTTGATATGACAGACTTTGCCGGCGGCTTCCACATCTTCTATATCATCCACAGCCCTTTTAGTGCACTCCAAGATTGCTTCAAGTATTTCATCCTGTCTTTTGGTGCCCACAGGGTTGTGTCCCCCAGAAATAGTGTTCACGAAGTGGGTGTCTGTTGTCATTGCTTCTGCCTCATCAATCCCCAGCGCTTTAACGCTTTCAACTATCCTGTCCCTGAAACCGATTAACATGTTGTTAGAATCCAGAAGTATGTAAGCTGTCCTTTGAAGTGTGCTTCCGCTTCCAACTTCCACAACCATTACCTTGATACCACTTTGGCCTATGCCTTCTTCCTTGGTAATGTTGTCCATAGGATTGTATGCACAGCCCATTCTCATTCCTTCTTCTTTTTCCATTTCCGGAAGCTTCTCAACAGCACCCATAAGGTCAAAAACTTCCTTGTTTCCTGGAAGAACCCTTCCTCCCTCTCCTTTAAACGAGTTGTGGCAGTCGACCAGGATTACATTTTCAGTGCTGCAGGATGCCTTTGCAAGGTTTGAAATTGCAAGACCCACCCCAAAGTCGATGTCATCAAAACCTTCAGGTGCCAGGGTTGCAAGAAGCAGCAGATTACCTCCAAAATACTGTGCACCAATTTTAGCACCGTTATGTTCCACTCTGATGAATCTGCTGGCTTTGGGGGTGTAATCCATATTTTCTATTCCATTTCTTATGACGTTTTCTACCTTTCTTATTTCCTTGGATGATACAGGGTTGAAATCATGGGTTGATGGGCCGTGGGATACCATTGTGAAAGTATCAAATTTATTTGCAAGCTGGGTTGGCATGTTCCCACCGCCAATATTTCCAACAGGTCCAGGATGAACACTTGGAGTTAAAAAGAGCACTTTAGGACCATTCGTACCCTTGAAACTTATTATTCCGGTAATGGTATCTATGGCTTCACCCATATCCTCAAAAAGTCCTTCTAATGCCTTAGAACCTTCAGTTGTGTGGGCAAGGAACAAACTCAACAGTTCCAGACCTCCAACTCCAAGGTTTCTTTTCATAGGAGATTCTACCACAGTTACAAAGGAATAAATTGCCACAACAAGAATTATCGATGCAATTATGATTTTAAAAAGCAGCGGAATGATGCTGAAGTAACCTATGTTGGTTGTGATACTTGTAAGAGAAACAAGAACTATAACCATACTTATTATAAGGATCGGTTGTGTTGATGCAGGTATTATGGACTTTAAAAAGCTGATATTTGATGTGCTCCACAAAACTATGGTCCGGACGGCAAAGATAACGGCACATCCAAATACAAGTGCGTCTATGGTGTAACTGTAAATTGTATAGGTGGATATGAGGCTTCCCAGTCCGTATATCACTGCAATCATCATCATTGACACAAATGAGAGGAACATGGACTGTTTCATCTTCATGTGGCGGCCTTCAAGGGCGTTTATCATCGGCTGGGTTATACCCCCTGCCATTATGGACATGAGTCCGAACATGAGAAATCCTGCAGAACCTCCGTATATAAAGCTGTAAAGTATTGATCTATCTGCTGTTGGCTCTATTAACGATACAATAAACCCTAAAATGAAACTTATGAATATCATGCTGAGGACCGAAGCCCTTGTTGATGGAAGGCTCACCATATACTTGCTGAGACCTACGATTTTATCGTCGATGGACATAAACTTTTACTCCTTATGATTATGATGTTTGAAATCTCTGAATTTATAACGGATGATTACTTTTTAGAGGAATCTGTTTTTTTAGAGGAATCTGTGATCATTAAACATTTGTGAATTTTTTTAAATTAATGAATTTTTTTGTAATTTTTAAAATTTGTTGAATTATATGTGCTGTAATTTATCTGTGATGAAGTCAAATATCTATTATTTGTACTCTTATGATTTATATCCCTCATATTATTTTATACCATTCTAGGTAAAGAACTTTGCATTAATAAAAAAGGTGAATTTAAATGAGTTTGACGCTTGAAACACCTCTATCTGGTGACAAAACAAAAAATTTAAGGGTTGGAGACATTGTATATATTTCCGGAATCATTTACACGGCAAGAGACAGCGCCCATAAACGAATAGTGGAGGAAGGTGCCCCAGTAGATCTTAATAGGGCTGTGATATTCCATGCAGGCCCAATAATAAAATCATCTGAAGATGGATACGAAATGGTTGCAGTGGGACCCACCACCAGCACAAGGATGAACCCCTACGAACCCTCGGTTATAAACATGGGAGTGGGTGGAATAATAGGTAAAGGTGGAATGGATAAAGCCACATCCCAGGCCCTTGTTGATAATGAAGCCGTTTATCTGACGGCAGTTGGTGGATGTGCAGCCCACTACGTGAAATCTGTTTTAGGTGTTCGTGATGTTCACTGGCTGGATCTAGGAGTTCCAGAAGCTGTTTGGGAACTTGAAGTTGAGAAATTTGGCCCTCTGATAGTTACAATGGACTCTGAAGGTGGAAACCTTTATGAAAAAGTTAAAAAAAGGAGAACTGCACAGGCACAACAATATTCTGCATGTCAAGGATAATCTGGACTTGCCTGGAGCTCGAAACGTGTTTGATGGAGAACAGAGTTTGTTTGATGGTCCTAAAGAAATT